>CAZTZN010000031.1:0-31850 GCA_964617715.1 uncultured Armatimonadia bacterium | reverse complement strand
CCCGCGCCCAGCTCCTCGGCGCGGCGTGCGTACTCCAGCGCATCCACCTCGGTCGCGCGCGTGCCGCCGTGAGTGTGCACCAGCCAGCGGATGTCCGCATCCGGCGCGGGCCCCAGGTCGGAGTCATCGCGGCCCTCGGCGGGCACCCGCCGCGCATCGATGGCGACCACGATGCATTGCGAGCCGAAGCGCTCGGCCCCTTCGGTGATGATGTCGGGATTACGCACCGCCGCGGTCATGATCGAGACCTTGTCCGCCCCTGCCTTGAGGGTGTCGCGGATGTCCTCGATGGTACGGATGCCGCCCCCGACGGTGAACGGGATGAACACCTGCTCGGCGGTGCGACGCACGATGTCGAGCACGGTGTCGCGGTGCTCCAGCGAGGCGGTGATGTCGAGGAAGGTCAACTCATCGGCGCCCTGCTGGTTGTACCAGGCGGCCTGCTCCACCGGATCGCCGGCGTCGCGGAAATTCACGTATTGGACGCCCTTGACCACGCGGCCGTCCTTCACGTCCAGACAGGGTATGATCCGCTTGGCCAGCATATCCGTGGTCTCCTGAACTGCCGTTTCCCGGCGCGGATGGTCTCGCTCCCTGCGCCGTTGCGTGATGTGCCTTTCTGCTACGCCTCGCCGCGCCCTGCGCGGATCGCCTCGGCCAGTGGCAGGTCGCCGGTGTAGATCGCGCGCCCGGAGATTGCCCCGACCACCCCCAGGGGCTCCAGCTCGCGCAGCGCCCGGATGTCATCGAGCGACTTCACCCCGCCCGCCGCGATGATGCGCAGGTCCGTGTTCTCGGCCACCTCGCGCAGGGCGGCCAGGTTGGGGCCACTGAGCATCCCGTCGCTGAGGATATCGGTGTGCACGATCTCGCGCACGCCCATCGCCTCCACACGCCGCGCCAGCTCCACGGCCGGCAGATCGCTGGTCGCCACCCAGCCCTGGATGGCGACGCGACCGTCGCGGGCGTCGATGCTCACGCAGATCGCGTCGCCGAAGCGCTCCAGCGCCGCGGCCAGCACCTCGGGGCTGGTCAGGGCGCTGGTGCCCAGCAGCACCCAGCGTACGCCCAGGTCGAGCACCACCGCAATGTCATCGAGCGTGCGCAGGCCGCCGCCCATGTCCACCGGGATGTCGATGGCGGCACAGATGGCCGCCAGCGCCTGAAGATTCACCGGCCGGCCCTCGATGGCGCCGTCGAGGTCCACCACGTGCAGGCGCTCGGCGCCCTCGCTCTGCCAGCGCAGGGCCATCGCCGCCGGCTCGTCCGAGTACACGGTGCGCCGCGACATCTCGCCACGTTCGAGGCGCACCACCTGGCCTTCCGAGAGGTCGATCGCCGGGATGACGATCATGAGCCGCCCGCCTCGACGGTGCCCGCGAAGTTGCGCAGAATCCGCAGCCCGACGTCCGAGGACTTCTCGGGGTGAAACTGCGTGGCGAACAGATTGCCGCGCCGGACCGCCGACACGAAGTCGTAGCCGTAGTCGGTGGTGGTGGCGACCACCGACTCATCCTCGGGCACGACATGGAACGAGTGCACGAAGTAGACGTACGAACCATCGGGCACGCCCTCAAGCTGCGGGCAGTCCTGACGGCGCACAATCTGGTTCCAGCCGATCTGCGGGATCTTCAGCGAGTGCGTGAAGCGGACCACGCGCCCCGGGATGATGTCGAGGCCCGGGTGGCAGCCCATCTCCTCACTCTCGGTGAAAAGAAGTTGCAGCCCCAGGCAGATGCCCAGGAAGGGCCGGTCGTCGGCCACATACGCACGGATGGCGTCCACGAGACCGTGGGCGCGCAGGTTCGCCATGCAGTCCCCAAAGGCTCCGACGCCGGGCAGGATCGCCCCGTCTGCGGCGTCGATGACCTTCGGGTCGCTTGTGATCTCGAACTCGCAATTGATAAACCGGAGCGCGTTGCCCACGCTGCCCAGGTTGCCCATCCCGTAGTCGATCAGTGCGATCATCCGACATCTCCTCAAGATGACCGGCGTATCACAGCACACCCTTGGTGGAAGGCACGCCGGTCACACGTTCGTCAAGTCGTGTCGCCTGGTCAAGGGCCCGCGCGAACGATTTGAAGGCGCCCTCGACGATATGATGGGCGTTGTCGCCCGACTGCTGCACCACGTGCAGGGCCATGGCTGCATTGGCGGCGACCGCTGCGAAGAACTCGTTGACCAGCTGGGTGTCGAAGTCGCCGATCTTCTCGACCCGCAGGTCCAGCTCGCAGCGACAGTGCGCCCGCCCGCCCAGGTCCACGGCGACCATCACCAGCGCCTCATCCATGGGGCAGGCGGCCAGGCCGTAACGCACCAGGCCATGCTTGTCGCCGACCGCAGTCGCGATGGCGCTGCCCAGCACGATGCCCACGTCCTCCACCACATGGTGGAAGTCGACGTGCAGGTCGCCCTGCGCGCGCACCTTCAGGTCGAACAGCCCGTGGCGCGCGATGTGCGTGAGCATGTGATCGAAGAAGCCCACGCCGGTCTGCACCTCGTACTCCCCGCTGCCGTCCAGCGCCAGCTCCAGCTCGATCTGCGTTTCCCGCGTCTCGCGCGTGATGGTGGCGACGCGCGCGCTCATGGTCATCTCTCCTCCCGGTCCGGCGGCGGCCCGAAGCCCGCGCTGCGGCGCAGGCGCACCGTCGCCGCGTGTGCGTCCAGGCCCTCCGCCTCGGCCAGTATCTCCACATCGCGCGCCAGCCGCGCGAAGCCCCGCTCCGTGGCGTAGATGAGCGACGAGCGCTTCAGGAAGTCGCGCACCGACAGGCCCGATGAGAATCGCGCCGCACCACCCGTCGGCAGCACGTGACTGGGTCCCGCGGCGTAGTCGCCCAGCGGCACCGTCGCCAGCTCGCCGATGAAGATCGCGCCTGCGCTCGCGATCTGCTCGACCAGCGCCAGCGGATCGCGCACGGCAAGCTGCAGGTGCTCGGGCGCCAGCGCATTGCACAGCTCCACGGCTGCGGTCAGGTCCGCGACCAGTGCGATCATGCCGTGCTCGAGCAACGACTGACGGATCAGCTCGGCCCGGCCCAACGCCTCCACCTGCGCCTCCACGGAGGTCCGAACCGCCGCCGCCAGGTCGGGTGAGTCGGTGGCCATCACCACCATGTTGTCGCCGGTGTGCTCGGCCTGACAGATCAGGTCGGCGGCGACCCATGCCGGGTCGGCGTGACCGTCGGCGATGATCATCGATTCGCTGGGACCCGCGAGGTTGTCGATGCCCACCTGTCCGTAGACAATGCGCTTGGCGGCCATCACGTAAGGGTTGCCTGGCCCCACCACGACCGCGACCGGCTCGACCGTCTCCGTGCCGTAGGCCAGCGCCGCGATCGCCTGCGCCCCGGCCATGCGATAGATCGTGTCCACGCCCGATTCCGCGCAGGCGACCAGCACCAGCGGGTCGATGCTCCCGTCCTTACGCGGCGGAGTGGCCACCACCACGCGATCGACGCCGGCGGCGCGTGCGGGCTCGACCGACATGGCTACGCTGGCGAACAGCGGCGCGCTGAAGCCCGGGATATGCACGCCCGCAGACGTCACCGGGCGCACCCGCTCGCCCAGCAGCAGACCGTCGAAGTCCTCAAGCCACGAGCGCGGCATCTGCCGCTCGTGGTAGGCCAGCACATTCTCGCGCGCCCGCCGGTAGGCGCGCACCCAATCGTCCGCCACGGCGTCGTAGGCGCGCTGCACCGCCTCAGGCTCAGCAACGAGCTGGTGCGCCTCGAAGCTCGGGCAGTCAAAGCGGCGCGTGTACTCGACCACGGCCGCGTCGCCCTCGGCCACGACACGCTCGACGATCTCGCGCGCCGCCTGCTCGATGTGCGCCGGCGTCCGGCGCAGATGGCGCTCGGTCAGCTCGCGCAGACACAGCTCGAGGTCCGCGCGCCCGTCCACAATGCCGACCAGATCCGACATGCCGCGCATCTCCTCGGGCCCACCGGGCTGGTACCGCATGCGCATGCTTCCGTGCGCGCCGCGCTACTGGCGCGGGGAGCACGCGAAAGTGTGCGGGCAAGCGCTAGTTCCGGCTCACCTCAACCCGCCGCACCCAGGGCAGGGGCTCGATGGCCTCCTTGAAGCCGTTGAGCCCGTCCACGCGATACGACGGCCCCAGCTTCACCACGCGGTCGCGCTCGGGGCCGGGCACGCGAACACGCACTTCCAGCGCCCCGGGGTGGTCGTAGATCGCGCGCTTGAGCTGATCCACCATGCTCGCGACGTCACCGCACGAGCCCAGGTATACCTCGACACGCGGCGGGTTTTCGCGCAGGTAGCGATCCTGCAGCTGGCGCGCTCGCTTCTCACGCGCCTGCCGCGCTTCCTCCATGCGCTGCTCGGAGATGGTGCGCGCGTGCTCCAGCAGCCGGATCTTGCGGCACAACAGCTTGGCCTCCTCGATCTGCTCGCCGCCGGTACCGGTGCGCGTGCGCAGCTCGAGCTTGGCGTCGATCACCAGAATGTTGTCGTCGGCGATCAGGTTGCCCCGCTCCTCGAAGAGATCGGCGAAGCAGGTCACGTCCACCTCGGCGTCCACGCCGGCGAGCGTGAAGAAGCACATGGGGCGCCCGTTGCGATCGCGGTGCTCGCGGAAGTTGCGCACAATCCCGCCGACCCTGAGCGTCGTCCCGTCGGCATACTCCGCCAGCTCGCTCAGAGCCGCGTTGGTGCAGCGCGCCAACTTCTCTTGCGCCTTCACCAGCGGGTTGTCCGACACCCACACGCCCAGCAGTTCCTTCTCGAGCCGCAGCTTCTCCTGGTCGGACATGGGCGGCACGTCGGGCAGCCTGACCTCCTCGATGGCCGCCGGCCCATCGTCGCCGAACAGCGAGACCTGGCCGACCGCCGCGTCGGCCTGCCGCTGCTGGCCCGCGGCGAAGGCCGCCTCGGAAGCCGCCAGCAGCGCCGCGCGGTCGCCGAACTCGTCAAACGCGCCCGCCTGAATCAGCACCTGCAGCGCCGAGAGCTGAACCTCCCTCGGCTCGAAGCGTCCGCAGAAGTCGGCGAGGCTGCGGAAGGGGCCATTTTCCTCGCGCTCGTGCACGATGGCCTCGGCGGTGTTGTGCCCCAGGTTCTTGATGGCCGCGAGGCCGTAGATGATGGCGCCGTCGTCGTCCACCGAGAACTCGACGCGCGAGGAGTTCACCGACGGCGGCAGCACCTCGAGCCCGGACTGCTGGCACGAGGCGACGTACTTCGCGACTTCGTCGGCGTGATCCATGACCGTGGTCAGGTGGCAGGCCATGTACTCCGCCGGGTAATTGGCCTTCAGGTACGCCGTCCAGTACACCACCAGCGCGTAGCCGGTGGAGTGCGACTTGTTGAAGCCGTAGTCCGAGAATGTCTCCATGCGCCGGAAGATGTCCTCGGCGCAGTCCCGGTCGATGCCGCGCGCGACGCAGCCCTCGATGAACAGCGGCTTCATCTGCGCCATCTGCGCCTGCCGCTTCTTGGCCATCGCGCGCATGATCAGTTCGGCCTGGGGCATGGTGAAGCCCGCCAGGTCGGTGGCGATGCGCATCACCTGCTCCTGATAGAGGATGACGCCGTAGGTCTCCTCAAGGATCGGCACCATCTTCGGATGCGGGTACTCTATCTCGCCCCCGTGACGGCGGTCGCACAGCGTGTCGGCGAACTGCAGGGGGCCCGGGCGATAGAGCGCGATCATCTGAATGATATGCTCAAAGCGATCGGGCTTGAGCTGGCGCAGCACCCGACGCATGCCGTCGCTCTCGACCTGGAACACCGCATCGGTGTCGCCGCGCGCCAGCAGCTCGTAGGTCGCCGCATCATCCAGCGACATATTGAGCGGGTCGATCTCGACTCCGTGCCGGCGTCTGACCAGCTCGATGGTGCTGGCAACCGCCTGCAGCGTCTTGAGCCCCAGG
The DNA here is from genome assembly GCA_964617715.1 of uncultured Armatimonadia bacterium. Taxonomy (GTDB): domain Bacteria; phylum Armatimonadota; class Zipacnadia; order Zipacnadales; family UBA5352; genus JALGVA01. Next base: position 25,956 of record CAZTZN010000031.1, on the reverse strand, counting down.
AAGTCGATCTTGACCAGCCCGACGGCCTCCACCGGCTTCATCGCGTACTGCGTAACCGGCATGTTGGCGCGCTCATCGCGGCGCAGCGGCACCTTGGTCATCAGCGGCTCGTCTGAGACCACTACGGCCGCCGCGTGCACCGAGCAGTGGCGCGCCAGCCCCTCCAGGTGCTCGGCGATCTCCAGCACCTCGGCGAGCTGCGGGTCTTCCTCGACCGCGGCCCGCAGCTCGGGTACGGCCCCCCGTGCTTCGGCGATGGTGGCCCCCCCCGGCACCAGCTTCGCGAGCCGATCGACTCTGTCCAGGTCCACCTCGAGCGCCCGCCCGACGTCACGGACAGCCGCGCGCGGCCCCAGCGTGTTGAAGGTGATGATCTGTGCGACGTGATCCTCGCCCCAGCGCTCGCGGCAGTAGTCGATGATCTCCTGGCGCCGGTCGTCCGGGAAGTCCAGGTCGATGTCCGGCGGACTCTTGCGCTGGGGGTTGAGCATGCGCTCGAAGATCAGCCCGTGCTCCAGCGGATCGAGCTGCGTGATGCCCAGCGTGTAGGCGACCATGCTCCCGGTGGCCGAGCCCCGCCCCGGGCCGATCAGCATGCCCCGCCGTCGCGCCTCATCGCACAGGTCGGCGACGATCAGGAAGTAGCCCGAGTAGTTGGTACGCCGGATCACGTCCAGCTCGTAGTTGAGCCGCTCCATCACCTCCGGCGGCTCGGTGCCGTAGCGCCGACGCACACCCTCGACGCAACGCGCGCGCAGGAAGCTGTCGAGATCATGGTCCGCGGGTACCTCGTAGCGCGGCAGGCGCAGCTCGCCCAGCTCCAGCTCGACGTTGCACCGCTCGGCGATCTCGACGGTGTTGGTCAGCGCCTCCGGGTAGTCGCCAAACAACTCCGCCATCTCCCGGGGCGAGCGCAGGTGGAACTGCTCGGTCTCCATGCGCATACGATTCTCGTCGCTGACCTTGGCGTTGGTGCCGATGCACAGCAGCACATCGTGGTACCGGTGGTCCTCACGACGCAGGTAGTGCGCGTCGTTGGTCGCCACCAGCGGCACCCCCAGGTCGCGGGCGATCTCGATAATGCCCGGCATGACCTGCCGCTCGATCTCCAGACCGTGGTCCTGTATCTCCAGGAAGTAGTTGTCCGGCCCGAACATGTCGCGGTACTGGCTCACATGCTGCCGTGCGCCCGCCATGTCGCCCGCCGCGATGCGCCTGGCGACCTCACCCATCGGGCAGGCGCTGAGCGCGATCAGGCCCTCGTGACAGCGGCTGAGCAGCTCCAGGTCCACGCGGGGGTTGTAGTAGTGGCCCTCCAGCGAGGCGCGCGAGGCCAGCTCGACCAGGTTGCGGTATCCCTGCAGGTTCTGCGCCAGCAGCACCAGATGGTAGGCGTGGCGGTCCTTGCGCGGGTCACGCTCAAAGCGGCTGCGCGGCGCGACGTAGACCTCACAGCCGATGATCGGCTTGACGCCGACATCGTGGCAGGCCTGGTAGAAGTCGATGGCGCCGTACATCACGCCGTGGTCGGTCAAAGCGACCGCGGACATGCCCAGCTCGGCGACACGGGGCGGGAGCTTGTGCAGGGCGATCGCGCCATCGAGCAGGCTGTATTCGCTGTGTACGTGCAGATGCACGAAGGGGGGCGTCTGATCGCTCATGGCGCCTCACGCGGGTCCACTATTGTGATACCGATGCTACGATTGGTGGCGTATTCGATGGCGCCGGGCAGAGCTGGCCGGCCTATTGCGGTGAAGGCGGCGGCTCGGCCGCGGCGCCCGGCGCCGGCTGGGGCGCGGCCTCGGTTTCGGTCGCCGGCTGTGCACCGGGCTGCACGCCTTCGGTGGCGGGCGCGGGCACACCGGCGCCCTGCTCCGGCGTGGCGGCGGGCTGCTCGCCCGCGGCGCCCGGGGCCGGCTGTCCGGCCTCCGTCGGCTGCGCCGCCTCGGCCGGCTGCTCGGCGGTGACCGCAACCGGACCCGGCGAGTAGCTCTGCAGATGCACCTGCTCGGCCAGCTCGGTCAACTCGCGGTTGACCTCCATCAGCTCCGCCTCGACGACCGGCCATGCTTCACGGTCCACGGCGGACGCCGCGGCGTCAACGCCCGCCAGCACGCGGTCGAGCATCTGCAGGCTCCAGTGGTCGGCGCACTTGTCGAGGACCGAGCCCAGCACCTGGATGGCCGCCTCGGCCCGCCCGGCGGTGACCTGGGCCTTGGCGTTGGTCTGCAGCAGCGCGTCCACGCCCGAGGGCCGCAGCTTGGGCAGCTTGGGGTCGCTGGCCACGTTGTAGGCGGCGGTCAACTCGGCGGCCGCGTTGTCGAGATTGGGCTCGGTGAGCTGCAGGTTCAGCAGCGCGCGTTCGGTGTGGGTGATGATCTGCGTGGCCGGAAGGTCGCTGTACAGAGCGCGCGCCAGGCCCCGGAGCCGGCTGAGGAGCTTGAGGGTCTCGGGAGCCTTCTTGAGCTGCGCGGCCTGCAGGGCGGCGCCGACCACGCGCTGAGCGGGCCACAGGTCGCGCACGATCGCGGGCGGCCCCGCCTCGAGACGCTGCAACTCAGCCTGGGCCTGGATGTCCTCGGCCAACGTGCTGACCGTCATCCCGGTCTGCTCGAGAAGCTGCCTGATCTCACGCAGCTCGCCGGCCTCCTGCTCGGCCCGCGCCTGGTCGTCGGAGGTGAGTTGCGTGCCGGGCGCACCGGTCTGACTGAGCTGGCAGCCCAGCAGGAACACCAGCGCGACGGCGCACACGATCCCCAGCAGACGCCTCACGGTGAATCAGCCCCTTCGCGACCATCCGCGACAGTCTCAGTGGCTCCGCGCCCGGCACAGTGCGGCAGGGCGGGGGCACCGGCGATTATACGACAAAGCTACCCGCGAAGGCAAGCCGGCGCTCGCGCGAGGTCGCGCCGCGCCAGGCATGGATGAGACCGTCGGTGTGAGTGCATCGAGGCCGGCCCGGACACGCTTGTGCGCCCCATCGAACCAACGTGGGACGACCCGCTCACCACCCCGCGACTGCCGCCCGGCGCGGCCCGGCCAGGGGCAGGGGCCGTATCGCGTCAGAAAAACGTCAGCTCGCGCGCGATGAGGCCGAAGTCGCTGGCGGCGGCGGTACTCAGTCTGTCGATGGTGGTCATGCTCAGCACCCACAGCACCCCGCCGCGCAGCGTGAACACCGTCTCGCAGTGGATGCCGTCGGTGCGTGATATCGTCTCGGCGGTCCAGGTCGCCTCCGCGCCCGCCCCACGCACCACCGGCGTCTGAAACAGGTCGTGCTGGAAGCTGCCCTCCCAGTACAGGCTCACCAGTCGCTCCAGCCCCAGGCCTTCAGGCACGTAAACCGCACGCAAATGCGCCAGCATCGGTTGGAAGCGGTGGCGGGCCTGCAGCGCCGAGGGGTCGTCGCGTGGATCGAACTCCCACGACAGCGGCAGTGCCATACGCACGCCGAGCCTGCCGTCCACCCACGCGCTCCGGCCGGCGGCGCCCGCCAGCGTCGGCCCGGGCAGACTTTCGGGCGGCGTCTGTCCGGCCAGCTCGAAGGCGCGACGGGCCATCTGGATCATCAGATCCGGGTGAGCGGCCACGACATTCAGCTTGAGGTCACTGAGCCGCAGGTCATACTCCGCCTGCTGGGCCTGCAGCTCCATGCCCAGGGAGCGGTACGCGGCGGGCACGCCGTGCTGAGCAAGGGGGTTGTCCCGGTCGTGGGCAAGCGCGGTACGGAAGCGCTCCAGCGCCTCCTCCCCCCGCCCCTTGGACAGCAGGATTTCGCCGGCGTGCGCGAAGGCCACCGATGCCGCCTCCGAGTCCCCCCGGCGCAGCAGCGTCTCGGCCAGACGCACCTGGTAGGAGGCGTTGAGGTGGTCGAGCGCAGTCGCCTGCTGCAGCAGGCGGATGGCCTCGTCGAGATCGCCCTTCGCCAGCGGCACCTGGGCGCGCATGTAGACCTGGTACGCCTCGCGCGAGCGGTAGCGGTAGATGGCCTCGCGGTCGCAGGTCAGGGCCGAGGGGCTGCACACACGGCTCTCCAGCGGGACGTCGTCGTAAACCGCGAGCATGTTGACCAGGGAGCGTGCCGGCTTGACGATGGCGCTGCCGCGGTAGTACATGCCGGTGGAGCTGCCGCCATCCAGGTTGATGGCGTCTATGCAGCCGAGGCCCTTCATGATCGCCGCCAACTCCCACAGACTGACCTGCTCGCGGGTGACCACCATGAGCAGCTTGTTGGCGGCGGTCAGGCCGACGGCGGTGCGGCTGGCCCGACCCAGTACGTGGGCGTCCCGGAAGCGCTCATGGCGCGGCGCCAGCGCCACCACTCCGGCCTCGAGCAGCAGCGGGCCGCAGGCGAGCACCGACTCGAAGGGCGACCAGTCCTGCCTGCGCCCCCAGGGCAGGCGCTCGATGACCACGCGGTTGTCGCCGGTGATCGCGATGGCCGAGCCCATACCGCCGAAGTGCACCAGCCGGCCGTCGATGACGATGTCGCCTACGGGCAGCAGCGTGGTGTTGGAGAAGAAGGTGCCGGTGATGGCGGCGACCGGGCGCTCGCGCCGGCACAACTGCATCATGGGCTCGGCGCCGCCCGGGAAGCGCAGGGAGACGATCGGCGTGACCTTGACCGTGGGGCTGCCGAGGTTGACCTGCACGACGTGGCAGCCGAAGCCGTTGACGAACTCGACGCGGTAGCCGATGTTGTCCGCGGGCGCGGGCCCCGCCATGAGCGCAAACAGGCCCGCTGCGGCCAAGCGCCCGGCCGGACGCAGACGCCATCGTCGCGTCAATCCCCGCTCAGGTTTGCGCCGCACACCCCACAAACGCAACACCTGCGGCATCCTCCGCTTCATCTGCGGACAGGGCACCCGCGCCCGCCCGCCTGCTGTGTGCACTGCTGTTGACGACAGTTCAAGTCGGCGCGTTCTCCCGCTACAGAGCCGTTGCCAACGGCCCCTGGCGGGCGAGGCCGCCCGCCGTCCAGGGAGGAGCGCTCTACCTCATCTCCTCCGGCAGGCCACGCCAGGCGAGGTTCGCCGCATCCTCGTCTTTCTCCTCGACAACCGACCCGAGGCACAGGTCCGTCCCGCGACGGGCCGCCAGGGCGGCCTCGACCTCACACGGGTCGCCGACAGGGCTCGTTGTGATGTACCTGATGTCACGCGCTTGTAGTTCAGCCTGCACTTGCGCGAGCCGTTCCGGCCCATGTGGCGGCAGCAATGCGATGATCTCGGGAGGCCAGCCCTCGAGGGTCGCGGGCAGGACGGTCCCCGGGCCGAAACGCATGGGAGGCAGTACCTCCTGAACACGAGAGCGTGCGGCCGGCACAATGACCGCCACGTCCGGATGCGTGCGGGCGAACTCCACCGCCTCCGACAGCGGCGGGTTGGCCCAGTCAAGCGGCTGCGGCTCTTCGCCGGCGCCCTCGGGTTCGGCGGCCACTGAGACTACGACGTAGCGCGCGCCCAGACGCGTGACCGCGTCGTCGAGGACGGCGGTCACCCTGACGTCGCTCCACGGGATGTCGAGCACCGGCTCAACGCCGTGTGCGCGCATGGTCTCGGCGACCTCCGAGGCCAGGTCGGGGCGCGAGGCCACCAGCCCCATGTTCAGCTTGAGCCGCGCCAGGCGTCGCGCACCGTTGATCACGTCCTTGCCGACCATCAGGCTCGGGTCCACGCCGATCCGCCACGGCAGCGCGGGGGCATCCTGCACGTCCACTGCGAGGATGCGGGCGCCGCCGTCCGGTTCAGGCCGGATCAGGTCGATGAGCGTCATCATCGCCCAGAACGCGCCCTGCTCGGCGGGGGCCTCGATGGTTACGCCCCTCGGGGAAACGTTCAGGTGATAGGACTCGCGCGCGGGCCAATCGGTGGCCTCGGGCTGCGTAACCGAGACCGTCACCGTCGAGGCCACCCGCTCGGTGGGGCGGCCGGTCACGTCCTCGATCGCCTTCTGCAGCATCTCAGCCGCCGCCGGCAGGAGGCGGGGCGTGAAACCCGCATCGACCCGCAGGCCGTCGCCGGAAGCCAGCACCAGGTCATCGCCCGAGTGGAAGACCGGGCGCTCGGCGGCGGTCACGTCGATGGGCGGGCCGATGGTGACGTGTTCGACCAACGCGCGCGCGCCGCGGTTGCCGACCAGCCGCACCATCAGCTCCGCCTGCCCGCCCGCTCCGGTGTCGAAGTTCGCGCTCAGCTCGCCGCGTTCGATGCCATCAACTCTGATCTCGGCGAGGACCACGCCGTCGTCAACGCGCGTCAGGCCGGCGACGACGCAGGCGTTGCCGTCGGCCCAGCAGGTGGCGAGCATGCGCAGGCTCAGCGTGCGCTCCGGCGGTAGCTCGACGATCTGCATCACCCCGCCGTCGCCTTCGTCGCGCAGTTGCAGGTACAGGTTGTGCCCGCCATCCGTCCGGGCCCGGCGCAGCATGCGCACATTGCTCGGCAGCGGCCGCCAGTGGTCGGCATAGGTGTACCCGCCCGAAGCGAACTGCGCGTTCGCAACGATGTCATCGGCAGCAACGGGCGGCGCGGCGATGGTCAATGCGGCGGCCAGACACAACAGTGCCCGGACCGTGGGCATGATATCACCGTCCTCGTGGATCGGTCGGGTAATCACTCGAAGTACGAACTCTCCGCATCCTGCCAGCCTTCGGCGCTGATGACCTGCCAGCCGCCGCGCTCGCGACGCAGCTCCCCGCGGACGGTCAGATGGTTCGAGCGGCCGGGCATGGCGGCCCCGCCGATGGAGTAGTTCACCTCCGCGGTGAAGGTCGCGCTGTCTCCCTGCACGTCAATGCTCGTGACCTGCACGCTCAGGTCGATGGTCGAGCGGTCGCGCCCGGCGGCCATGACCAGGCGCTGAAGGCCACGGCGGTCGAGGCCGCAGCTATCGTGATAATCCTCGGAGATGTGGCGCATCACATCCGAGGTCTTCCTCTGCTCGACGGCGCGCTGCACGTCAGAGATCAGGCGCAGGACCTGCTGCTCATCACTGAGTGGCTCGGGGCGGGTGGTCATATACCAGGCGGCCGCGCCGCCGAGCAGCACGGCAATGACTATCCATCGCGCGATCCCGCGCACCATCGTCGGCCCTCCTCATTACCCTGAGCTATTCAACTTCACCGAGTGGTGCGGTGGTTCCTGCGTCATGCCGATCGCAGGACTCGAGGACGGTTGCTGCGCGAGGGCCACACGGTCGAGCGCCCTGGCTTGCCGGTGGTGTGGCGGACGAGGATGGTCGGTACAGGTGTGCGCCGGCCGCACGGGGGTCGGCGCGCGGCCGGCGGCGGGTGAACCGAGGTGCGCTCAGCTGCGGGGCTTGAGTATCCGCTCGGCCACCGTGTCGGCATCGACTCTGTAGGTGCCCGCCTCGATCTGCGCCTTGAGCTGCGCGACGCGCCGGGCGCGCACCTCCGGGGTTTCGGCCAGGGCTGCGCGCGCGGCCCGGATCTCCTCGGCGCGATGGCTCAAAGCCAGCCGGTCCACATCGCCGGCCGCGGACGCCGCACCTGTCCCGCCCACCGGGGAGACGCCATCGACGTCGGCGGGTCTGATCCCCCCAACCTTGCTGCGACCGATGCTGTGCAGCCTGCTCGGGTCTATCTTCAAGGCACTACCTCCGTCCCCGGGGCTGATTACCCACCTCTCGGCACGACTTAGTTAAGCTATCGGCCGAGGATGATAGAACTTGAGTCGGCGGCGCAAAGTTCTTCGCCGCTGCGCGCTCACGGCTGAATCGAGGCCTTCACCTGCTGCATCTCGGCGGCCGCCAGTGGCCCGAGCAGGGTAAAGCGGAAGCCACCGGCCTGCCATGTGATCGAGCGGCCCCGGCGCAGCGTGCCGGCCAGGCCACGGCCCGGGCGCTGGAAGAGGCTGAAGGTATCCGCGCCGTTGCTGAAGGGCAACCACAGTGAGGCCTGACCGCCCACCTCGATGACGGCCACGCGATCATTCTGGAAGCGGTAGCCCGGCGGCAGGTACCGGGGCAGCACGGCCCTGAAGCCGGCGCGCTGCTCGGCCTGGGCCAGCGGCATGCGCTCGGGAGCGCCGGCGGCGTCGATGACCACGGCGTCGGCGGGCGGTTCGAACTCGAAGGTGCCGGGCGGGAAGGTCGGGGCGTAGTTGATGCGCGTGAAGTAGGCCGACGACTTGACGCGGCCCTGCGAATCGAAGCGTTGGGTCTTGAGCGCGATCCAGTGTTCGGTGTCCACCCACGACTTCTTCACGGGCACGCCCTGCGGCGTGTACAGCTTCACCACGTGCACCGACCGTCCGGCGATGCTGTCGGTGCCGCAGTATTGCAGCCGCATGTTGTCGGCGATGCGCTCGAGATCCCGCAGCCGCTGCTGGAGGATGCGCTCCGGGGGCGGAAGCTGAGTGCGCACCACCCGCCGGGCGTTCGGGGCGTACTCCCACTGCACCCGACCGACGATCAGGCACATGGTGCCGGCCTCGGACTCGGGCGCAATCACGGTGATACGCGTGCGGTGGGGGGCCTGACATTGCACCTGCTGCTCGACGCCGCGCACCTTCTCGCCGGCCTCGAAGAGAACAACCGTGCGGACGCCGGAGAAATCCACAGTGCCCCGCGCCATAATCGACCTGCGCAGGATCTCCAGCGGGGCGTTGACTTGTGCCAGAGCAATCGCGGTCGCGGCGGCAATCACACCTGCGATGGCCGCCAGCCTGCCCAACCTGCTCATGAGTGCGCTTCGCTTTCTCGCCGCCATGCTCCAGGATACTTGGCAACCGCGCGACATTACACACCACCGCTCATCTGCCCACCGGCCCGCGATCGGTGTTGGATGATGCTCAGCGCTGGTAGGTCACCAGGGTAACGCCCGGGTCGTCAGCGAGCGCCTGACTCGCTTCGAGCGCACGATGGCGCAGGAGCAGTTCGTCGTACTCCGCCTGCCCCACGGCCTGTGCCCGCGTCCCCGCGACGATGCCCTCCGGCGCATTGCCGGCCGGCTGTGCGCTGTGGTAGATGGCGCTGCCGCCCGCCGCCGCGAGGGCCAGCGCGACGCCCACAGCGGCGGCGCGCGTCCACGCCGGCTGATCCGCCGGGACGAACCAAGCCGCGATGCGGCCGAGCAGCCCGGCCTGAATCTGCTCATCGGCCAGGCGTGCCAGTACGCCCTCGGTCAGTCCTGCCGGAGCCTGCTCGCCGGGGAGCGAACGCAGCATGATGCGCGTCCGGCGCAGCAAAGCCGCCTCGCGCCGACACGCCGCGCACTCGGCAAGGTGCGCCCGCGTTTCGGTGCTCAACTCGTCCATCTGTCCCCAGCAGGCGACCAGCCTGTCGCGGACTTCCGCGCACGTCATTGGTCTCGACCTCCAGCTCCCCGCACGAACCCGGGGAGCACCCCTGTGCGACGCATCGGTGTGCGCCGCTACTGCTCGACTTCTATCTCGCCCGCCTCGACCAGCGGCTGCAGACGATCCTTGAGCTGGTTGCGCGCGTTGAACAGGCGGCTCTTGACCGTGCCCAGCGGCACGTTGAGGATCTCCGCGATGTCCTCATAGGTCTCCCCCTGAAGCTCGTAAAGGATCATCACATCCCGCAGCTTCGCGGGTAGATCCATGATCGCCCGGCGTACCGCCACCTGCATCTCCCGAGTTTCGGTCGCATCCTCCGGCCCGCCGGCGTCGTCGGCGATTTCGCGCTCATACTGCCCATCGTCGGACTCAAGCGGTTCGTCGAGCGAGAAGGCCGAGACATCATTGCGCCTGCGGCGGCGGACTACGTCGATGGCGAGGTTGCCGGCGATGCGGTACAGCCAGGTATGGAAGCTGGACGCACCGCGGAACCTCGATAACGAGCGGTAGGCTCGGACGAACGCCTCCTGCGTGACATCCTCGGCCTCGTACGGATCCCCGAGCATACGGGAGACGTAGCTGTATATGTTGTCCTTGTACTCATCGACCAGGCGCCCGAACGCCTGCTTGTCGCCGCGCTTGGCACGCTCGACGAAGCGCTCAATGTCCGCCTGCGAGAGTGTAGTGGACTTAGCCATTCGCGTAGACGCTACGCCCCTGCGATTGTTCAGACTGCCTGCGAGAAGCTGCGTACAGCCAGCTCAACAGGTTCACTGGTCGAACAGGTTCCCCGGCCGGTCGCCGCCGGGGTCAGGGTCATCGGCCGGCGCGCCGTCGGCCGAAGCGGGTGGATCGAGCCGCCCGCCGGGGGCGTTGCCGCGCGCGCCGACGAAGATGTAACGGTCAAACAGGCGCTGGAAGTCCGACCACTGATTGCCCGCCGCCGCCCCGTCGCGGATCACCTGGATGAAGTACTGCACGTGCGCGTCCAGGTTGTCGGCGTAGTGCAGCGCGCACGCCTCGGCGGTCATGGGCAGTACCGGCGCGCCATACTCCCGCTGCCCGTGGTGCGAAAGCAGCAGGTGCGTCAGTCGATCCGCCAGCTCCTGCGGGAAGCCTTCGATACGGGAGAGCGCCCGGTTGACCATGCGGTCGGTGAGCACAGTGTGCCCCACCAGGCGACCCTCGTCGGTGTACTCAATGGCGGCGCTGTACTCAAGCTCGGCGACCTTGCCCAGGTCGTGCAGCAGAGCGCCGGCCATGAGCAGATCGCGGTCCAGCTCGGGATGCACCCGCGCAACCGTCTCCAGCACCTCGATCACGCCCACGGTGTGCTCGATGAGCCCGCCCAGGTACGAGTGGTGCAGCGACTTGGCGCCGGGAGCGGCCGCGAAGCGGTCGAGGAACTGCTCGTCGCCGAAGAACTGCTCCAGCAGCGCGTGCAGATGTGGCTCGCGTACGCTCGCCACAGTCTCCAGCAGGCGCGCGCGCAGGTCGTCGAGATCGCGCGTGGTGGTGGGCACCAGCTCCGCGCGCGCGATCTCATCGGGCTCGGCCTTCTTCAGGCGCTCGATGACGAGCTGCTTGTGGCCCCGGTACTCCTCGATCACGCCGCGCACGGTCACCGCATCGCCCGCGCCGAACAGTGCGGCGGCCTCCTCGGCGTTGTCCCACATGCGCGCGGGAATCTCGCCGGTCGCGTCGCCCAGAGTCAGCGACAGGTACTGGCCGGGCTTGCTCTTGAAGCTCGCCAGAGACTTGTCACGCGCGGCGAAGGTGCCGGTGATGCGGTCCCCGACCTCGAACTCGCCTATCGTCTTCGTGGCCATGCGATCAGTTCTCCTCGTCGGTGCTGTGCTGCGCGTCCCCGCTATTCGCCGGCGGCTCGGGCATGGCCTTGGGCAGCCGTCCCGCCGCGAGGCCCAGGTGGCGCTCGGCGAGGATGACCGCGGCCCAGTCGTCGATGGGCTCGGGCGGGACGCGCAGCCCCTCGGGGACCAGCCGCCACAGGCCGCGCGGCGGGTTCTCGCGCCAGTAGCGCCGCCGGGCCATCAGCGTGGTCATATGCTCATCGACCTCATGGACCGGCACGGCGGGCGCACAGGCCTCCACGGCGGCGCGCACCTCGCGGGCGCCCGTGCGTTCGCCGAGGATGATGGCGGCGGCGCGATGCTCGGCGGCGAGGGCGGCCGCGGCGGGGCCGATCTCGGATGTGGGGATGATGGCACGGGCGATCACCGTGCCGTCGGTGGCCACGGCCGCGAGCCCGCACTTCTCACGTCCCGGGTCGATGGCGATGACCGGCTCCTCGGGCACGGATGACCCTCCCGACAGGAATGACGGCAATGCCCTCTGCCGTCCGGACGGCGGCTCTTCACAGCCGCCGCCGTTGCCGTGGAGCAACGGTCGGCGGGGCACCGGTCCCTGCCTGCAGACGACACCGTCAGGGCGACTCGTCGATCGGCGTAACCTCGATGTCGAGCAGCAGCGGGCCGCGGGTGTAGGTGTCCTCGGCTGCGGTCACACGCACGCGCATCTCGCCGTCGCCGCCGCGGATCTCGTCAACCGCCCGGAATATCTGTGCGAAGTCGATGGTCCCGTAGTTGCCGGTGTCGGGCTGGGGCAGCATGCCGGCGGCGAACGCGCGGGCGCGGACGGTACTGGTCGGCCGGTTGGCGATGTGCAGCCACAACTTCTCGAAGGCCTGCAGCGCGGTGTCGCTCGAGGGCACGGTGAACTCGTCGAGCACCTCGCCTTTGTGGAATACCAGGCGGTTGGGGGTAGCCCAGAACTCGACGGCGAGCTGGCCGCTGTCCCCGACGAAGAACCGCCGGAAGGCGCGCACGATCACCACCCACTCGTCGGCGCCACCGGTGCGCAGCTCCGACGCAACGTTGCGCACGATCATCCCCTCGGGGACCTCACTGCCCGCCGCCCAGCGCGGGATAGGCGCCACCACGATGACCGCGCGCCCGTTGGCCCCCTCCTGCGCTCCCCGTCGCCGGGCGGCCGCGCCGGCGAGGTGTAGCAGCTCGTACAGGTCGGCCTCCATCTGATCCTGGGTCTCGTCGGCGGCGATCACCACCCGAATCAGCTCGTCCCCCGGCTCGAAGGCCGGCTGCTGGCTGGCCACCAGCTCATGGCGGCGCAGCACCTGCTCGAGCTGCGCCTCGACGTCCTCCAGTTGCTGCTCGGCCTCGCTGAGACGGCTGATGCGGTCCTGCAACTCCGACTGCGTGGCCTCGAGCCGCCTCTGCATGGGATCGAGTTCGCGCTCCAGCACGGCCACCTGGTTTCCGAGGTCGGTCACGGCCTTGCGCTTCTCGTCGAGTTCCTGCTGGGTCGTGCTCAGGTCCGCCTGGGCGGCGCGCAGGTCCGACTGCGCGATCTGCAGCTTCTCCTGGGCGGCACGCAGGTCCTCCCGGGCCGAATCGAGGTCGTTCTGCAGCCGGTCCTGCAGCTTCCTGAGGTCATCGACCTGCCCGGAGAGTTCGTTGCGCTGGGAGGCCAGCTCGTCGCGGCGCGCGGTCAGTTCGGCGATCTGCTCCTCGGCCTTGGCCTGCTCCACCAGCAGCGCAGCCGCCTGTGCCTCGGCGTCACCGGCACGCTCCTCGGCCTCGGCGATGCGGGTCTCGTAGTCGCTCACCTGCGCCTGCAGATCGGCGACTTCACCGGTGAGCTTCTCGCGTTGCTGGATGATGCTGCGGAGCTGGAAGACCGCGATGCGGGCGTACTGAGAGCCCAGCGTGGCGACGCCGAGACCCAGCAGCGGCAGGATGGCGCCGACGATGGCGGCGATCAGACGGGCCGAGCGACGGGGGCGCATGCCGAAGAGTGTGCTGCGGCGCTTGCCCAGCCATGCGCCCACGAGGTCGCCCAGGTACGCGATGAGCGCACCGAGCATCGCCAGCGCGACGAATAGTACGATCGTGTAGGTTGCCATCGTGTTGCGGCTCAGGGTACGGCGCCGGGCGGGATGGGGGCTACTGCGAGGCGCGCAGCAGCAGGCCCAGGCCCACCAGGTACAGCAGCACGTTCGGCGTCCAGGCCATCAGCGCCGGGTCCGCCACCCCCCTCTCGCCCACCAGCGTCAGGGTGTGCAGCACCACGTAGTAGACGAAGATCACCAGCAGCGACAGGCCCATGCCGATGCCCCGCGAGGAGCGCTGGCGCTGAATGCCGAGCGCCAGGCCCAGCAGCGCGAAGCCCACGCACGCCCAGGGCAGCGCCAGGCGGATGGCGTAGTGCTGCCGCAGGCGGTTGGCCCACGCCGGTCGGTGCTGCTCGTCCGCCAGCTTCGCCTGCTCCTGCAGCTCCGCCAGCGACATGTCGTCGGGCAGCTTGCGGACGCGCTCAACCTCCTCAGGGGTGCGGCCGATCGGCACCATCATCTGCGGCACCTGGGCCGTGAATTGCCGGCCATCGATCCACTTGGTGTACTGTACATTCTCCAGGATCAGGTACTGGCCCTGCCAGCGCGCGGTCTCGGCGGTGTACAGCTCCGGCCGCGGGCCGAGAGTGAAGTCAAGCACGGTGGCGCCGCGCAGCGTCAGGGCATTGGGGTCGAACGCGCGCGCATGCACCCAGCGCTCCAGGTGGTCCTCATCGTCGCGGATCTCCAGCGCGAGATCTCTGTCGCCCGCGACCGTGCTGTGCACCTCGCGCGCGATCTCGAAGGCGCGATCCTTGGCGTCGGGCACGACGCTCTCGTTGATGGCCAGGCCGGCCAGTGACACCACGAATCCGACGATGATGATGGGCGTGCCGATACGCATGATCGAGATGCCGCCGGCGCGCATGGCCACCAGCTCGCCGTCACCGCTCAGGCGCGCCATGGCCATGAGACTGCCGAAGATAGTGGCCATGGGGAAGGTAAGGGTGATCACGGCCGGCAGTTCGAGAAAGAAGATGCGCACCGCCGCCCACGCCGGGAAGCCCTGCTGGTAGATCAACCGCAGCATCTCGTAGAGAAGCTGCACGCCGACCAGTACGGCAAGAAACGCCGCGATCCCGAACAGGAACGGGGGAAGCATCTCGGTCAGAACATAGCGGTCGAGGCGTTTCATGCGCAGCTATCAGCTACCAGTCGTCGGCTGTCAGCAAACGGCAACGACGGCGCCGATCTTCGCGAGTCCGGCGCCGGATTCACATCTGGAAGCGCTCACCCAGGTAGTACTGCCGCGCGACCGGGTCATTGGGCAAGTCCCTCGCGGGGCCATGGGTGCGGATCTTACCCTCAGAGATGATGTAGGCGCGGTCGCAGATGCCCAGCGTCTCGCGCACGTTGTGGTCGGTGATGAGGATGCCGATCTGCTCGGAGACGAGATCGGCGACCAGGCTGCGGATCTCGTCAATGGCGATGGGATCGACGCCGGTGAAGGGCTCGTCGAGCAGGATGAATGAGGGCTGAGTGCACAGCGTGCGCCCGATCTCGACGCGCCGGCGCTCGCCGCCGGAGAGCACCCCGCCCTTGTCGTCGGCGCGCGCGGTCAGGCTCAGGCGCTCGAGCAACTCATCGGCGCGCGCATGCTGTTCCCTGCGCGTCAGACCCTGCATCTCCAGGATCAGCAGCAGATTCTCGCGCACGGTCAGACGGCGGAAGACCGACGGCTCCTGGGCGAGGTAGCCCAGCCCGCGACGGCAGCGCTCGTGCATGGGGAAGGGCGCCAGATTCACGTCGTCGAGCAGCACCGTGCCGGCGTCGGAGCGCACCAGGCCGAGGATCATGTAGAAGCTGGTGGTCTTGCCCGCGCCGTTGGGGCCCAGCAGGCCGACGATCTCCCCGCGCTCTACCCGCAGGTCCACGCCATCCACGACGCGTCGGCCGCCGTAGCTCTTCATCAGCCCCTCGGCCACAAGCGACATGTGCTACTGCTCCTCGGGAAGGTCCACTTCGGTAGTGACCTCGAAGGTGCCCGGGCGCGCGGTCAGGGTGCTGGTGCGCAGGTTGACGATGATGGTCTCGCTCTCGAGGTGAGCCGCCTCGGCCTCGCCCTCGGGAAGCGTGACGATGTCGGCCACGACGTTGCCGCTCATGACCACGGTATCCTCAGCCTTGGAATAGGTGGCGCGTTGCGTGCATGACGCGGTGATGCGCCGGCGGCGGCCATCGACATCGGGGGCGGTGAGCAGGTCCAGGCTCACCGGGCCCGCGGCGGTGGCGCCGTGAATCTCCTCCAGGCGCTGATCGGCATCGATCTCCATGCGCGGGGAGCGCAGTTGCGCCTTATGCAGACCCTCAACGACCATCGAGGCCGGGTTGCCTGTGACTACGATGGTATTGTGGGCGAAGTCCCACTGCAGCTCGTTGAAGACGAGCCTGCCCGTCCGCGTCTGACGCACCTGCTGAGCGGTGACGCCCGCGACGACGAGGGCGATCAGACCCACGACCATGTACACGACTGCCGTCCGCTTCATGGTTGCGCTATCCTCACATCCATCGCTTGTCTCCAGCCGCGGGCTACTCACGGCGCACGAGTTCCCCGTGCTTCAGACGGAGGGTCATCGCTCGATTGTCGATGACCGCCTCCCGGACGTGCGCGGCGTACGAGCCGCCGCGGAACTGCACATCTCCGGTGGCGATCAGCTTTTGGGTGTTGAACTGGTATTCGACCCTGGCGGCGGAGAAGCTGAAGTCGCCCTGCTCGAGTTCGATCGTCACGCCCTCGGAAAATTGCAGCAGCTTCCGGTCGTAGTCCGCGGTCATGACCGGCGCGTCCACGCTCAGGCCGTCAAAGCCTTCGCCCTCGAACTCCCAGTGCACCTGCTCGGCGCAGGCGGTGCGGCCCTGCTGATCCAGCTCGATCTGCCCGGCGAAGCTGGCGCGCCAGATGACCTCGCCCGCCTCGTTGGCCACGGTCAACGCGGTGCCTGATACCTGGATGGGGCCCTGCGGGGTGGGCTCGGCCTCACCGGGCTGGCGGATCAGCGGGACCTCCTTGTTCAGCTCCCAATCCTCGACCGCGGTAGGCCGCCCGCGCGTGGCGACGAAGATCACCGTCACCACCAGTGCGACGCCCGCGATGATGAGAATGGCGAGGCCCAGCCGCGCCCTCATCTGTTCACCCCACCGGTCGGGCGAAGCGGAACCTGGTGATGGCGGCCAGTGACGTCAGGCCGTCGGTCCAGCGGATCTTCTTACCCTCCGCGACGGTGCGCGGATAGTAATGAATCGGCACCTCAGTGACCTCCTGGCCGCGCGCGCGTGCCTCAATCACAAAGCGCGACACCAGCTCCACATCCAGATCGAAGCCGTCGCTGACCAGGTCCATGCTCTGCAGCAGTGCGGTGGGCGCGAGCTTGTAGCAGGTAGCGATGTCGGTCAGGTCGGTGCCGAAGAGCATGTTGAAGTAATCGCTGAGCAGCCGGCGGCCCACGTCGAACGATGACGGCGGCAGCGCCGCACCCGCACGCGCCGCTCCCAGCATGCGCGAGCCCAGCACGCACAACACCTCGGGTCGCTCGATCTCCGCCAGCAGCGCCGGGTAATCCTGCGGATCATACTCCAGGTCGGCATCCTGAATAATCAGGTACTCCCCGCGCGCCGCGGCGATGCCCTTCTTCACCGAGTTGCCCTTCATGCGATTGCGGTCCTGCAGAATCACGCGCACGTCGGGCAGATCGAGGCCTTCGACGATCTCGCGGGTGCCGTCGGTGGACAGGTTGTCGATGATGACGATCTCCTTGTCGATATCCACCGCGCGCACGCGTGCAAGGATCTCGAGGATCGTCCCCCGCTCATTGTAGACCGGCATGATGACGCTTAGTTTCATGGACTTCACGTGTGTCGGGCGGATGTCTACCGCAGGCCGGTTCGCCACCGGTGTCCGAGATGGCTCGCTCAGAGCATGTCAGCAGTTCCGCGAAGTCGGCGAGAACCGCGTATCAGAGAGCATCCGCATCAATGAGATCGTGCGCGTGCATAGGCCGATTGCGCAACCCGAGCAGCTCGTTCCACGGGATCTCCGGCAGCGAACGCCGCAACTTCACGGCGAGCGGAAGTTCTCGCGGAGCACCGAGCCCAGGGCCGGCAGCCGGCGGGGGCGCTGGCGCCCGGCCCCCTCCCGCACCTGTCGGACGCTCCTCGTTCCCTACGCCTCGATGTTCCCGAGGTTGTCGCGGTACCAGTTGAAGGTGCGGCGCAGGCCCTCGGGGCGGGGCACCTGCGGCTCCCACCCCAGCAGCCGACGCGCGCGATCGGCCGAGACGACCTGATCCTGCAGCTCGCACGAGGCCTCACCCAGCACCTCAGGCTGCAGGTCGGAGCGCCCGGCTATCTCCGCCATCTCGGTGAAGAGCGACAGCACGCTGACCCCCTCGCCGGTGCCGATGTTGAAGGCCTCGCCCAGATGCTCGCCCGCCAGCAGCGCGCTCATCACGCGGATGTAGCCGTCCACGGCGTCGGCGATGTAGACGTAGTCGCGCACGGGCGTGCCGTCAGAACGGATTACCGGGCGCTCGCCGCGCAGCAACGCGCGGAAGGTTCCGGGCACGATGCGATTGAAGTTCAGGTCGCCCGGGCCGTAGATCTGGGCGCAGCGCACCACCCCCGTGGGCAGGCCCCAGGCCGCATGGTAGCCGCGTGCGATGATGTCGGCGCAGGCCTTGGAGGCATCGTAGGGGAACAGCCCGAGCAGCGCGTCGTCCTCGCGGTAGGGCAGGTAGTCGTGATGCCCGTAGGCCTTGTCGGAGCTTGCGATCACCAGCGCGTGCGGCTCGCGGTCCTCCTCCCAGATGCGCCGGGCGCATTCGAGCAGGATGTATGTGCCGCGCACATTCGCCTCGAAGGTCCCCAGCGGATTGCTCAGTGCGCGTGTGACATCGGCCTGCGCGGCCAGATGTACCACGATCTGCGGCCGGTGCTCCTCAAACACCGCCTGCATCTCCTCGAGGTTGGAGATGTCACCCTCGAGCAGGTCGGTGTGACGGATGGCCGGCGACATGCTCAGATACGACTGGCGGACCATCCACAGATCGATGCCGATCACCTCGGCGCCCGCATCCGCCAGGCGCTCAATCAGATGCCCGGCGACGAATCCATGCGCTCCGGTGACCAACACCTTGCGGCCCGCGACCTGCGCCATGAGCTACCTCCCGTGTGAGCTGCCGGCCTCCGACTTCCGGCGAACAGTCGGGTCAGCGTTCCCAGGGCGGGTTGCCTGACTCCCACAGCTCGTTGAGCATCATCCCATCCTTGTAGGTGTCCATACATGCCCAGAAGCCCTCGTGCGGGCGTGCGATAAGCTGGCCGTCGGCGGCCAGGCGCGGCAGGCAGTCGCTCTCCAGGTTGTCACCCGGCTGCAGGTAGTCGAAGATGCCACGGTTGAAGACGAAGAACCCACCATTGATCCAGCCCGGCAGCGGCGGCTTCTCGTCAATGCGCGCCACCACACCACCGGCGTCGAAGGCCACGTGGCCGTACTGCGACCGCGCCCGCACCACGGTGATGGTGGCCACGCGCCCGTGTCCGCGGTGGAAGTCGATGAGCGCATCCAGATCGATGTCCGCGAGCCCGTCACCATAGGTGACCATGAAGTCGTCGTCATCGGCCAGGTAGCTCCGCACGCGGCGCAGGCGCTCGCCGGTGTGCGCCTCGATGCCGGTGTGCGCGAGCGTCACCTGCCACGCCGGCGCGTGTTCGCCCAGACGGGTGACGTGGGGCAGGCCGCCGTCGCCGCTGAGCTGCAGGCGCAGATCGGTCTGCAGGAAGGGCGCGTGGTGCAGGAAGTAGTCCACGATCTGCTCGCCACGGTAGCCCAGCGCCAGCACGAAGTCGGTGATGCCACCGGCGGCGAACTTGCGCATGATGTGATAGACGATCGGCTGGCTGCCGATCTGGAACAGGGCCTTGGGCAGGGGCGCATCCTCACCGGCGAGGCGAATCCCCTTGCCTCCGACCAGCAGAACAACCTTCATGCGGGCCTCCGGGTCGCCTGGTCAATGTGCCGCGTGGTGCCCAGCCCCGGCGCCGCGCGCCGTTGCCTTGGCCGCCATCGTGTGCTACAGTGCGCTCGGACGGCCATGACCGAACGCAATGACTCCATCCAACATAACATCCCGGCGGCCCAGTGGCGTTCCAGCCCCTGGTCGAAGTACTTCCTGCCCGCCTGCCTCACCGCCTGCCTGGCGTTGGGCGCGGCATGGGCGATAGTGGTGCCGCTCGGCCAGGCCCCCGACGAGCCGGCGCATTTCCGCTACGCGCTCTTCCTCGCCCGGCACGGGCGGCTGCCCGATTACTACGCCGACAGCGCCGGCTATGAGAGCTACCAGGCCCCCCTATATTACACGCTGGCCGCGGCGATTGGCAAGCTGGCCCGGATCGACGCCGATGCCCCGGCCCAGGGCGAGCGGGCGCTCCCCGCGGCCCTGCAGGCGAGCAATGAGGCGATCCTCGCGCGCCTGCCCCACTACCCCACCGTGCGCACAGGCCAGCACGCCCTGGCGCTCGACGCGCTGCGCCAGGCCGCCGGCTTCACGCCCGCGCAACGGCGCGCGTGGCTGGCCATGCGCTTGCTGACGGTGCTGCTGGGGGCGCTGGGCCTTCTCCTGGGCTACCGCATCGTGTACCTGATCTTCCCCGATCGACCGTGGCTGGCCGCGACCGTGGCCGCGGTGCTGGCGACACAGCCCATGTATGTCCACATCAGCGCTGCGGTGAGCAACGACCCACCCACCGTGGTGGCGATCGGTCTCACCATGCTGCTGGCGCTGATCATCCTGCGCGATGGCCCCACGCCCGGGCGCGCGGCGCTCCTGGGCCTGGCGCTGGGCGTGGGGATGCTCACCAAGGACTCGGCGAATGTTGCGCTGCCGGCGGCGCTGCTGACGCTGGCGTGGGCGGTGGGCCGACGGCGCGAACCCGAACCGGCGGATACCATCCTCACCGATCTCGCACGCCGCGTGGCCGCGGTGAACTGGGCCGAGTTCGCGCGCGTGGCCGGAATTGCGTTGGCCATTGCCCTGGCGACAGGCGGCTGGTGGTACGTGCGCAACATGCTGCACTACGGCACCCCGCAGCACTTCCCGGCCAATGTGGACAAGCAGGTGGGCTGGGAGATCTATCTCGCACAGCCCCAGGCTCTGTGGCGGGTGCTGCGCATCGCCGTGCCGATGACCTTCCGCAACTTCTGGGCGGGTTTCGCCTGGACTAACATCGCCGCACCGCTCGTGCTCTACCGGCTGCTGCTGGTCGCCTGCCTGGCGGGGGTCCCCGGCCTGCTGCTGCTCATCGGCGATGCGCGCGCGGGCAGGCTGGGCTGGTCGGTGCTGCAGGTGCGGGCGTTCTGGCTGGTGCTGCTCACCGTCGCGCTGCTCAAGTTCGCGGTGCTGGCTTACATCCTCACCATCGACCTGGGCGGCGGCAGCCAGGGGCGCTATCTCTTCCCGGTGCTCTTCGGCATGGTGATGCTGTGGGGGCTGGGCGTGGGGCGGGTCCTGCCGGAACGGGCGAGGAACGCGCTGCCCTTCGTGGTCGGGGCGGCGCTGTTGGCGCTCAACCTCTACTGCCTGCTGGGAGTGGTGGCGCCGTTCTATCGCGCGGTGGGGCTGTGAGACCGGGCGGTGGGTGGTCGGCTATCTGTCGCTCTGCCGCCGGCGACGGCGCACCCGCCAGCCCAGCGCGCCCACCCCCAGGAGGAACAGCGCCGCCGTGACCGGCTCGGGCACCTGCCCGTTCCCGTACTCCAGCACCGCGTAGGCGTCGGGGATGCCGTAGCCGTAGTATTCGTCATAGCCGACCGGCCCGAGATCGACGGACACGGCGTGCAGCGCCTCGCGGAAGTCGTCCGTGGTCAGCATGGGGTAGGCCGAGCGGTAGAGGCCCGCCAGGCCGCTGATCAGCGGCGCCGAGAACGAGGTGCCCTGCGCCATGATGTACGTGTCCTCGCCCAGCGGCCAGTCGATGCCCAGCGACCAGAAGGCGGCCCACGAGTACATTTCGAGCACGCCTGCGGTCAGTATCTCCTCACCGGGCGCGACCACATCGAGCACCTGGTCGGGCAGCGCATATGCGGAGAAGCTGGACCGCTCGCCGGTCGGCCCGATGGATCCGACCGAGATGGTCTCGGGCATGTCCGCGGGGAAGTCCACGCCCTGGTAGGTGTCGCCGGAGTTGCCGGCCGAGGCCACGATGATGGCGCCCTTGCCTGCGGCGTAGACGATGGCGTCGCGCACCGCCAGTGCCTCGAGGTAGTCGGCGTAGCCCGGTTCGCCCGGAGCGGGCGGGTCGTCGAAGTCCACCAGCCCGAAGCTGAAGCTCATGTTGATGATGTCGGCGCCGTTGTCGGCGGCGTAGCGGATGGCCTCGGCGGCGTCCACACCCCACCCCCACCCCTCCGCGTTGATGACCCGCAGCGGCATGATCGAGCAGCCCCAGGACATCCCCGCCATGCCGATGGAGTTGTCGGTGAGGCAGGTGGCGAGCGCGGCGACGTCCGTGCCGTGACTAACGCCCGTGTCGGCCATCCCATCGCCGTTGTCATCGGCGGTGTTGCCGATAGCGGGGTCCAGTGTGGCCAGACGCGCAGCCCAGACCGGGTCCTCCCACCAGAACAGGTCATGTGGCGGTTCCCCCCACGAGTCATCCCACCACGCCGGATCCCAAACGTTCGGGTTGTTGTCGGAACTCTCCACCGTGTCCGTGTCCGGGTCGCCGATGTTGTCGCCGGCGAAGTCCCAACCGTAGTAGTCATCAACGTACCCGTTGCCGTCGTTGTCGATGCCGTCGTCCGCGATCTCGCCGGTGTTGGTCCACACCAGGCCGTCGAGATCCTCATGGTAGAACGACAGCCCGCTGTCGATGACGGCAATGACGGTGTCGGATGAGCCGGTCTCGAGGTCCCATGCCGGCGCCGCATTCATGTCGAAGAGGTAGTACTGGTGGCCGCCATCAACCGGGTCAGGGTCATCGTAGGGGCGGTAGTAGGGGTCGTTCGGCGTGTATTGGGCGTAGCAGCGCAGGTGCGGATCGGCGCCTGTAACCGAGGGCAGCGCGCGCAATTCGTCGGCGAGTCCCTCGACCGAGTAGCCTGCGGGGGCGGTCACGGTGAGCCAGTCCGGACGCGCGGGGTGAATGGCCGCTCGCAATCCGCGTGCCTGCAGACGCGCGAGTTCCCGCGCGGCATCGGCGCCGGGCGCCAGGGTGACGAGCACCTGACTTGTCTGACGTTGGTGTGGCGGGCGGATCTCCCAGGCGTGTGCGGCGATACTGAACACAATGATTGCGGTCGTCGCCAGGAGAGCCGCCGTGATGGTGCGACACTGCACACGCGTCCCTCCCTTCCACCGAGGTCTCCCCACCAATTCCGGGACGCAAGCCGGCATCGCCCCGAGCGACGCCGGCATAATGAGTATTCTCCACCGGCGGCGGGGTTACTCGTATGGGAATGGATCGTGAGCAAAACTTGAGGCACTGGAGGCGCGCAGCCGGGCGGGGGATGATCTCCTGGTCCGCCCTCTGTTTCGGAGGCCCACCGCAGGGCTCAGATGCCGTGCGAGACCGGGTGCACGTCGGCGTTGTACTCCTGGAGCGTGCGCAGGTCCAACTCGCCCCGCTGCAGGGCCTCCACCCCCAGGATCGCGACGGAGGCGCCGGCCACCGTCGTGATGCACGGCACCCCATGCTGGACGGCGGCGGCGCGGATGCGGCGCTCGTCATCACGCGGCTGCGGACCCGAGGGCGTGTTGATGATCAGATCGAGGTTCTGGTTCTCGATCAGGTCGATGGCGTTGCGGCCGCGGCTGTCACCCAGGCGGTAGACCACCTCGGCGTTGATCCCCGAGCGGCGCAGGGCGCGTGCCGTACCTTCGGTAGCCACCAGCTTGAAGCCCAGTGTCTCCAGGTGCTTGGCCAGGAAGATGGCGTCGCGCTTGTCGCGGTTGCGCACCGACATGAACACGGTGCCGCGAGTGGGCAGGTGGACGCCGGCGGCGATCGCCGCCTTGGCGAAGGCCGCGCCGAAGTTCTGGTCGATGCCCATCACCTCCCCGGTGGACTTCATCTCCGGCCCCAGGATGGTGTCCACGCCGCGGAAGCGACTGAACGGGAAGACGGGGAACTTCACCGCGAAGTGCGAGATCTCCACCTCTTCGGTGAAGCCGATCTCCTCGAGGCTCTGTCCCACCATCACACGCGCGGCCACCTTGGCCAGCGGCACGCCGATGGCCTTGGAGACGTAGGGGACGGTGCGCGAGGCGCGCGGGTTGGCCTCGAGTACGTAGACCTGCTCGTTGCGGATGGCGTACTGGATGTTAAGCAGCCCGACCACGTTGAGTTCCGCCGCCAGCGCGCGGGTCTGCTCCATCAGGCTCTGCACTTCCGGCTCGGAGAGCGAGAAGGGGGGGAGCACGCACGCGGAGTCGCCTGAGTGCACGCCCGCCTCCTCGATGTGCTCCATGACGCCGCCGATCACGCAACGCTCGCCATCGCAGACGGCATCTACGTCGATCTCGATGGCGTCTTCCAGGAAGCGGTCGATGAGCACGGGGTGCTCGGGTGAGGCCTCGACGGCCAGTTCCATGTACCGCCGCAGTTGCTCCTCATCGTAGCAGATCTGCATGGCGCGCCCGCCCAGGACGTAGCTGGGGCGCACCACCACCGGGTAGCCGATCTCGGCGGCGGCCTCGGCCGCGCCCTCGACCGAGACGGCGGTGGTGGCGCGGGCCATCTGCAGCCCCAGCCGCTCCAGCGCCTGCTTGAAGAACTCGCGGTCTTCGGCGCGCGCGATGTCCGCGGGGGTGGTGCCGATGATGGGCACGCCGTGCTCGGCAAGGTCCTCGGCGAGGTTCAGCGGGGTCTGGCCGCCGAACTGCACGATGACGCCGGTGGGGTCCTCCTTCTCGCAGATGTTGAGCACATCCTCGAGGGTGAGCGGCTCAAAGTAGAGTTTGTCGGAGGTGTCGTAGTCGGTGCTCACCGTCTCCGGGTTGGTGTTGACGATGATGGCGTCGTAGCCGCACTCACGCAGGGCGAAGGCGGCATGTACGCAGCAGTAGTCGAACTCGATGCCCTGGCCGATGCGGTTGGGGCCGCCGCCGAGGATGATGATGTTCGGCCGCTCGGACTTGCGGTGCTCGTCCTCCTCCTCGTAGGTGAGGTAGAAGTAGGGCGTGCTGGCGACAAACTCAGCCGCGCAGGTATCGACCAGCTTGACCACCGGCTGCACACCCAGCTCACGGCGGCGCACCATCACGTCATGCTCGGTGACGTGCGCGAGCGTGGCGATCTGCCGATCGGAGAACCCCGCGCGCTTGTAGTCGAGCAGCTCTTCGCGCGTCATGGCATCGATGGTCGGAGGCGCGCCCGCAGCGGGGCCGCGGCCGCAGCCGGGTCGCCACCCGGCCAGCTCGTCCTGCATCTCGACGATCTCGGCGAGGTTGTGCAGGAACCACCGATCGATGCCGGTGCGCTCGTAGAGTTCGTCCAGACCGGCGCCCTTGCGCATGGCCGCGCGCAGCTCGAAGAGCCGGTCGGGGTGCGGCACCTCGATCAGCTCGAGCAACTCCGAGAGCGAGAGGTCCTCGTAGCGGCCGCCCGCCCCGTCGCCCCCGAGGCCGAAGCGACCGATCTCCAGCGAGCGGATGGCCTTCTGCAGGCTCTCCTTGAAGGTGCGGCCGATGGCCATGGCCTCGCCCACCGACTTCATGTGCGTGGTCAACCGCTCCTCGGCGCCGGGGAACTTCTCGAAGGTCCACCGCGGGATCTTGGTGACCACGTAGTCGATGGTGGGCTCGAAGCAGGCGGGCGTCTCCGCGGTGATGTCGTTGGGCAGCTCATCGAGCGTGTAGCCGACCGCGAGCTTGGCCGCGATCTTGGCGATGGGAAAACCGGTGGCCTTGGACGCCAGCGCCGACGAGCGGCTCACCCGCGGGTTCATCTCGATGAGCACGACCTCGCCGGTCTCCGGGTGGATGGCGAACTGGATGTTGGAGCCGCCGGTGTCCACGCCGACCTCGCGGATGCACTTGATGGCCATGTCGCGCAGGAGCTGGTACTCGGGCTGCGACAGCGTCTGGGTGGGGGCGACGGTGATGGAGTCGCCGGTGTGCACGCCCATCGGGTCGAAGTTCTCGATGGCGCAGATGACCACGACGTTGTCGGCGCTGTCGCGCATCACCTCGTACTCGATTTCCTTCCACCCGATCACGGACTGTTCGACGAGCACCTCGTTCATGGGCGAGGCCTCGATGCCGCGCAGCACGACCTCGTCGATCTCCTCGGGCGTGGTGATGGTACCGCCGCCGATGCCGCCGAGGGTGGCGGAGGGGCGGATGACCACGGGCAGGCCGATGCGTTCGATGATACGCCGGGCCTCGCGCAGGTCGGTGGCGGTGGCGGATTCGGGCATGGGGAGGCCGGCGGCGGCCATGACGTCCTTGAACAGCTCGCGGTCCTCGGCCTTCTTGATGGCCTTGCGCGTGGCCCCGATGAGCTCGACGTTATGGCGGGAGAGCACGCCGGATTCGGCCAGCTCGAGCGCAACGTTCAGGCCGGTCTGTCCGCCCAGCGTGGGCAGCAGCGCGTCGGGGCGCTCGCGCTCGATGATGGCGGCGACTACCTCGGCGGTGATGGGCTCTATGTAGGTGCGCGTGGCCATCTCCGGGTCGGTCATGATGGTGGCCGGGTTGGAGTTGACCAGCG
>CAZTZN010000030.1:0-32085 GCA_964617715.1 uncultured Armatimonadia bacterium | reverse complement strand
CGTCCGTCGGAGAAGGTGGCGTGCGCGATCACCGCATAATGCCCCACCTCGGACCAGGTACGCGTGGTCTCAGCTTCGCGCGTGACCGAGCCGTCGTCGAACCGCCAGACCACCGAGGCGATCTCTTTGCCGAGCGCGTCGAGCGCGAAACTCACCGGCTCGCCGGGCGCCACCACCGCCGGCCGGGCCAGCGCGATGATGCGCGACGGGTCGGTCGCGCCCTGCTCGAAGGCCCCCAGGTCCGGCGCCGCGCCGGCCCAGGGCAGGCTCACGGGCATCCCGTCGGTCCAGCTCACGTCGCGGTCAAGGTGCAGGATCGCGGGCTGGAAGTACCGTAGCTCGACGCGCTCGATCTGCGCGATGTTGTCGCCTGCTCCGACGGCGATGAAGTCGCCCTGCTCGCCCTCGATGCCGAAGCCATCGTAGAACGGGTAGCCGTCGGTGACGGGAAGCTCACGCCCGGTGCCCTCGCCGATCGCCAGCGCCAGGGGCGTGCCCGCGTCGATGGCCGGGCTGTCCGGGCCGAGCCGGTAGTCGTGGTTGTCCGGATCAACGAACCGGGGGGCGGCGGCGATGGTGCCGAAGAAGTCGGACCAGAAGCCGCCGACGGTGGGGGTGTTCTCATCGGCCTGGGCGGCGGTCCAGTACTCGCCCCGGCACAAGATGACCGTCTGGCCCGGCCGGGTGCCGCCGATCAGGTTGGTGATGAAGCGATTGCCGGTGTCCTCGCTGTCACGGCGCACGATCTGGATGTTACCGCCATCGAAGTCGTTGCGGTAGAGGATGTTGTTCCGGAACACGTTGGCGCACGACCAGGAGCGCAGGGAGAGCGCGTAGTCGGGGTTGCCGGCGAAGGTGTTGTTGTAGATCCGATTGTTGCGCACCCAGAAGGGCTCCCGAAAGCGGCCGGTCGGCGAGATGCCCCGGTACATGCGGCCGTCGAACTCGATGGTGGTGCCCAGGTTGTCGAAGATGCGGTTGAACCGCACGATGCTGTCGTCGTGCGTGGTCTGCGACTGGCTGCCCGCGGAGCCCGCGCTGTCGCGCGCGCGGGTCATGATGTTGCCCTCGAAGAGCACGCGCGCTGAGTGCCAGATGATGTGGTTGCGCCCCCACTCATTGTGGAGCACATTGGCGCGCACCACCACGTAGTTGCAGTCGCTGATAGTGAGGGTGCAGTGCCCGGCGCGCATGGTCGAGTTGCCCTCGAACAGCACGTGGTCGCAGTTGATGAAGTGCACCATGTCCGCGGGGTTCGGGTTGTCGCGGCTGAAGAGGTTATCGAGCACGCGTATCTGCGACGACCGGCTGATCTCGAAGCTGTAGAACGAGGTCGCGGAGTTGCGCATCTCGCAGTTGCGGATGGTCAGGTCCCGGCAGCCGGTCGCAAACAGCCATGACGCGCCGGTGGCGATGCCCATGGTGTACATGGGCACGCCGTCCACCTCCTGCCACGAGCCGCCGCCGCCGTCGAGGTAGAAGCCGTCGATCACGAGGTGCTCGCGGCCGCTGAGCAGGATCAGCTTGTCGGCGGGGCCGATCTTGTGCAGGCGCGCCCGGCGCGGCTCGGACGAGCGGTAGGTAATGGGCGCGTCGGCCGTGCCACTGCGCGCGGGTGTGATCGTCCCGACGTACTCGCCCGGAAGGAAGATGGCGGTATCGCCCGGCTGCAGGGCGGCATTGGCCCTGTCGATGGTCTGCCAGGGCTGCTCGCGTGTACCCGGTGCGTCATCGCTGCCGTCAGGCGAGAGGTAGTACTGCGCGCCGAGGCCGGGAGCCGCGAGCGTCGTCAGCAGGCCGAGGATGAGCGCGAGGGTGCCGAGCATGAAGGTCCGTCCTTCCTGCGCGGGGCGGTTACGAGCGCGGAGGAGTTTCGCTGCGGCGCGGGATCATCCCTCGCACCGGAGCGCAATCGCCTGCTGCCGAACTCGGGCGGTGCACGCCGTCCATCCAGGTCAGAGGGCTCAATTCGGCGGCCGGGTCGGTGCGGTGGCGCCCGGACTCGCGTACGCACTTCCGCGCGCTCAACCGCGCCTGCCGGGGGCATCAGCAGGCAAGGGCGCCTGCACTGTGCGTCATGGGTTTTCCTTACGTCTTCCCGAAACAGGTTCGTACGACAGGTGCCCTGCAGCCTCCGCAGGCCGGTACCAGGGCAGGTGCGCGCGCTTGCAGGGCGGAAGCACTTCCCCGCTGCGCCCGCCGGCTCGAGACTGATGGCGACCCCGAGCTGCCCCGCGCGGGGGCGACCGGCCGCCCCCGAGAGGAGCGGAAGCTGTGAGAAACCAGGTCTGGGCGTTGACACCCTCTCGCGTCATCTTCGGCCTCGCCGGGGGCGTGCTGGCCGTGTGCGCGTGGCAGCAGGCGCAGGATACTGGAGGTGTGCTCGCCCTGGCTCCGATCCAGACCACGTGCGTGGATGATGACGCGACCGGGTACGCGACCTTCCAGAGTCACAATCAGAAGGTGCTTGCCAACGCGCGTGGCATCTTCATGACGTACATCCGCCGGCGCGATGAGCCCTACCGCGCGCAGCAGTGGCGGCTGTTGTGGAGCGCGGATGGCGGGCAGAGCTTCCGCATCGTCCACGAGGCGACCGATCCGACCAACCCGGCGGCGATCGAGACCGACGCCGACGCGAACATCTACCTGATGCGCCCCGACTTCGTTGATCACAGCTCGTACCTGTACCGCTTCCCGGCCGCCGACGACTACGCCAAGCCCGCGATCACCACGATCCCGGCCAGCAGCCACGGCAAGTTCGCGCTGGCCATCGACCTGCCGCGCGGGCAGCTCTACTACTTCAGCGCCAACAACACCTTCCACGTGATCGGACTCGACGGCGAGTTGCGTTCGTCAACGCAGCTCCTGCAGCCCGGCCCGAACGCCGCGCTGCAGTACCCGTCACTTGACCTCTACCCCGACGGGACGCTCTTCGCGGCGTGGACGACCGTCAAGCATGACGTCTATCTCTACTGGGACATCCACGTGATGAAGTCGCCCGACGGCGGCGCGACCTGGCAGACGCTGACCGGCGAGCCGCTGGAGCCGCCGATCATCGCCGACGACACCGGCCCGGCCGAGCGCATCAGCCTCGACGACGAGTTCGAGAGCCACACCTGGCTGTCGAGCTTCATCGCCAGCGGCGGCAAGCTGCACTTTCTCTACGAGGCGCAGATGCCCGAACCGCGCGAGCACTACGTGCGCTACGACATCGCCACCGGGCGGCGGGAGCTGGATGTCTACCCGCGCTTCGGCGGCGAGATGCTGGCGTTGTGCCGCCTGGACGGGCTGCTGGCCACGACGCCAGATCGCGCGGGCGGGCCGCTCTACTGCGTGGGGACGGTCGGTCAACGACTGGCCTGCATCGTGAGCTTCGACAACGGCGATACCTGGCATGACCATGCGCTCAGCTCACGTGAGTTCCAGAACCTGTATGCGGTCGGCGGCTGCCGCACGACGATGGCAGATGGTTCGGTGATCGGGTCCTGCACGGACACGACGGCGGGCGGCAACGCCTACACGGGCGTGGGGGTGTACTTCTTCCGGGTGCCGCCGGCGGTGCCGTAGCCTCAGGGGAAGCTCGCATATCCATCGGCGCGGTAGCCTGCTGCTGGTTGCCGACAACGAACCGGACGGGATGGTGCGCATCTGATGCGGACGGCGCTGATCGGGGCGATGCTCGTGGCCGCCATGTGTGGCATATCGGCGGCGCAGGATGCACATACGCACCCGCTGCTGCCGGGCATACGGTGCGCCGACGTGCTGGACCCGGGCTGGCCGCGACTGTTTCACGACCGGCAGATCACCGGCTTCTCGCCGCTGACGCTGGGGATGAGTGAGGCGCCCGCGGTGTGGGCGCGGATCCCGGTCGGCGGCGAGCTGGGCTGGGCGCGCACGGTAATCACCGCCGAGGGCGTCGAGCGGCTGCTCATCAACGACGGGCGCCTGCGCATGGTGGCGATCGAGGACGGGGCGGTGCTGTGGACCAGCACCGATGCCTCGTCGCTGGTATTCTTCGGCGACCTGTGCGGCGACGGGCGCGACCGCCTGCTGCTGGCGAGCGGCGCGCGCATCGCGGTGCTCGACGGCGTGACCGGAGAGACGCAGTGGCGGTACACCTTCGAGCCCTCGCACGTCTACGTGCGCGTGCAGGTGGCTGATGTGCTGCCCGAGCGGCCGGGGATGGAGGCGGCGGTCTTCGAGCAGTACGGCGAGGAGGGCTGCCTGATCAACTTCCCGCCCGAGGGTGAGCCGCAGTTCATCTGGCGCAGGACCGTGGTGGTGCCGGGTGAGCACCCCGAGCGCGCCGACCACGGCTGCGACATCCGTATCGACCTGTCGGTGCCCGAGCAGCCGGTCATCTGGAACGTGCGCCACCATCGCTGCCGGGGCTTCGACGCGCGCACCGGCGAGATGCTCAGCTCGCTGGTCTACCGGCTCGGCGGCGCGCATCGGCGCAACTACGGGCCGTGGGCCCTGGGCAGCACGCGCGACGGCCAGCCGCTGATCTGCGTGGCGGGCGAGGCCATCCAGCAGCATGTTCACGGCATCGTGTTGCATCGCGACGCCGATAACGAGCTGGCGTGGCAGCACTACTACGGCGAGGTCTACGTGAACCCGGGCGTGGCGCTCGACTGCGTGACCATCGGCGACGTGGATGGCGATGGCTCGACCGAGATCGTCTACAACGTGCGCGATCCCGAGCGCGACTTCGGCGCGTTCGTGCGCGTACGCGACGGCGGAACCGGCGAGATAGAGGTCGAGATCCCGGACGCCGCCTGCCGCGCGGCCTTCGCGGGCGTGGGGCCGGACGGACTGAGCGGGCTGCTCATCCGCTCTGAGCGCGAGGGCCGCGGTGTGCTGAGCGTGCACGTGTTCCACGGCTCGGGCGAGCTGGAGGAGATCGCGACGCTCGAAGACGCCGACGTGGCCGGCCCGGTGACGGTGCCGGGCGCCGAAGGCGCCGATCTGCTGCTGGCGACCGCGGGCGAGCCGGGCATCTACCGCCTGGCCGATGGGACGCTGGAGCGCATTGCGGCGACCGATGACCTCGAGGGCGCGAACGTACGCATGGTGTTCCCAGGGGCGGACGGGCCACCGAATCTGCTGGTGACCGGGGCGAGCGGACAGCTTGAGATGGTGAGCTGGCAGGGCCAGCGACGCTGGGCGCTGCCGCTGACCGGCGGGCGACGGGCGACCTTCTCGGCGGCCGACCTGACCGGCGACGGGCGCGCGGAGCTGGTGGCGGCGGTGCCGGGTGATCGCGTGCGCGTCTATGCCATCGGCGACGATGGCGGCGCGCAGGTGCTGGCCGAGCACGACTTCGCGCGCGGTGGCTGCAGCTACAACCCGCTGCTCTACGACCTCGAGGGCGACGGACGATTGTGCATCGTGGCGCCCGGAGAGACCGAGCGCGGCGAGGTGTGCGTGCGGGCCTTCCGGGCGGACGGCAGCCGGGCGTGGGAGACCGTCTTCGAGGGGCTGCGCGTCGCCGACGGTGTGCAGGTGGTCGCGTGGAACGCCGGACAGTTCCTGCCCGGGCCGCGCGCGGGGCTCGCGATCTCCGTGGCCAACGGAGATCGCACCATCGAGGGCACCTGCATGCTCGACGGCGCGGACGGGCGCATCCTGTGGTTCCGCGACCGCTACGATCATGGCGGAGCCGGCCGGGTGCGCGGCTGTCGTCCCATCGGCTACCCGAGCGCCTTCGACGTCGATGGCGACGGCGTCGAGGAAGTGCTGATGGACATGTACAGCTTCATGGCCTTCCTGCGCGGCGAAGACGGCGGCTTCGTGCGGCTGCACCCGACCATCAACATCAGCTCCGAGGGCGCGATCTACGCCGGGCTGCTCTACAACAGCTACTGCCCGGTCTACCGCACGCCCGAGGACACCGAGCCCCACTGGTTCGTCCCCGCCGGGCACGGGCGCTTCGGGCTGATGAACCCGGACCCGACCGACGGCATCTGGCGCGAGGAGGTCGGCTACGACGTGCCCGCCAAGGTCGGGCTGATCGACGTCGATGGCGACGGGTCGCTCGAAGCCGGCTACGCCCTGCGCAACTCGCGCCGCTTCGTCTGCCGCGACCTGTGGACCGGCGATGTCGAGTGGGAGGTCGAGCTGCCTTCGCCGATCAGCGCGCCCATCCTGTGCGCCGACTTCGACGGCGACGGCAAGGGGGAGTTCCTGGCCGGCTGGTGGCTCATCGGCACGGACGCCGAGGGGCAGGGCGAGATCCGGTGGCAGGCGCCGGTCTACGCCGGTTCGGCCATCATCGCGGACTTCGACGGCGATGGCGCGGGCGAGATGGCGCTGGCTGCGCCCGGCGAGATCGTGCTGCTCGGGGCGCGGGCGGATTGACGCACATGGGCTTCGTCATCCGCGACAGGTTCGGCCCGCGCGCGGGCGAAGCCCTCGTGATGAACGTACGCCGACGAGCGCAAGGAGGTCCCATCATGACCGATGCTCCCGAGTTCTACGATCTGGTCGAGGTGACGCCCGAGAGCCCGCGCACCGGGGAGGGCAGCATGCTGGAGCTGGCGGATGGCCGCATCCTGTTCGCCTACACCAGCTTCGAGGGCGGCGAAGATAACTCGCGGGCGTCGATCGTCGCGCGCCACTCCAGCGACGTCGGCCGCACGTGGACGGAGCCGGAGATGATTATCTCCGCCGATGAGGCCGCCGAGAACGTGATGTCCGCCAGCCTGCTGCGCCTGCAATCGGGCGGCATCCTGCTCTTTTACCTGCGCAAGGACTCGCGGGCCCAGTGCGCGGTGTGGGTGCGGCGGTCCGATGACGAGGGCGCTACCTGGGGCGAGGCCGTGTGCTGCACGCCCGAGCCCGGCTACTGGGGCGCGGTGAATGACTGCGCGGTGCAACTCGCCGACGGCCGCATCATCCTCCCGGACGGAGTGTGCGCCGAGGTGTGGGTGGAGGATGAGCACATCGAAGCCGGCTGCGCCTTCTCCGATGACGACGGCGCCACGTGGCGGCACAGCAGCATGATCTTCACGCCGAAGCGGGGCGCGATGGAATCGCGCGTGGTGGAGCTGCGCGACGGGCGGCTGTGGATGCTGGTGCGCACCGACCGGGGGGAGATCTGGCAGACGTTCTCGACCGACTGCGGCGAGACCTGGGAGGACCCGACGCCTTCCGGGATTGAGTCGCCACAGTCGCCCTTCGTGTTTACGCGTATCCCCGCGACCGGCGATCTGCTGCTGATCCGCAATCCCGTTGCGCGGCTCGACCAGGGCACCCACCAGGGCCCGCGCACGCCGCTGCGCGCGAGTATCTCAAGGGACGAGGGCGCGACGTGGATCAACGAGCGCGATCTCGAGCCGGACACCACACACACCTACTGCTACCTGAGCGAGCTGTTCGTGGGGGACATGGGCGTGTTCAGCTACTACGTGGGCACGCTCGAGGTGCCTCTGCAGACGCTGCGCATCGCGCGCGTGCCGGTGAGCTGGTTCTACGACTGAGCGCACATCCTCAGCCCATGACCTCATCGAGGCGCACGCGCCGGCCGGCCTGCCGGGCGAGGCGGCCGGCGTCGGCGATGGCGATACACTCGAGCATCTCCTCATACGAGGCCTGCGGCTCGCCCGTGCGCACCATCTCGCGGATCATGCGCAGGATCTCCGCCGCGCCCCACGGGAACTCGAAATCGCCGATCTGCCCGGAGTGGATGGCGCCTTTCGCGCTGAAGGCGCTCACGTAGAGCGAGCAGTGATACGTGGGTCCGGAATGGCAGTTGAGCATCACCCCGGCTTCGGGCCGGTCGTCGCGTGCGCCGTAGTCGAGGTGCAGATAGGCGAGTTCAGTGGGGCCCATGCAGTCCACGGCTTCCACGCCCGCGCCGAAGACGTGCTGGGCGAGACTGATGGTGTGGATCGAACCGGCCAGGCTCGGCCCCGCGCCCTTGATCGAGCCGAAGCCGACCGGTGCGATCTCCTGCAGCCGGTCGCGGAAGTGCGCCGCGTGGGGGACCGCGCGCAACATCGAGAGGGACATCACGGGCGTTCCGTGCGCCTGCGCGAGGTCGATGATGGCGCGGGCCTCGGTCAGGTTGTTGGCCAGGGGCTTGTCCACGAAGGTAGGCACGCCTCGCGCCAGGCCCGGCGCGGCCAACTCCAGGTGTCCGGAGCCGTCGCCGTTGCAGTCGGGGATGAAGACCAGGTCCACGTCCTCCGTGCAGTCCTCGAAGCGCTCGCAGATCTCCGCGCCGAAGATGGTCCCGGCGTCCTGGGCGAGGGCGCGGTCGGCGTCCCAGACCTTCGCGATGTCGAACCCGCCCACGAAGGGCGCGGTCATCGCGGTCGGGTCATTGTAGTGCAGGTACATGTAGAAGAACGCGGCCTGGCCCCGCCCGGTGCCGCGCAGCACCAGCGGGTCATGCTCCTGCATCAGCACCCCGTAGTAGAGCATGTGCAGGTCGCAGCCGATCATCCCGACGCGGATCGTGTCCATGGCGCTCACCGCCCGTCAACCGAGCCTGGCCTTGCCCCTGAGCACGTCGCTCACACGCACGGCCTGCCCGGTACGCTGGGCGATCTGTCCGGCCTCGATGATGGCGATGTGCAGGACCATGTCATCGTAGGGCCGGGGCAGCTTGCCGGTGCGGATCATCTGCTTGAAGTTGAGCAGGATCTTCTGGCCGCCGTAGATGAACTCGAAGTCGCCGATGGGACGCGAGGTGACCGCGCCGCCCGCGCTGTAGCCGGCGGCGTAGAAGTTGCAGCGCTCGGGGAAGTGCTCGACCGAGGTGTTGAGGATCATCACCTCGCGGCCGGACGCGGTGTGCAGGTGCATGTACTCCAGCGGCAGCGTGCCCATGGCCTCGACGTACTCGACGTCGCTGCCGAAGAGGTTGGTGGCCAGCGCGACGCCGTGGATGATGTAGGCCAGCCGGTCCTCAATGCCGCCCAGGGCGTCGCGGTCACCGAGGTTCTCCTGCGAGAACGCGCCTCCGACGCCCTTGACCACGCCGACGGTGGCGTCGCCGATCTCGGCGAAGCGGCGGCGGAACAGATCGGCGGCCGGGACCACGCTGAGGATCGACTCGTTGTACATGGGCGTCCCGTGCTTCTCCGCGAGACGCACCAGCGCCCGCGCGTCCCTGAGCGTCGAGGCGAAGGGCTTGTCCACGAAGCTGGGGATGCCCGCGGTCAGGAACGGCCGGGCGAGTTCGAGGTGATCTCCCCCACCGCCGTCGCAGTCGGAGATGAAGACCGCGTCGATGCCCTCGGTCATCTCCGCAACGGTCTCGCACACCCGCGGGTTGCCCCCGAAGGTCTCGGAGAAGTGCTCTGCGGCCGCGCGGTCGTGGTCGTAACAGGCCACGATCTCGAAGCCGCCGACCCTGGGCAGCTTCTCCAGGTGGCACGGGTCATAGATGTCCTGGTAGTAGTGGGCGCAGATGTAGTTGTGCTCGACCAGCTTCTCGGGCACGAGGTGCTTCGGGTCCATCTGCGCGCCGAAGTAGTAGCCGTGGGTGTCGCAGCGGATGACGCCGACGCGGATGGGTTTGCGGCTCGCCATGATCGTCTCCTTCTCCGGACGCAGTCACCACGCGAGGGCGCGGCACGGAGCGGCGTTGGCGCCCGTGAGCTTGAGCGGCGCCGCGCACAGCGTGACGGTCTTGGGCAGGCGGCCAAGCCCCACCAGCGGGCACAGGATCAGGCCGGCCTGCCGGAAGAACGCGTTGACGAAGGGCATGCTCTCGCCCGCGGGGTCGTCGAAGGACAGCACGTCGCTGCCGAGGATCGCCGGACGGTGGCGCAGCAGCCACTGCTGCAGGTCGGCGGCGAAGTACGGGCTGGCGTGGTAGTAGTCGGGCGCGTGCAGGTGCGCGTCCCAGCCGCAGTGCAGCAGGATAGCATCCTCGCCCGCGCGGAAGCCGTCGAGGTCGCGCTCGGGCGCGTGCAGCAGCCGGCCATCGGCCGCCATCCCGACCACGAAGGCGCGGGTGATGAGCCGCTCGGGCGGCACGTCGTCGAGAGTCATGCCGCCTTCGACCACGTGCCCGGCGGCCTCGAGGTAGGTGCAGCCGTTGAGCACCATGAGCGCGAGTTCGTGCGACAGCCAGCCGTCTTCGGCCAGCGAGCCGACGTCGCGTAGGCGCACCGGGATGCAGCCCTCCTCGCGGTACCAGTCCACGCCATCTGCGGTCGGCACGCTCAGGTCGTAGACGGTCATCAGCCTCACGCTCGCGCTCAGGCCAGGTGGAAGTGCTCGACGGCGGCGGCGATGCCCGCGTCGATGGTGTCCACGACCTCGTCGATCTGCTCGCGGGTGATTACGAAGGGCGGCGCCAGCACCAGGATGTCGCCGTTATTGCGGATGATCATGCCGTTGCGATAGGCGAAATCGCGCACGAAGCCCCCCACGTCCAGGTCGGCGGGCAGCCTCTCACGCGTCTCGCGGTCGGCGACCATCTCGACCGCCTGCAGCATGCCGATGCCGCGCACATCGCCCACGATCGGGTGGCGGTAGAGCCCTTCGAGGCGCTCGCGCAGGTACGCGCCCATCTCGGCGGCGCGCTGCACCAGCCCCTCGCGTTCGAAGATGTCGAGCACCGCCAGCACCGCCGCCGCCGACACCGGGTGGCCGGCGAAGGTATGGCCGTGGCGGAAGTCGTGGCCGGGACGCTGGAAGACGCCGGCGATCGCACGCGTGGTGAGCAGCGCGCTCATGGGCGCGAAGCCGGCGGAGAAGCCCTTGCCCATGCACAGGAAGTCCGGCACCACGTCCCAGTGCTCGCAGCAGAACCAGCGACCGGTCTTCCCCAGGCCCACCTGGATCTCATCGTAGATGGTCAGGATGCCGTGCCTGTCGCACAGCGCCTTCAGCTCGGGCAGGTAGAAGTCGGGGGGGACCGGGAAGCCGGTGTTGGAGCCGGGGACCGGGTCGAGGATGATCGCCGCGATGCTCTGCGGGCCCTCCCAGTTGATGATGGCCTCGGTGTTGCGCAGCGCCACCCGGGCGGATTGCTCGGGGTCGAGGCCCAGCTCG
Organism: uncultured Armatimonadia bacterium; assembly: GCA_964617715.1. Classification (GTDB taxonomy): domain Bacteria; phylum Armatimonadota; class Zipacnadia; order Zipacnadales; family UBA5352; genus JALGVA01. Next base: position 21,072 of record CAZTZN010000030.1, on the reverse strand, counting down.
CAGCGGTACGGGTGCGGCGCCATGACCTGCACGAAGCCGGGCGCGGTCGGCGGCTGTACCTCGCGGAACCACTGCAGGCCGGTGGCGGCCATCGCGCCCATCGAGGCTCCGTGGTAGCTGTTGCGGCGGTAGAGGATCTTGAAGCGGTTCGGCTCGCCGATCTCATAGAAGTACTGGCGGGCCATCTTGATCGCGGACTCGGTGGCGTCCGAGCCATCGCTGACCAGGTAGCTGACCTCCAGGTCGCCGGGGGCGAGAGCGGCCAGGCGCTTTGCCAGCTCGATGACCACCGGTGTCAGGCAGTCGTGGTAGACCGGGTAGAACTCGATGCGGCGCATCTGCTCGATCATCGCCTGGTGCACCTCGGGGCGATGGTGGCCGCAGACGGAGGTGAGCAGCGAGGCGAAGGTGTCGAGGTAGCGGCGGCCGTCGGCGTCGAAGACGTAGCAGCCCTCGCCGCGCTCGATGATCTTGATGCCGCTGCGCTCGACGTCCTCGTAGTGGCTGAGGCTGATGAGCAGGTGGCGCATCGCGTCGTCCTGCATGGCGCGGGTGCGCTCGGAGTACTCGACCTCGCGACCGTGGCCGTCGGGTATGTCCATGACGGATCGACCTCCCGGATGGCGTGGCGGCCCTGGGCGCCGCGGGCTACAGCAGCTCCTCGTTCGCGCGGGCGACGACGTCCTCGAGCGCGCGCAAGGTGTCGGCGGGCAGGTCGGGCGGCTCCCAGCGCGCCACGTTCTCGCGCCAGCGCTCATCGCACAGATCGAGGATACGGCTCTCATCGCCGATCTCGTCTGCAACCTCGGGCGGGCTGAGCGGGAACAAGTCCGAGTTCCACAGCTCGCGGAAATGCTCGAGCGTGTGCTCGCTGGCCAGGAAGCTGCCGTCGGACTGCACGACCTCGGTGATGGTGTCGAAGGCCACGCTCGCCTCGCTCACCTCGATCTCATCCTTGAGCGCGAACTGGCTCTTGCGGATCTCCATGTCGAGCATGAGCTGCGTGGGTGAGCCCAGGCCGCCGTTGTCGAGTGTGCCCATGCCCGGATAGGGCCACCCGGGGCGGTCGGCCAGCCGCGCGAAGCCGGTGCCCGCGAACCAGTTCTGATAAACCGCCTGCAGCCCCGGGTGGGTGGTGGAGGGGCTGAAGTATACCTCGCACCACAGGTGGCCGCCGAAGTGGTCGTTGAAGAGCTGCTTGACGCCCAGCGTCACCATCACGTTCTCGGGCCCGGCGGAGGCGGCGTCGGCGGTGCGCATGTCGCCGACGGTGGAGATCATGCGGCCGGTGATGTCGCCCTCGGGAGCCAGGCAGTAGGCCGCCGCCATGCAGCCGAGGATCTCGGCGGCGCCGATGACCATGGTGCCCGCGACCGTCACCGGCGATGACACCCCGATGGTGGGCATCGACGCCGCGTGGTAGCGATGTACGCCCAGGCGCGCGCGCTCAAGCATGTCGGCGCACGCCCACTCGTCGAGGATCAGCGGCGAAATCAGGCATTGCGAGCCTGCGAGATAGGGTGCGGCCTCGCGCCGGTAGCCCATGATCTCGCCAATATCGAGCAGGTACTTGATGGCACCCGCGTTCATCGACTCGATGCCATCGACCTTGGAGGTGTACTGCAGCGCCAGCACCAGCGAGGCGATGCGCTCGGTGGGCTGCGGGACGTCCTGGCGGTACCAGGTGCTGATGTAGCCGATTTCGGGCGTGGCCTCGGCGAGCTTCTTCATCTCGATGAACACGTCGGTGTTCACCGGGCGGCGGGCGCCCGCGCGGTAGTCGTAGTACTGGGTGGGCCCGCAGTCGAAGGCCTGCATGAGGAACTCGCGGCCCATGCGCTCGCGCATCTGCTGCTTCTGTCCGGTCCACATGATCCAGTGCGACCAGTCGGGCCCGCACCAGGGCACCAGCTCCTGGTCGTCATCGTCCTCGGCGCGCGTGGTCTCCTGATACGCAACGAGATCGGCGATCAGCCCGCCGGGAATGCGGATGCGGCCCGAGGGCGCGCGTGAGCAGCCGCGGTCGAGCATGATACGGGCAAGCTCTTCGTGCTCGACCCTCAGGCCAACGTCGGCCAGCAGCTCGAGGGTGCGGTCGCGCAGCAGAGCGGTGTCGAGGCGGATTGCCATGGCCAACCATCCTCTCGCGCATCGGCGGGTGACAGGGTCGGTGCCCGGTGGGAAGTTTCCGGCGCCGCCGCGGCAAACCTGCCTGCGCAAATGAGGCGAACGACCGGACTGCGGCGGATCCCAACGGCGACTGGTGTCGGATGTTGCCGAAGGCATATGCAGATCGACCCGAAAAGAAGGGGGCGCTTACCATGGGTGCACGAATCTGCCCGAAGTGCGGCGCGCGAGTATTCTCCTCCGACGAGCAATGTATGGATTGTGGAGCAAGTCTGAGACCCCCGCGAACCGCCGAGGAGAGGACGGTCAGCGAGTTCGTTGCCGAGGTCCGCGAAGATGCTGCACGCTGGGGGCGGGCCGCCGCGGGGTCCGAAGGGGCGTCGGGACCACAGCCTGGCCGATCGATTCAGCAGCGGCATCTGATGGAGGACGCCATTCGGCTGACCGCTCGACTGGGTGTGATCGACGTCGCGAGGGAGAGAGCACGGGCGTATGAGGGTTGGAGTCTGTTCGCGTTCGTCGCATCCATCACCTTGGCGTTCATGGCACTTGGAGTGGGGCTGCACACGGAGCTGCCGGCGGCCAGTGTCTTCGGGGCGGCAGTAGGGGTCCTTCTCACGGGCTGTGTGTGGCGGCTCCTCCTCGTGGGCGCTGCGAGCCTGCTTGATTGCACAGCTCTGGGCGCGGAGGCTGCTGTCCGCTTCGGCCGAATCCTGGTAGTGTCGTCTGGAGACGAGCCTGAAGCAAACGAGTCTTCGTCTTCGCCGGAGCCGGAGACAAGAGACCCACGCTCCAGCCAGGAGGAGGCAGAGTAGACCAAAGCCGACCATCGTGGCAACGGCCGACGCATGTAAACATGCGTCGCTCCGAACGGCAACGACGCGCAGTGCCGTCTCGCATGGGGATCGAGCGAAGCGAGAGCCCTCATGGAACCATCACGAGGCAAGGGTGTCTCTAAGCTTACGGGACGCTCGCCCCGGCCTGATTCGACGACTGCGAGGGGGGCGAAGGAGAGTCAGACTCGCATGGCACGCCCGAACCTCTCTCCGACCGTGCGCGCCCTCGCGTCCGCGCTGGTGCTGGCCGTCCTCTTCGTATCCCCCGGACCGCCGGCGTGGTCGCAGGCCGACACGCAGGCCGAGCAGGACTTCGCCTTCGCCGAGGGCCTCTACGGGCAGGAGAACTACGAGCTGGCGCTGGAGAAGTACCTCGCGCTCATCCAGGCCTACCCCGAGCATCCGAACATGTCGCTGGCGCTGTTCCGCGCGGGCGAGTGCAACTTCCGGCTCGCCCACTATGCCGAGGCGGCGCCGCTGTTCGCGCAGGTGACGGAGCGTTTCCCCAACAGTCCCGAGGCCGAGCTGGCCTGGCTGTGGCTGGGCGATGCTCGGTTCAAGGCGGGCAACTACGAGGAGGCGGTGACCGCCTACGGGTCGCTCCTGACGAAGTTCCCGAACAGCACCCATGCGGGCGACGCGGCCTACTGGCGCGCCGAGAGCTACTATCAGCTCGGGCGCTACGAGGAGGCCGCGGCGGCGTATCAGGACGCGCTGGTCCGGGGTGTGCAGGACAACGTGGCGCCCTACGCGATATACTCGACAGGGCTGGCCTACCTGCAACTCGACCGGCCGGCCGAGGCCGCCGAGCAGTTCACCCGCGTGGTGAGCGACTACGGGACCAGCCCGGTGGCGGCGGAGTCGGCGTACCTCCTCGGCCGCGCCCATCAGAGTCGCGGTCAGTTCCAGGACGCGATCGCCGATTACCAGGCGGTGCTGGAGAAACACCCGCACTCCCCCTATGCGGCCGCCGCCCAGTTCGGCATCGCGAGCTGCCACTTCCAGGAGGGGCGCTACGAGCCTGCCCGCCAAGCCTGGGCGTCGGTGGTCGAACACTACCCGGACAGCCCGGCGGCGGCGGAGGCGGCCCTGCGCATCGGTGACAGCCTCTTCCACCTCGAGCGTTGGACGGAGGCGGCGGCCGCCTACCAGGCGGTGGCCGCGACGCCCGAGAGTAAGTGGGCCCCCGACGCGCTTTACTGGTTGGGCGTGACTCAGGAGAAGCAGGGGGACTCGGAGGGGGCGCTCGGCAGCTTCCGATCGCTCATTGACCGCCATCCCGACAGCCCGCGCGTGGGCGACGCGTGGCTGCATGTTGCGCAGCTCGAGGCGGCGCGGGGCAACCATGATGCCGCCATGACCGCCTACGAGGCCGCGATGGGCGCGGTCGAGGACCTCGAGACCCGTCGCCAGGCGCTGGCGGCGCTGCAGTGGGCGCGCTACGAGAGCGATCACTCGCCCGAGGCGCTGGCCGAGCTTGAGAAGGTTGTGCGCGACGATCCGACGTCGGATGTGGCCGCCGAGCTGGCCTACCGAGTGGGCCGCGCGCACTTCGACGCCGGCGACTACGAGCCCGCAAAGGCCATGCTGTCGCTGCTGCTGGCGAACCACGCCGGCTCGGCGCACGCTGCCGAGGCGAGCTATCTGCTCGGCGTGTGTGAGCAGAACCTGGGCGACGCTGAGGCCGCGGAGGCACGCTTCCGCACGCTGGTGGATGCCGAGGGCACTTCCGAGTACGCGAGCTACGCGGCGGCGGCGCTGGCGGCCATGCAGGCGGAGCGGGGCGAGACCGGCAAGGCGATGGAGTTGATCGCGCGGCTCGAGCGCGACCATGCGCCCGGGCCGACGCAGGCCTTCGCCTGCTACCGCGTGGCCGAGGCGCTCCGCGACCGGGACAGGCCGGCCGAGGCGCTGCCGCTGTATCAGAGGGCACTGGCCGCCGATCCCGAGGGCGAGACCGCGCCGTACGCCTGGGTAGGGACCGGCTGGTGCCGACTCGACGATGCTCCCCACGAGGCGTTGACGGCGTGGCGCAACGTGCTGACGAAGTTCGCCGACTCGCCGGCGGCCCCGCTGGCGCTCGATGGCATGGTCGCGGCCGGCGTGAGGCTGTTCGACGCCGAGGACTACGCCGGGGCCGAGGCGCTCTACCGCGAGATCGTTGACGGCTACCCCGACGCCGACGTGGCCGTGGCGGCGAAGTACGGGCTGGCATGGGCGCTGCTGCGCCAGGACAAGGCCGACGAGGCGCTCCCGCTGTTCGAGGCGGTGGCGACCGCGTCGTCGGATGCCGAAGTGGCGGCGGATGCACGCTACCGCGCGGCGCGTCTGCATGTTGATCGCGGCGAGAACGACCGGGCGGTGGCGCTGCTTGAGCCGCTGCGCGCCCAGCCGGGCGAGAGCGAGCGTTCGGCGTGGGCGCTGGTTCTGCTGGGTCAGGCACTGCTTGATCTGCAGAAGCCCGAGGAGGCCGCGCAGGTGTTCGCGCAGGCGGCGCAGACGTGGCCCGAGCACGAGGTGGCCCCCGCGGCGCAGCTCGGCCTGGGCAGGAGCTACCGGGCACTGGGCCGCTACGCCGAGGCCGAGCCGGCGTTGCGGCAGGCCATCGCGTCCGGCGCCGGGCAGGTGGTGGTGAAGGCGCACTACGAGCTGGCGGCGACCATGCGCGACCAGGGCGACGTGGCGGGGGCGGCCGAAGAATTCCTGAAGGTCGCGATCCTCTACCAGGCGCCCGAGTGGTCGGCGATGGCCCAGTACGCCGCCGGCCAATGCTACGAGCAGCTCGGACAGACCGACAACGCGATCAAGTGTTACCGCGTGATCGTGAACGACTACGCGGAGCAGACCCGGTGGGTCACGCAGGCGCAGGAGCGTCTGCAGGCACTGGGGCAGTAGACTCATGACCGGGCGTGGCGGAGACGCCGCGCCTGCCGACAGACGAAGGAGTCATGCGCATGGGAGAGCTGGCGGCGCAGTCGGCGCTGCTCGATTACTTCGTGCGGGGCGGCTCATGGATGTGGGCGCTCCTGATCTGCTCGGTCGTCGCGCTGGCGGTGATCATCTACAAGATCGTCAACCTCTACCTCGCCGGGCGCGGCGCGCAGGCGCTGGTAGAGGAGGTCGCGAGCCTGGTCGAGGAAGGTCGCACCGACGAGGCGGGGCACCGCCTGACCGCCTCCTCAGCGGCCGTGGCGCCGGTGCTGCGGGCGATTCTCCAGGCGTCTGACCGCCCGGGCGAGACACCGCTGGAGGCCGCACAGGCGGCGGGCGCCACGGAGCTGGCGGCGCTGGAGGCGGGGTTGCCCGTGCTATCAACCATCGCCAACGTCTCGCCGCTCATCGGCTTCCTGGGCACGGTCAGCGGGATGATTCGGGCCTTCACGGCCATCGCGCAGGCGGGCCTGGGCGAGCCCGGCGTAGTTGCGGCGGGGATCGGCGAGGCGCTCATCACCACCGCATCGGGCCTGATCGTCGCCATCCCCTGCTTCATCGCCTACAGCGTGTTCGTGTCGCGCGTCAACGCGCTGGCGCTGGGGCTGGAACTGGCGGGGTCGCGGGTGGCAAAGCTGGTGTCGGAGGCGAAGCGCGATGAAGCTTAGGTCGCGCCTGCAGCCGATGAGCCCGCTGCCCATGGCGACGATGGCCGACGTCGCCTTCCTGCTCATCATCTTCTTCATGCTCACCAGCACCTTCGCGCGCGACACCGGGCTGGACATCATCCTGCCCAAGGCAATGACCTCGGAGTCGCTGCCCAAGCGCGAGGTGACGGTCTGGGTGAACCGCTACGGGCAGGTCCGCATCAACCAGAACTGGATCCAGCCGGGCGACCTGATGGCGGCCCTGCGCGCCGAGTTCGCCCAGGCCGACGTGAAGGGCGTGACCATCCGCGGCGACGAGCGTGTCCCCTACGGGACCATCGTCACCGTCATGGACATCGCCAAGCAGCTCGGGGCGGACATTACGCTCGCGGCCGAGGTCGAACCCGGGACACCGGGGGCGGTCGTCGGCCAACCCTAGCAGGCAGGCGGACGCGCAGAAAACGGAGTCACAGATGACCGGCCGAGCGGACTTCAAGTGGGCGCTCTTCTGCTCGGTGATGGTACACATCATCATCTTCCTCACCGTGCCCATGGGCGGCACCATCGGTCGCGTGCGGACCGAGGCGCTGCGCCGTGTGAGTGCGACCGCGGTGGAATTCGTCACCTTCGTGAAGCCCCCACCGCCACCACCGCCGCAACCCCGGCCGCAGGTGACACAGCGCCCCCGCCGGACTACTGCGCGCCGTGTCGTGCGCCGGCGCCGCGTGCGCCGACCGCGTCCGGCCCCGCAACCGACCGAACAGCCCGCCGAGGAGGAGCCCGCCGAAGTTGTCGAGCCTGAGCCTCAGGCGGCGCCCGAACCCGAGCCCGAACCAGCCCCCGAACCCGAACCTGAGCCGGCACCTGAGCTGGCTGTGCTGCCTCCTGAGCCGGAGCCCACGCCTGAGCCGGTACCGGCCCCAACTCCCGAGCCCGAGCCGGTGGTGCTGCACCCGTCCGCCCCGCCGGCCGAGGCGATGGCCTCAATGAACGAGGCGCCGATGGTGTCGGGCGCGGAGGAGGCTCCGGAGAAGGCGACGCCTGAACTCGCGTCGGCGGCACCGGCGCCGATTGCCACCGCCGCGGGCGAACCCGGCGGTGCGGCGCCCGTGCCGGTGGCGCCGGTTGCGCCCGGCGCGGGTGGCGGCCGCGCACCCGGGCCGGAGCAGCCCGGGCCGCCGGTGATCGCGCTCGCGCCCACGCCCGGCGAGGGTACGGCGGAGGCGCCGGCAGCGGGCGACTCCGAAGGCCCGGCGGCGCCTGAGAAGTTGATGCCCGAGATGAGCCTGGCTGCGGGCGCTCCCGGAGCCGGCGCTGCGACCGCGCCCGGGCCGAGCGCCGGTGCCGGCAGCGGGCCGACGGCACCGGCCATCGCAGGCCTCACGCCGACCCGGCGCTCAATCGGCACGGCGCCACGCCCGCCGGCCACCACCGGTGGCGGCCCCGCGGAGCCTCTCCGCGTAGCTGAGCGCGCGGGAGAGCCCGGCCCTTCGGGCGGCCCCGTGGCCGGCTCCGGCGGCGAGAGGTCTGCGCCCACGCGCATCGCGGTTGCGCCCGCACCGCGCGGTGCGGGCGCTGGTTCCGGAGGTGGCGGCTCGGCAGGATCGGGCGAGGCCGAGGGCCGACCGGCGTGGATCGCCGTCAGCCCGCGCGGGGAGCGCCCCACCTACGTCGGCCCCGGCCCGGGGGGCGGCGCCGGCTCAGGTGAGAGCCTGGGAGCCGGAGGCGCCCTGGCCGCGGGCGAGGCCCCCGGCGGTGGCGTCGGCGACGGCAATGGTGCGGGCGAGATGATTGCAAAGGCGGTGCCTGAGGGCGGAGGCGCGGGCGGAGCAGTCCCCGGTGGCCTGCCCGGTGGCGGCGGAGGCAATGGTGAGGGCGGCGGGCCGATCGCGGGAGGTCCGGGCGGGCCTGCAGGCGGCCTGGCCGGCGGTGGCGGGGAGCCCGGCGGCGTGATTGCCGGCTTCGGCGTGGTCCCGGCCACGCGCGGTGGTGGAGGCGGCGGCGGTCTGCTCGGAGGACTCGGCGGACTCGCCGAGGGCGCCGGACCGGGGCCCGGGCCCGGCTCGGGGGCGTACATGATCGTGAAGGCCTCGCCGTCGTCCGGCTGGGAGCCGGTCGCCATCGCCCCGGGCGTCGGCGGCGATGGTCCCGGTGGGGGCCAGGGCGGTGAGGGCGGCATCGGTGCCGGTGAAGGCGGCGGCATCGGCATGGGCGAGGGCCCCGGTGTCGGCTTGCTCGGCCCCATCGCCGTGGGCGGGCCCGAGGGCACGCTCACCGGCCCGGCCGCGCTGGCATTGCCGGGAGCCCTGGTGGCCGGTATGCCCGGGCTCCTTGGCGGCGCCGGGATACCCGGCGGCGAGCAGTTCGGAGTCGGCGGCCCGGGCGACGCGGCCAAGCTCTACCCGCTCATGTCGCCGGGTGGCATGCCGCTCGGTGAGGGTCTCGGGCCCGGCGGCGGCCTCGCCATGTTCCCGGGCGGGACACCGGGGGCGGAGACTGGAGGCGGCGGTCCCGTGGGCTTCGGCCTGCCCACTGCGGGCGGGCGCGGCGGCCCCGGTCTGCTGCCGCTGCCGCCCGGCGTGGCCGGCACGATGCTCGCCCGGGCGCGCGATGTGGCTCCCGGGCTCGCGGGCGCAGGCTCGTGGGCCGTGGTCGGTGGCGGCAAGAGCGCGCCGGGCGGCCTGTACACGGATGTCTCGGGCAGCTTCGACATACCCATGGGCGTCACCACCGCCGACTACCAGGCGGACGCCGAGGGCATGCTCAACCTGCTCGCCGAGGTGCGTGCGCGCACCAACATCCACGTCACGGTGCACGAGCGTTACGTGCCCTTGACGCTCGAGAACATCCAGCAGTCCCCGGTGTTGCACCTGCGCGGACACCGCGCCTTCAGCCTGACCGACGAGGAGCGCGAGGTGCTGCGCCGATATGTTGCGCAGGGCGGGACCATCTTCGGGGAGGACTCGCACGGGCCCTTCGGCGAGTGCTTCCGGCGGGAGATGCGCAAGATCTTCGGGCGCGGTCTCGAGGATCTGCCGATGGACCACGACCTCTACCGTGCGCATTACGTGCTCGACCGGGTCCCCGCGGGCGACATGGGCGAGCGCTACCCCCTGCAGGGCATCGATGTCGGCGGACGGCTGGGCGTGATCTTCTCGCGCAACGACTACGGGGATTGCTGGGAGGGCACCGGCGGGTGGGTACGGCCCGAGGCCCGCGAGCCGGCCTTCGAGATGGGGGTCAACATCTTCACCTACATAACCGCGCAATGGCAGCGCTACCACGGGCAGTAGGCGCGCATCACGGCTTCACAGGACGCCACGCCGCCGCCACGTCGCGCACCGGCCCCCCGCCGACCTCCACGACGTTCGAGCCATCTGCCCGCGCCACGTAAAGCCGCGGCTCACCGCTGCGATCGGACAGGAAGGCGATCATCGTGCCATCCGGCGACCACCGCGGCGCCCACTCGTTGTGCGGGCTGTTGGTGATGTTCGTCTGCTGGCCGCTGATGAGGTCGCAGACCATCACCTCGCGGTTGCCCGCGGGCGAGGCCGCCCAGGCCATGCGGTCCCCGTCGGGCGCCCACGCCGGCTCTTCGTACCACCCCTCGGTGCCACTCACGTTGGCTGCGGTGTTTGTGGCCAGGTCGAAGACGTAGACGCTGATGTTGCCGTCGCGATGAGTGCGAAAGGCCAGCCTGGTCCCGTCGGGCGAGAACGCCGGGTCGCCATCCCACGCCTCGTGCGTGGCAACGGCCCGGGCACCGGAGCCGTCGGGCGCGGCCACCCACACATCCTGGTTGCCGGCGCGGTCGGCGACCCAGGCGATCAGCTCGCCCGTCGGTGACCACACGGGCACGTTATCCCAGGAGTCGAAGTTGGTGATGTTGCGCACTCCGGAGCCGTCGGATGCACATACGTAGATCTCCGAGTTCCCGTCGCGGTCGGTGGCGAAGAGAAGCCGCCCGCCATCCGGAGACCAGCACGGCCGGTCCTCGTAGGCCTCGGAGGTGCGCGTGATGTTGCGCTGGTTCCGCCCTCGCGCGTCCATCACGTAGATCTCCTGGTTGCCGTCACGGTCGGTCATGAAGGCGATCGAGCCGCCGTCGGGTGACCACGCCGGGCAGGTGTCCTCACCGTCCGACCTGGTCAGCCTCCGCAGCCCCGAGCCATCGGCGTTGACCACGTAGATCTCCGGATTGCCATCGCGCACCGACACGAAAGCCAGCTCCGCCGACCACGCCTGCACGATCACGGTCGCAACCAGCAGAGCTGACAATGCCGTCGCCCGCATGCCCTGTCGGACCGGTTGGCGCGCATCCCTCATCCCACGACTCACCTCCGGTGCATTCAAACGCCCGGGCGGCCCTCAGGTTTCATGCGCGCGTGACCTCCCGGTCGCCGTTTCCGCGTGCGTCACGGCCCATCATGCCGCCGGCGCCCGCGTATGTCGCGCTGAGCCAACGCACCGTTCCCGAACTCCTTGCGTCAGACCGCGTCGCGGTCTGCGAGGGAGGGACACCGCTGCCATTGCCCCGTCATCTGCTGCCGACCATCACGCGCCCGTCGGCGGTGCCGAGCAGCAGCACGTCGTCCTTCCGCTGGTCGCCCGGGCGGATGAGCGCCGAAACCTCCGCCCTCAGCTCGACCTTGCCCTCCAGGGCGCCGTCCGCGCCGATCACGTAGACCGTGCCCGCAGGCGTCACCGCCGCGATGCGGCCGTCGGCGGTGCGCGCCAGCAGCGGAACGTCCGCGCCCAGGTAGCAGGCCCAGCGGCGTTCGCCGGTCGCGCCGTCGAAGGCCGCGACATAGCCCGCCGCCCCGCTGCAGTACACGGTCGGTGGTGCGCCCTCGTCCGCCGGCGCGATCGCGATCGCCTCGGCGGCGCCGGCCATGTCGGCGTCCCACAGGAGCTGCTTGTCCTGCGTATATGCGACCAGTTGGCGACAGTTGGTGTCCACGGCGTTGATGATCTCGCCCACGCCATCGCCGTCGAGGTCAACCTGGCGCATGTCGCGGAACTGGGAGGGAATCGACCACGACTGCAGGTCGGCGCGCGTGAGGTAGGTCACCAGCTTGCCGTCGGCACTGAAGATGATGCAGCGACCGTGAATCGACGGATGCGAGGTGCCGCCGAAGAGCGCGAACTGCCCCCGGAACTGCCCGCAGGTCATGGCGGTGAACACGCCCCACTCGACCGGCACCTTCCACAGCTCGCCTCCGTCGGCGGTGAAGGCGTGCACCCGTCGGTCGGAGTTGGCGATGAGGATCTCGGGCACGCCGTCGCCGGTGATGTCCGCTGAGGTGATCTCGCGCACCCGGCTGCGATACTCGCTCCAGTAGTCCCACGGCATGGGCACATAGGGGATGACGATCTGCCAGCGCTGCGAGGCGTCGGGCCCCAGGCGCGTAAGCGCGCCGCGATCCTCGCCTACCATCAGGTCCTCGCCGATGAAATGCAGTGCCAACACTTCGCTGTCGAAGTGCGCCGAGCCAAGGCGCGCGCCCGCGGCGTCGAAGATGGTCACGTCCCCTGCGGAATCCGCGGCGGCCACCCGGCCGTCGGCGCCGCGCGCGACCGCGGTGATGGGCGCATCGCCCACCTTCAGCTCGCGCCACGGTGGGGAGATCGTCGGACATTCCGGTTGCAGCGGCAGCAGAGCCTCGGCGGCGGGCGCCGGTGCGGCCAGGGCCGCGGCGAGCGACTCGGGCACCGTGTCGGGAGCGGTCCCGATGGTCGTGACACCCGCATTGGTCAGGATCGCCAGGCCGCCGTCACCTACGACCACCACCACGGTGTCCTCTGCCCCATCGACGCGCCAGCCCGCCGCGAGCTGCGCGACCGAGAACGCGGGCCGGTCAGGCCGGGGCAGGTCGGCCTCAGGCGCGCCGTCGGGGCGGATGAGCAGCCCGCCCAGGCCAACGAAGCACTTGCCGTCATCGCCGGGCTCGCCTACGGTCTCGAGGCGCAGCACATGCCCGCCCGCGGACAACTCGCGGTGGCCCAGCGGCGCACGCTGGGGTACCACGGTGCCTGCGCGGTGTGCGAAACGCGTGATGACCTCCTCGCCGTCGAGCAGCACACGCACATCGCCCCGATCGGTGAAGCCGAGCAGATCGACGAAGACCTCACCCGTGACGGCCTCATCGAGTGCGAAGGGCATCTCCAGCCACTGCCCGGGCTGCGTGGCGCGCAGCACCACAATGCCCAGGTCCGTCAGCCGCCCGATGCCGGCGGGTGCGGGGGGATCGCCGGTGCACTCAGCCTCGAGCGCGCGCAGACTCAGCCCGCCCGGCGGCGCCGTCACCTCACGGGTCACGTGCAGCAGCGTGGCGAACTCGGGCGCGTCTCCGGGAGCCGCGCGCGCACGCACGACCTCCGCACGGTCGGAGGTCCCACGCATACCCGCCGGCAGCACGCCCGCGGTCTGCAGATGCAGGTAATCCCAGCGACCGCCCGCGATCTTCGCGGCCACCAGGCCATCATCGTGCGCAGTGACGTTGCCCCGCATGTGCCAGTGGCGCTCGGCCAGCACCTCGCCGCCGGCGCGCACCACCACGCGGTCCACCACCAGCGTCCACCGCCCGCGCCTGCGGAGGATGTGCCGCTGCCAGTCGGCCTCGCCCACGCCCTCGAGCGCCGAGCCGCAGGCCAGCCACTCACCCTGCTCGTCGGCGTAGAGCAGGCGCGCGTACCGATGCAGCCGGCCTGGCCCGGAGCCGTCGAGCGCCACCGCGACGCCGTTGCCGGCGATAACCGTGCCCGAGTCCGACAGGCTGCGGCCGGTGCGTGATGTCCAGGTCGCGCCGCCCTCCTGCACAATGATCGCGCAGTTGGCGTCCTGGTAGGAGTGCTGGCCGCCGGAGATGCCGTCGAGCAGCAGGTAGAAGTCATCCGGGCCCCAGCCCTCGCGGATCGAGAGCTTGTCGAAGCACTGCTCGTGCTCGGCGGTCACCACGAAGAGGTCGCCCGGGTTCCAGCCGGTCTCATCGATGGTGTCGTACCAGAGCTGATCGAGCGGCGCCACACTCACGCCCAGCAGCTCCCGGCGTGGCACGACCGGAGCGTTGGTGCAGAACGCGCGCAGGAACTCGTCGCACGAGCTACGCATGGCGGCGCACCAGCGCCCGTAGGCCTCGCCCTCGGGGTAGCCGCTGAGGAAGCCGGTGTCGCCGGTGGCTACCGCGCAGGCCGACAGGTAGCTGCGCGGTCCCGAGCCCCGCGCGTGGGCGATCAGCGCCCGCTCGGCGGCCCGCCGCAGCGCGTCGGAGGCGAAGTACTCCTCGTGATCGGTGACCATGGCGTAGATCAGGGTGTCGTAGAGCGACGCCGCCCACTGATGGCCCCACGAGTCCTCGGTCGGCTTCGAGGACGTGAGCTGGGGGGCGAAGTACCGGTCGGCGATGTCCAGCCACTCGCGCGCGTCCGCGGCGACGTCCTCGGCCCGCGCGCCGAAGCGGCGCAGGAAGAAGCGGCCCCCGTAGACCGCATCAAGGCCGGTGCGCGTGCCGTGGTTGTTGCGGATGGTGGTGCGCTCGGCCTCGCGTGCGATCTTGCGCGGACCCTCCGACGAGCGGTAGACGTAGAGCCAGTCCTCGTCGAACTTGTGCCGGGTCTCGTCGAAGGCCGGATGATCGCGAATCAGGTCCCAGACGCTGAGGATAGTGTTGAGGAAGCCGTGGGTCTGCGGCGGCGCGTCGGTGCGCAGGTTGAGCACGTAGTGGTCGAACCAGTAGCGCAGCTCGCGGGCGAAGATGGGCAGATAGGCCTCGTCGCCGGTGCGCAGGTAGCCGATGCCGCACTTGGCGATCTGCACCTGGTAGTCCCAGCTTCCCGCGCCGCCCACGCGCGTCCACACGCTGTCATCGTCGCCGAGAAAGCGCTCTGTGTACCCCCCGATCTCATCGGCCCACTCACCCAACTCGACCAGGTTGAGGTAGCCGAGTTGGGGGCCGCTGGCCTCAACGTGCGCGAGCAGGGCCTGCACCGCCCCGGCCACACCCGCGGAGTCGCTGCCGCCGACGATGAGCGCGTGCGCGCCGGTGCCGAAGGGGTCGCGGATGGTACGCACCACGTGGCCGCCCGGGCTGGGCCACGAGTAGTCGGTGAAGTCGTAGCAGTGGAGGTAGAGCCGACGGTCCAGCGCGCTGTCCATCAGGTTGCCGAGCACGATGACCGGGCCCGCGCCGAGATCGGTGGGTTCGACGCCGTCGGGGACGATGGCCGGGCGCTGGCCGGTCAGCCGCTCCAGCCCGCCGGCGAGAGTCCCGGCGATGGCCGGGTAGTCCCCGGCCTCGGGGCTGACGATGACCGTGGTCGCAGCGTCCAGCGGCAGCAACAGGGGCTCGGTCTCGGGGAGCATCGGGGCCTCCTGGGCAACGGCGTGAGCGAGCAGGCCGATGACCAGCAGGGCGATGAGAACAGGGGGCGAGCAGACGGATGACATGCGCACGACCCTCCCTGCGACGACGATTGCACACAGCTTGGGGCCGGCTCGTGACCGCCGGTCCGCGAACAGCCCTTCGCTCGCGAGACACCGGGGACCTGCAGACGGCGAGGCAGTGATCCGCGGGAAATGACCTGTCCCGGCGCCACTGCGCAGGGTGCCGGGACAGGGAGGTCAACTCTCGACGTGGTCCGGCAACGGCTCAGACCTGAATCGTCTCAGGCGCGGGCTGCGAGCCCACACGGGCGGCTTGGCCGTCGAGGGCCGTGGCGATCTGCTCAGCGACCGCACGCCCGGACAACAGCATCCCGCCGAAGGTCGGGCCCATGCGCGGCAGGCCGTAGGCGGTCGCGACCGACATGCCGCACACATAGACGCCGGGATAGACCTCGCCGGTGTGTGCCACGATCGCGTCCTCAGACTGCTCCACCCACATGGCCCCGAAGTCCGGGCGCGCCACCAGGCCGCTGGGTCCCGCGCCGACCACCAGCACGTCGGAGTCGGCGGCCTCATGCAGGTGCAGTGCAAACCGATCGAGGATGGCTCGAGTGATGTCCTTCTCACTGACGGCGCTGAAGCGATCTTCGTTTGTCATGGACTCGCTCTCCCGTTTCCACCTTATCTGTAACCGCACTCGACTGTGACGATAGCCCAATCTGTGGCCTGTGTCAAGGAGGTGTGCCACGGGGCCGTACCGTGGCCGTCATGGGGGGCACGATGGCGCGGTCGGAGCGACTACTGCTCGTCGTCGGTGGCGTGTTCGTGGGCGACCCGGAAAAGCTGGCAGCGAGTGCAGGCGTCGGCACGCCCCTGCCGGCGTGCGATCTCCCAACACCGCTTGCCGGGGGAGTTGGCGACCGGGCATTCCGCGCGGACCTCATCGGGGCAGTTCGTCAGCTTCCAGCAGGCAGGCAGACCGATCATGCGCCGAATATCCTCGATACCGTAATGCTCCTCGTTGATCAGCTCGCGGATCCGTCCCAGCCAGGTTACGTCGTTGATGCTGTAGAGGCGCTGGTTGTTGCGGCGCTGCGGAGCGACCAGGCCACGCTCCTCGTAGATGCGCACCATGCGGGGGCAGACGCCGAGCAGGTCGGCGACGGCCCCGATGCGCATCACGGGTTTGTCCAGGTCGGGTGAGTACTCCTCGGCGCAGCGGACGGGCATCGGCCGTGTCTCCTCGCCAACAACATCGCGGCTCAAAGCCTCAGAACATGTGAATTGAATATATTATATAACCTCCATCTCTGACCGTCAACCCGGCAAGACCGTCTCGGCAGCGGGGTTACCACGCCGGGACAGGTGCGTACGAAATTCCTATCAGCATGATTGACTTTGCAATACTGGAGAGGCGCAACCGAGTACACTGACAGCTACGGAGTGGACCGACACGAGAAGGAGTGGGGCCATGGTTTACACGGAGCTGGCGATCACGAGCCCGTCGGAACTGGTCTACGGCGTGGCGCCCGAGCCGCTGACCACGCGCAGCGGCCTGACCATCGGCGACGGGCGCGTCTACCCGGAGCTGAACTTCACGCTGCCGGCGATGTCCATCACCGAGGAGAGCTGGCCGGAGATCCTGCGCATCTACCGTGAGATCGCGTCGGACGCGCTGAAGCGCGCCGAGCATCTGGAGTGCGCGGGCCTGGTGCTGGAGTTCGAGACGCTGCCGGACATGACCGGGCGGCCCGAATGGGCGATCGAAGTGTGCGCGGTGCTGCTCGAGGAGATCGCGGCGGCACGTGAACGCGGTGTCACCGCGGCCCTGCGCGCCACGCCCAACGACAATCGCGACATGCAGCGCCCGCCGCGCATGCGCGACGGACAGTTGCTGGAGAGCACGCTGGCGACCTTCGAGGGCTGCGCCCGGTTGGGCGTGGACCTGCTGAGCATCGAGTCCACGGGCGGCAAGGAGATCCACGACACCGCGCTGACCATGTGCGACCTGCCGCAGGTGATCTTCGCGCTGTGCGTGCTGGGCGTACGCGACATGCGCTTCCTGTGGACCCGCATCGTGGACATCGCCCATCGCCACGGCGTGCACCCGGCGGGTGACACCGCCTGCGGCTTCGCCAACACCGCGATGGTGCTGGCCGACCAGGGCATGATCCCGCGCAGCTTCGCAGCCGTGGTGCGCGCGGTCTCGGCGGTGCGCTCGCTGGTCGCCTACGAATGCGGTGCGGTCGGGCCGGGCAAGGACTGCGGATACGAGAATCCGATCCTGAAGGCCATCACCGGCCTGCCCATGTCGATGGAGGGCAAGACCGCGGCGTGCGCGCACTCCAGTCCGCTGGGCAACATCGCCGCTGCGACCTGTGACCTGTGGAGCAACGAATCGGTGCAGCACGTGCGGCTGCTGGGCGGCTGGGCGCCGAGCTGCTACCTGGAGACGCTGGAATACGACGTGCGGCTGTTGAACGTGGCGGCCGAAGACGGCCCGGAGGCGGCACTGCGGCTGCGCGACTGGCTGGTGGCGTCGGACGCGTCCCGCGATCCGCAGGCATTCATCCTCGCGCCCGACAACGTCATCGCGCTGGCACAGGCGATCGTGGGCGCCGACTCGCACTACCACGCCGGCCGCGCGGTGGCCGCCGAGGCTCTGCGGCTGCTCAATGCCGGCCGCGCCGACGGCCTCGTGCTCATCCCCGAGCGCGAGCTGCGCTGGCTGGAGATGATGCAGGACGCGCTCGAGGCCCTGCCCGACGACGAGGGCGACTTCATCGCCGCCCAGACTCCGCTGCTGGACGCCGGCGCCGTGCGGCCGGGGGACTACGGCCTGTGAGCTGAACACGCCGCGCAATGGCTCGGACCATCCCGCGTGGTCACCAGCTCCGCGAGAGACTGCTCACCGCCGCCCTGTCCGCCGGCCACGAACAGGGCGGCTTCTTCAAGCGGTCGCCGGCCCCAGACGATCAATTGACCCGTCCCGCCCGCGCGGTGCGACCCATGCGACAACTCACGCGCTCGCGGCTTTCCTGCAGCTCCTTCGAATCCTGCGCCGTGGCGCCGGCAGGACGATGGCCTCACGCGGGGAACCTGTCCGCGCGGACCGGGAGGCGAGAGCAATGACGGCTGCGAGGATGGGTTGTGCACTGCTGGTGCTGATCGTGTTGAGGGCCTGGCCGGCGGTGGCCGCTGAGGAGCGGCCGTACGGACCGGACGAACACACGGTGCTCCTGCTGCACTTCGACGGCGCCGATGAGGAGCGGGCACAAGATGCGTCGGCGTCCGGCCTGGCGGTGCACCTCATGCCGCCGCCGCGCCGGCCGGTGCATGAAGAGCAGGGCATGTTCGGCGCCTGCCTGCGCTTCGACGGCGTCAACGCCGACGAGGATGGCGACGGGCGTGGCGACGCCGATGGGCTGCTCATGACCGACGAGGGCGAGATGCAGCCCGCCCCCGGCCTGACCGTCGAGGCCTGGGTGCGGCCCGACCGCATCGACCGCAACCAGGCCATCCTCAGCCGCTCCGGCGGCGCGCGCTACTGCCTCTTCCTCTACGAGAGCGCACTCTACTTCTCCATGCAGATCACCCGCGGCGAGGACTCCGACTGGGCGCGCATCAAGGTGCCGGGGGTGATGCAGGCCGGCATCTGGCAGCACGTCGCGGTCACCTGCGACGGGACGGTCCTGCGCGCGTACCTCGACGGGGTGCCGCTTGGCGAGGCGCCGGTCAATGGCGTCCCGACCGACGGCAGAGCGGTGACCACGATCGGCTGCGACACCGACTCCCGACCGCTCGATGACGCCATCCGCGGCTTCGCCGGCTGCATCGATGAGCTGCGCGTATCCAACATCGCGCGCACCCAGTTCAACGTCTCGGCCGAGCGCACCGCGGCGCAGAAGGCCCGGCTGGCGCAGGCGCCCGCACAGGCTACGCCTGAGCACGCGCGGTACCCCGATCCGCCGCTGCCGCCGCTCAATCCCCGGCACGTGGTGGTGACCGGGCGCGTGCTCGATGAAGATGGGCGGCCGCTTCCGGGCGTGCTGGTGAGCGATGGCGAGCATGTGGTGCGCACCGACGAGACCGGCGCCTATCGCGTCGAGTTCGACCTCGAGGACCTGCGCATCGTCTTCGCCACGCGTCCGCGGGGATACCGGCCGGAGGGACCGTGGTTCGAGCGCATCCCGCGCGACGGCGACGCGACCGAGTACTCCGCCGACTTCGTCTTTGCCCACGATGCGCCGTCCGATCGCGACGAGTTCAGCTTCCTCGCCACGGGCGACACGCAATTCAACGACCTCGCGACCTTCGAGCAGCTCTGCGCGGAGTTCGACCAGCTCACGCGCATGTCGGGCGAGCCGGCGTTCTTCACGCTGGCGGGCGACCTGACCATGTCCGGCACGCAGTGGGAGATGGACCTCTACCGCGAGGTATGTACCCATGCGCACCTGCCGGTGTATAACTGCTTCGGCGGCCATGATGGCAACTATGCGCGTGAAGCCGGTGCGCCTCAGGGCAGCATCTACCACTACGAGAAGAACCTGGCGCCGGCGTGGTACTCGTGGGACTACGGCCCGGTGCACTTCGTGACCTACGTCAGCGAGACCAGCTTCCTGACCGCGCGTGAGCAGGCGCTGCAGGCCGCGTGGCTCGAGGCCGATCTGGCCGCACAGCCGGCGGGCACACCGATCGTGATCGTGACGCATCAGACGCCATCCAACCAGATGATGGATGCCTGGCTGGAGCACTACGACATCATCGGCGTGATGTTCGGCCACTGGCATCAGGTGCAGTCATGCGGCTACGCGGGCGTGCCCTACCTCGAGACCGGGCCGATGCGTGGCCGCGACTGGGGCGCATTCACCCGCCAGTTCCGCGTGGTGAGCTTCGCCGACGGACGGCTGGAGAGCGAGACGCGTGTGTGCGGGCAGGTGCGGCGGCTGGAGATCGTGGCCCCCCAGGGCGAGATCGCGCGCGGCACGGTGCCGGTCGAGGTGAAGGCCTACGACACCACGCGCCGCGTCGTCGAGGTCACCTGCCGCATCGAGGTGGGCGACAGGGCCATCGAGGTGCCCCTGACGCGCGCGGGGGCGTGGACCTGGCGCGGGAGCTGGGACTGCGCCCGGGCGCCCGCGGGGCCACTCACCGTGACCGCCGTGGCGCGCGATGAGGATGGCGAGCAGTGGCAGGCGACGCTGGAGGCGAGCCTCGCCGACGCACCGGCCCCGGCGGTGCGAGTGGCCGATGACTGGCCGGGGTTCTTCCTGAGCGAGCACTCGCGGGTGCGCGCGGCCGCGCTGGCCCCACCCCTGACGCTGGCTTGGACGACGAATACCGGTGGGCGCAACACCAAGGCAGTCTCCCCCATCGTCTACCGCGGGCGCATCTACGTAGGCGTCGAGAACAAGGAGATCGGCCATCCCGGAGCGGGCGTGCGCTGCTATGACCCGGCGAGTGGAGAACTGCTCTGGCATGCGCCGACGGAGGCCTCGATCTCCTTCGGCCTGGTGGCCGCTGAGGGCCTGGTGCACGCCATCGACTCGATGGGCGTGTGCTACGCCTTCGACACCGACACCGGCGCCGAGCGCTGGCGCACCGACGTCTTCCCGCCGCCCGACGGGCACCGCAACGTATGCTGCTGCCCGGAGCTTGCCGACGGCGAGCTGACCGTGATGGCCGACAACGGCGACTGCGCGGTGTTGTCGGCGGCCACCGGCGAGGTGCTGCGGCGCATTCGCCCCTCGGGCAGCCTGGCCTACTACGGCTTCCCCTCGGTCCACGAGGGGCGGCTGCTGGTGGGCGCGCGCAAGCAGGCGGTCGCGGTCGATGTCCGGACCGGCGAGCAGATCTGGTCCACCGAGATCTCGACCGGCAAGGCCGCCACCTGCCCGGTGCCCCACCGCAACGCGCTCTACATCAACGCAGCCACCCTGTCCTGCCTCGATGCCGAGACCGGCGAACTGCGCTGGAGCCAGCCCGTGCCGACCTCGGGCAACGGCATCGCGGTCGCGGTCCCGGCCGGGGACCTGGTGCTGGCGAACGGGGCGATGCTGCGCGCATTCGACGCCGCCACCGGCGAGCCGCGCTGGGAGCATCAGTTCGTCTACGACGCCCGGGCCCAGCAGTCGAATCAGCGCCAGGC
>CAZTZN010000029.1:0-32251 GCA_964617715.1 uncultured Armatimonadia bacterium | reverse complement strand
GCGCGGCGATGATCCGCACCAAGGGCGAGGCGGGCTCGGGCAACATCGTCGAGGCCACCCGGCACATGCGCGCGGTGCAGACCGCGATCAAGCACCTGACCGGCCTGCGCGACGATGAGCTGATGACCGAGGCCAAGAACATGGGCGCGCCGGTGGACCTGGTGCGGGAGGTCGCGCGCTCAGGCAAGCTGCCGGTGCCCAACTTCGCGGCGGGCGGCATCGCCACGCCCGCGGACGCCGCGCTGATGATGCAGCTCGGCGCCGAGAGCGTGTTCGTGGGCTCGGGCATCTTCAAGTCCGAGGACCCGGCGGCACGCGCGAAGGCCATCGTCCACGCCACCACCTACTACGAGGACCCGGTGGAGGTCGCCAACGCCACCCGCGGCCTCGAGGGCGCCGCGATGGCCGGCATCGACGTGCGCACCCTCCCCGATGAGGAGCGGCTGGCCACTCGTGGCTGGTAGCCGCGAGCGCCGAGCTGCGAGCTTGACGGCAAAGGCAACGACATGGGGCGCCGATGACAGGTCGGCGCCCCGGCTACACGTCTCGCCCGGCACGAGGTCAGTCCACGGCGAGCTGGATCAGGCTGCTCTCAAACTGCAGGTTCAGGCGCCTTCCATCCCTCGAGAAAGCGACTTGCGAGGGGTGCATCGCTCCCAGGGCATCATGTCGGGCCAGCCATTCCGGGCGAAGCGGGAACCGCGCCTCGACCACGCCCTCCGAGGACAGCAACACGATCTGTGACCGCCGCGCGTCATCGTCGCCGTCGGCGACGCAGGCCGCCACGCGCCCGTGGCGGGACACCGCCATCCCCATCACGAGGCCCTCGCCCTCGCCGAGCGCCCACTCTGCGGGCGCGAGCTGCTTCGGGGTGAACTCCCACAGCGGGCGCAGTAGTCTATCAAGCGCCACGAGCGCCCACTTCGGGCGCACGAGCGTGACCGTCGCCAGTGATCCATCCGGCGAGCACAGCAGGGGGCTGGCATGGTGCATCAGTCCCTCGAACTCCTGCGGCTCGCCCCACTCGGCCATTCCGGTCTGCCGGAGCCGCATGAGACGCACGAGCCACCGGCCGTCGCGCAGGCGCATGTCGATCGCCGCGCGCATCGAGCCATCCTCGAGAAGGCAGACGTCGATGCCGTATCCCAGTGCCATCTCGTGCCCTCTCAGCGCGACCGACCAGTGTCGCCTGGTCACCGGCTCGTAGACCTCAAGCACGGGCGGGCTGCCTGGCGGACCGAGGCCGCCGCCCCAGAAGACGAAGCGCGAACCGTCGGGAGCCAGCGCTCCCTCCATGTGCGCGAAGGCGCGGTTGGTCTCCCATCGAAGCACGGCGCCCGGTGGGGGCAGCCAGACCGTCACTTGGCATGGGCCGCTCGGCGTGAAGACGGTCCCGGCAGCAACGTGCCCGTCGTTCGAGATCCAGACGCGACTTTGTGGCGTGAGCCGGCAGATGTACTCGTGCGGGCGCCGGTAGAGGCGAGTGCGCGCAGGCGACTCATACCCGGACGTCTGCACCGCGTAGAACGTCCCGCCGGGCGATGAGTCCACGTAGTGGGCATCCTCATCAAGCGGCGTCACCTCGGACGTGGTCCAGTCGGGGTTCAGCCAGAGGATCTGCCCACCGACGAACACCCCGGCGGGATCGCGCAGGTCTCCCACAACGCTGCGGATCGGCTCCTCAAAGGTGCGCTGCTGAACAACCTCCAGCGTGGCCTCCGCGAGCGCGGAGGTCGCCGCGATGGCGAGCACAGTCGTCAGCATCAGCCCTGGGCGCAACACGGCAGCTCCCCCTTCGTGCGGCCTCAGTTCTCGACGACCAGGCGCCCCGGCGCATCGGAGACGAAGGGCGGGATTTCGTCTGAGAAACGCAGGCGCTCGACGTCCTCGTAGACGCCCTCGGCCGCCTCCGACAGTTCCACGCGCCACGCCCGACCCGACATCCCCGCCGGCACCTCGATCTGCATCGTCACCGACCCATGTACGTCCTGCTCGGCAACTACCGCGCCGTCGGGGTTGATGACCGCGGCGTGCACCGACTCACCCACCGAGCTGCAGCCGAGGGACAGCGAGAAGCCGGTCACGCCCGGCGGCACCGTGAAGTAGAGCGGGCGGGCGCGGTAGACGATGCCCAGGCCGTTTGAGGCGTCGTGCACCAGGTAGCGTGCGGTGGACTCGATGGAGGCCGCGTTCGAGCCGGCCTGCAGGATGATGACGTAGATGCCCTCGACGGCCGGGTCGATCGTCGCGTGGCCCTCCTCGCCGACCGGCACCTGGCCCGCGATCTCGGTCTCGCCGGGGCCGATGATCTGCCAGCGCACCGGATCGGCTGAGGAGCCCACCCGCCGATGGCCGATGGTCACCTCGAAGGGCGCGCCGGTGCTCAGGATGAGGTGGCGGCTGGAGCTCCGGAAGAGCGTGGGCGGCTCCCCGGGCGGCTGCGCGAGCGCGTCCGGGAAGGCCGGCTCCAGCTCATCCGCGCCCTGCGCCAGCCACGCGAGCTGTGTGGCTGAGGGCATCAGGATCCGCTCGATCTCGGGCATGGCGCCCGGCGCGTAGCGCTTGATGAGGTGGATGCTATCGAGCAAGTCGGCGGCCGCGCGCGCCTGCTCGGCGACTGTGCCCTCCTCCACGCCAAGCTGCAGCGCGGCATGGCGCCGCCACGCGCTCATGTATCCCAACCATGCCTGCGAGATACGGATGCGCGCGGTGAGGGTGTCATCGCCGCGGGCCAGCGCACGGGCCGCGCGCAGGTCGGCGTGGCAGGCCGAGAGCACCCCGGGCGTGAGCATGCGCAGGAAGGGCCGCTGGCGCTGGAGGGTGCGCGGCCACAGCAGCTCCTCGGGACCGTAGCTCCACGCCTCGGTCAGGCGCGCGTAGTAGCGGCGCATGGGCTCGGCGGCGGGCCCGTAAAGGCCGGTCACATAGTCGTCGAAGAGCGCGTCGATGTCGGCGTTCACGTCCCAGAGCACGCGCGCGAGGATCCAGTAGCTGAGCGCCGAACCCTCCGCATCCGACCACAGCTCGGCGTTCATGTACTTCGCGTCACGCTCGTGCTCGTAGCGCAGCTCATCGGTGAGCACGCGCCACGGGATCCACAGCACCGAGCTGAAGTTGTAGTAGTGGCGGATGCCCATCTGATGCGCCACGCGGTCCCATCCGATGTACCACTCATTGTGGACGCGGTTGGTGGGTGAGCGCGGGTCCTGCAGCGGGTAGTTGAACGCCATGCCGATAGGCGTGAAGAAGACAATGACGTTGGGGTGCGCCTCGATGTCGCCCGGCGCCTCGACCGCGCCCCAGTAGGCGTAGAAGGCCACGTTCCTGCCCGGATGGGTCTCCTGCAGGCGCCGCGCGACCTCGTTGGCGAAGATCAGCAGCCGACGGCCCTTGCCGGTGTCGCGGCCGCGATACTCCGGCGGGTCGAGTGCCTCACAGTTGGGGCAGTGGCAGAAGCGCGCGTGGTCGTCGGGGCTGAGCGAGAACATGGTCTGCGCGGGGTTCTCGTCGAACCACCGCCGCGCGACCTCGACCGTGTGCGCGATCACCTCAGGGTTTGAGGTGCAGAGCTGGCCGCTGCGATCGCGCTGGCCGTTGCGCAGCGCGAACCACTCAGGGTGCTGCTCGAAGTACTCATCCGCGGACGCGATACCGCGGAAGTTGTGCCCGACGTGCACCGGCACGCCGCCGTAGAGGTTGCGACGCGCCCACCGGTTCCACTCATCGCGGTCCTGCTGGCTCATCCCGTGCCCGGCCAGACTCGGCCAGATGACCCGGTGCAGGAAGTCGGGGCGCGAGACCTCGTCGAGGTCGCCCGCGACGATGGTGGCGCGCTCAGGCACGACCTCGCCGATCTCGCCCGGGATGTACCAGCGCACGCCCAGGCCGTCGAGGAAGCGGTAGACCGCGTTGAGAGTTCCCGCGGGCGTGGCGCCCGCCAGATGAAGCACCTCTCCTTCGCGGCGGATCACGCAGCCGTCGAGGCCGAGGTCGAGATCGGCGAGCGTCTGCGCGTCGAGGCCGCCCAGGACGATGCGCGGACCCGCATCGGCGGCCTCGACGACCGGCAACTGCGCGCCGGACATCTTCGCGAGGTACGTCTGCAGTTCGGCGGCTGCAGCGGCGTCCTCTTGCGCCGCGACGATCACAGCCTGCGGCCGGCCGGCGTTGATCAGCACCAGGTCGTCGGCCAGCGCGGGCAGCGCCAGCAGCATGAGGGTCATGAGCGTCGTGGTCCGGATCACGGTCATCGCTCCCGGTGAGCTTGCTGGACTGCGCGAAGGAAATTCTCCGCGGGTGTGGGCGAGGCCTGCCGCGGTGCGCGGAAGGAACCGGCGACCGGGCCGCCGAATGTGGCATTGCAGACAGATTCGGAGCGGGAGGACCGGCGATGGCGCAGTTGACGATCCGGGAGCCGGCGCGCGACACTCCGGTGGTCGCCGAGGTCGATGTGCTGGTATGCGGCGGAGGGCCGGCGGGGACCGCGGCCGCGGTGGCGGCGGCGCGCGCGGGCTCGCACACCATGCTGGTCGAACGCTACGGCTGCCTGGGCGGCCTGGCCACCGGCGGGCTGGTGCTGGTGCTGCCGCCGCTCACGCGCGACGGCCACCAGGTCATCGGCGGCATCGGCCAGGAGACGCTGAAGACACTGATCGCGAGCGGTGAGGCCGACTACCGCTCCGCCCGCGGCAGCAGCCTCTTCGACCCCGAGGGCCTGAAGTGGCTCTCGGACCGGATGTGCCTCGAAGCGGGCGTGGAGCTGCGCCTGCATTCGTGGGTCGTGGGAGTGTTCGGCGAGCGGGGCCGACCGCAGGGAGTGATCGTCGAGAGCAAGGCCGGACGGCAGGCGATCCGCGCGCAGATGATCGTCGATTGCACCGGCGACGGTGACGTGGCGGCATGCGCGGGCGCGGGCTTCGAGCGCGACGACCGGATGATCGGCCTGCCCTTGCGCATCGGCAACGTGGACCTCGAGCGCTGGAACGCGGCGAAGGCCGAGGACGCCGAGGCCATGCGGGCGCTGCACGAGGAGATCCGCAGCGCCGCCGGGTACGAGAGCTACCTGGGGCTGTCGCCCTTCCCGATCGAGCCGGGCGTCGTGTGGGGCAACAATCACATGGCGCCGGGCGACTTCCTCGACCCGATGGTGCTCTCGCGCATGGAGGTGCGCGGGCGGCGCGCGGCTCGGGTCATGGTGCAGATGCTCCGCGAGCGCATGCCCGGCTTCGAGCAGGCGTGGCTGATGGACACCGCGTGGCAGATCGGCGTGCGCTGCACGCGGCGCATCAAATGCCGCCACCGCATGACCTTCGGGGAGTTCACCGCCCAGGCCCGCCACGACGATTCGGTGGCGCTGGGCAACGACTTCCGCAACCCCGACCTGGTGTACGAGATCCCGCTGCGTTCGCTGCTGCCGCAGGGGCTCGACAACATTGCGGTCGCGGGCCGGTGCGTGGACGCGGACGCCGAGGCCATGGAGGCGCTGCGTGAGATCCACTGCTGCTGGACCATGGGTGAAGCGGCCGGGTTGGCGGCGGCGCTGGCGGCCGAACGCGACTGCGCGCTGGCCGATGTGCCCGTCGGGGAGCTGCGGCGGCGATTGACGGACACCGGCGCAGTGGTGGACCTGCCGCCACAGGGGTGAGCAACACGCGGCCGCATCCGCGCGGAAAGGACATTTCTACTTTGCTCAGACCCCGACATTTGTGCTTTGCCATTTTACACCGCGCAGGGGGTTGACAGGCAAAGAGGGGCGTGGTATACTTTCTCATCCGAGCCCTGCGCAAACGTCGCTGCTGTCGTGCGGGTGCTAATCCCATAGCATCATGTGAACACGCCAACCTCCCTCATTGACGCGGAGTGCGCCCCCGGCTGTGCGCACGCCGCTTCGAGCGTGTACGCATGGTGCACTTCGCTTTCGTGCGGTAGCGAGGAGGCTTTCGGGTATGGCCCAGGACCTGCCCCGTATCCCCAGCTCCGTGGAGCTGTCGTACGACCCGGCTGAGTTGCCCGATCTGATCAGCATCCAGACCGAGTCCTACAAGTGGTTCCGTGAGCACGGGCTGCGGGAACTGTTCGATAGTTTCAGCCCGATCGAGGACTACACCGGCAACATTGCGCTGGAGTTCCTCGACTACACCATCGGTGAGCCGTCGCGCTCGATGCAGGAGTGCCGCGAGCGCGACGCCACCTACGAGGCCCCCCTCTACGTCAAGGTGCGTCTCATCAACAAGGAGATCCCCGAGATCACCGAGAGTGAGGTCTACCTGGGCGAGCTGCCCATCATGACCGATCGGGGCAAGTTCATCATCAACGGCGCCAAGCGCGTGGTCATCAGCCAGCTTGCGCGCTCGCCCGGCGTCTACTTCTCCGACACCATCGACTCCGCGGGGCGGGTACGCTTCTCGGCCAAGGTCATCCCCTCCGACGGGGCGTGGCTGGAGATCGACACCGCCGCCAACGGTGTCATCTCGGTCAAGCTGGGGCAGACTCGCAAGTTCCCGGTCACGGCGCTGCTGCGGGCGCTGCAGTGGCTGGAGACCGAGTCGGCGGCAAGCATCCCGCCTACCGGCACCGACGAGGAGATCCTGCTCGCCTTTGGCGAGGAGGAGACCATCGAAGTGCGGCCGCTGCTCAAGCACATCGAGGAGCGCGAGCAGGAGGCCCTGCCGGGCATCGAGGTGCACGAGGAGTTCTTCGCCACGCGCACCGTGACCGACGAAGACGGCGAGATCATCGTCGAGGCGTGGGAGGCGCTGGACATCGACGCGCTCAAGAAGCTGCGCTCCCTGGGCGTGACCAAGATGGATGTGATCCGGGCGCCCTTCGAGCTGCGCGCCACCCTCGAGGACGACGAGAGCGGCACCGCCGAGCAGGGATTGCTGGAGGTCTACCGCAAGATCCGGCCCGGTGATCCGCCCACCGTGGAGAGCGCCGAGTCGCTGCTCTACAGCTACTTCTTCGACGTCAAGCGCTACGACCTCTCGCGCGTGGGGCGCTACAAGATCAACCGCAAACTCGGGCTCGACGTGGACCCGGAGGAGCGCACGCTCACCCGCGCCGATGTGGTCGCGATGGTGCGCTACCTGCTGGGCCTGCCCCGCGGCGAGGGCGACATCGACGACATCGACCACCTGCAGAACAAGCGCGTGCGCGCCGTAGGCGAGCTGCTGCAGAGCCAGCTGCGCACCGGCTTCATGCGCACCGAGCGGGTGGCGAAGGAGCGCATGACGTCGATGGACCCTGAGGAGATGGTGCCGGGCAACGTCATCTCCACCAAGCCCATCTCGGCAGCCATCAACAGCTTCTTCGGCTCGGGCCAGCTCTCGCAGTTCATGGACGAAGTCAACCCCCTGGCGGAGTTGGCGCACACCCGGCGCGTCTCGGCGCTGGGCCCCGGCGGGCTGAGCAAGCAGAGCGCCAAGCTCGAGGTGCGCGACGTGCACCACTCCCACTACGGGCGCATCTGCCCGGTGCAGAGCCCGGAGGGCCAGCTTGTGGGCCTCACCGGCTACCTGGCGCTGCACGCGCGACTGAACGAATACGGCTTCATTCAGACCCCCTACCGGCGAGTGGTCAACGGCGTGGTGACCGACGAGGTCACCTACATGACCGCCGATGAGGAGGAGGAGCGCTACATCGCCTCCGCCTCCGCCAAGCGCGATGCTGACGGCAGGCTGGTGGGCCCGGTGCAATGCCGCCACCGGGGCGGCTTCGCGACCGTCGAGCCCGAGGAGGTCGAGTACATCGATTACTCCGCCTCCCAGGTGTTCTCAGTCTCGACCGGATTGATCCCGTTCCTCGAGCACGATGATGCCGTGCGCGCGCTGGCGGGCTCGAACATGCAGCGCCAGGCGGTGCCGCTGATCAAGACCGAGGCGCCGTGGGTACGCAGCGGCATGGAGGGGCGCGCCGCCCAGGACTCGGGCGTGGTGGTGCTGGCCGAGAAGGACGGCCGTGTGGTCGAGGCCAGCGCCTGCCGCGTGGTGGTCGAGTACGTTGACGGCACCCGCGGCGAGTACCCGCTGGAGAACTTCGTACGCACCAACATGGGCACCTGCGTCACTCAGGCGCGTCTGGTGCGCGCGGGCGATCGGGTGCGCGCCGGGCAGCCGCTGGCCGATGGCCCCTCGACCCGCAATGGCGAGCTGGCGCTGGGCCGCAACCTGCGCGTGTGCTTCGTACCGTGGGAGGGCTACAACTTCGAGGACTCGATCCTCATCAGCGAGCGACTGCTCCATGACGACGAGCTGACCTCGATCCACATCGAGAAGTACGAGTGCGAGGCCCGCGACACCAAGCTCGGACCCGAGGAGATCACGCGCGATATCCCCAACGTGGGTGACGACGCGCTTGCCGACCTCGACGCCACCGGGATCGTGCGCATCGGGGCGGAGGTGCGCGCCGAGGACATCCTGGTGGGCAAGGTGGCCCCCAAGGGCAAGTCCGAGCTGACCGCGGAGGAGAAGCTGGTCATCGCGATCTTCGGCAAGAAGGCCGAAGAGATGCGCGATGTGTCCCTGCGCGTGCCGCATGGTGAGAAGGGCGTGGTCATCGACACCAAGGTGTTCTCGCGGCACAAGTACCAGTGCCAGGCCTGCGGCACGATACACGACTTCGGCAAGCAGCCTGAGAGCGAACGCTGCCCGCGCTGCGACGGCAAGCTCAAGAAACTCCCGGGTGACGAACTCAAGCCGGGCGTCAACCAGTTGGTGCGCGTGTTCGTGGCGCAGCGGCGCAAGATCATGGTCGGCGACAAGCTCACCGGACGCCACGGCAACAAGGGCGTGATCTCCAAGATCCTGCCGGTCGAGGACATGCCCTACACCGCTGACGGACGGCCCGTGGACATCTGCCTCAACCCGCTGACGGTGCCCTCGCGGATGAACATCGGCCAGATCCTCGAGACCCACCTGGGGCTGATCGCCGAGGCCTACAACCTCGAGTTCGTCACCCCCATCTTCGAGGGGATCACTGCAGAGGACATCATGGAGGGCATGCAGGCGCTGCGGCTGCGTATGCGCCGGGAGGCGCTCCTGAGCTATGCCGACTGTGAGCTGAACCACTTCGGCGAGGTGGTTGATGCATCGCTGCTTGACGGTGAGACCTCGGAGGAGATCGAGGAGCAGATCATCGAGCAACTCGCCGCGCACGACAAGGACGACCTTGAGCCGCTGGCCGAGTGGCTGGGTGTAAGCCCCTACGCGTGGAGCCGCGCCACCGACCGCCGGCCCTACGAACTCATCGTCGAGGCCGCGGCCGCGAACGCGTACACGATGGCTCAGCTCGACGGCGAGACCGGGCGCACCACGCTCTACGACGGCCGCACCGGCGAGGCCTTCAACCAGCCGGTGCTGGTGGGGTACATGTATATCCTCAAGCTTCTGCAGCTCGTCGAGGACAAGATCCACGCCCGCTCCACCGGCCCGTATTCACTGATCACCCAGCAGCCGCTGGGGGGCAAGGCGCAGTTCGGCGGCCAGCGCTTCGGCGAGATGGAGGTGTGGGCGTTGGAGGCCTACGGCGCCGCCAACTGCCTGCAGGAGATGCTCACGGTCAAGTCCGACGACGTGGCCGGTCGCGTCGCCACATACGAGGCCATCGTCAAGGACCAGAACATGGAGGAGCCCGGCGTGCCCGAGGCCTTCAAGATCCTGGTGAACGAGATGCGCGCCCTGGCGCTGGATGTCAGCATCGAAGACCGGTCCGGGAACCTGGTGGACATCAGCTCGGACACCGGCGACCTGCGCTAGTACCGGTCTGCGCGCGTTGCGGTGAGAGCGGCGCGACACCAGAGGGCGTCTGTCGCAGGGATGTGTCTCGCAGGAAGGTCACGACGGTCCGCAATAATGCAGGCGCCCTCGCCCGCACAAGCTGTTGGCAGGCGTCTGAAGCACAGGCAACTGTGCGAGCAGGCACCGGCGGCCCGGCCTCGGCGCCGGGAACACACAACGGACATGACCCCGCGGGCCCTGCCCGCCGGGGCACAAAGGATACAGGAGGCGACCGAACTTGCCCGTCTCCACTACAGAGTTCGAAGCGGTAACCATCGGCCTGGCCTCTCCGGAGGAGATTCGTTCGTGGTCGCGGGGTGAGGTCAAGAAGCCCGAAACCATCAACTACCGGACCTACCGCCCGGAGCGCGACGGGCTGTTCTGCGAGCGCATCTTCGGGCCGGTACGCGACTGGGAGTGTCACTGCGGCAAGTACAAGAAGGTCAAGTTCAAGGGCATCATCTGCGACCGCTGCGGCGTCGAGGTCACGCGCTCGAAGGTGCGGCGTGAGCGCATGGGCCATATCGAGCTGGCCGCGCCGGTATGTCACAGTTGGTACCTCAAGGGCGTGCCCAGCCCGCTGAGCCTGCTGCTGGACATGTCGCGGCGCACGCTGGAGGAGGTCGTCTACTTCGCCTCCTACATCGTGACCGCTGTTGACGGACAGCGGCTGCACAAGCGTCGGGCCGATATCCTCGAGGCGGTGGAGCGCGAGAAGGACGAGATCCGCGCCGCCACGGAGGAGGCTATCGAGCAACTGCGCATCAGCTACGAGGAGCACCTCGCGGCCAGCGAAGAAGAGGCCGAGGAGGAAGACAGCAGCGCGGAGGGGGAACTCGACGTTGACGACGAGGACCTCGAGGCCATCCTCGACAGCAGCTACACGCGCCCCATGCGCGTCACCAGCGAAGAGGAGCTGTCGCGGCGCATCGAGGAGGAGCAGAGCGCCGCGGCCCGGCGCATCGAGCAGCTTGACGAGACCGTAGAGACGCTCTTCGACCTCGCGCCCAAGCAACTCATCAGCGAGTTCAGTCACCGCAACCTGCTCGAACTCATCGAGGTGCTCGAGCGCCAGCTCGGCGAGGACTTCGGGGGCGTCTTCCACGCGGGGCTGGGCGCCGAGGCGATCCGCGAGCTGCTCAGTCAGGTCGATCTCGACGAGCTGGCACGCGAGCTGCGCAAGGAGATCGACGAGCACGGCGGGGCGCGCCGGGCGCGCGCGGTCAAGCGCCTCAAGGTGGTCGAGGCCTTCCGCAACTCCAAGAACCGGCCCGAGTGGATGGTGCTGACCGTGCTGCCGGTGCTGCCGGCGGAGTTGCGGCCGATGGTGCAGCTCGACGGCGGGCGCTTCGCCACCTCGGACCTCAATGACCTCTACCGACGCGTCATCAATCGCAACAACCGCCTGCGCCGGATTATTGAGATCAACGCGCCCGAGTCGATCGTGAACCACGAGCGCCGCCTGCTGCAGGAGGCCGTGGATGCGCTGATCGACAACAACCGGCGCAGCCGCCCGGTGACGGGCAGCAACCGCCGCCAGCTCAAGTCCCTGAGCGACATGCTCAAGGGCAAGGAGGGGCGCTTCCGCAAGAACCTGCTGGGCAAGCGCGTGGACTACTCGGGCCGCTCCGTCATCGTAGTGGGCCCCGAGCTGAAGCTGCATCAGTGCGGGCTGCCCCGCGAGATGGCTCTGGAGCTGTTCAAGCCCTTCGTCATGCACGAGCTGGTTGACAAGGGCCACACCACCAACATCAAGACCGCCAAGCGCATGGTCGATCGCGTGGACCCGGTGGTGTGGGATGCACTCGAGGTGGTCATCCAGGACAAGGCGGTGCTGCTCAACCGCGCGCCCACACTGCACCGGCTGGGCATCCAGGCCTTCGAGCCGGTGCTGATCGACGGCAAGGCGATCCAGCTTCATCCGCTGGTGTGCCAGGCGTTCAACGCCGATTTCGACGGCGACCAGATGGCGGTGCATGTGCCGCTGTCGGCGCACGCGCAGGCCGAGGCGCGTCTGCTGATGATCGCCTCGATGAATCTGTTCAAGCCGGCCAACGGCGAGCCCATCGCGCACCCGGTGTACGACATCGTGCTGGGCTGCTACTACATGACCCAGCAGAGCGGCCAGACGCCGCCGCCCGAGGAGCGCAAGCACTTCGAGTCGGCGGAAGCGGTCATGAGCGCCTACGAGCACCGCAAGATCGACCTGCACGAGGCCATTGACGTGCGCCTGCCCCAGATCTCGGTGGAGGCCACCGACGAAAAAGGCAACCCGTTGGAACTGCACCCCAGGACCGCGATCGAGTTGGAACGCACGGTGGCCGACCACGTGACTCACGAACATCCGGTGCGTGAGCGCGAAGTCAGCTTCGTGGTGACCGATGAGTTGGTGAAGGGCGTAGAGGCGGGCGAGATCGAGGCGCCTTTGCCGGTGACCGAGGGCTCGCAGGCGGGTGAGACCACGCCGGACGTGGAGGCGGCGCTGCGCGAGGGGCTCGAGGTCGTGGCCGCGCAGCAGTGTCTGGCGGGCAACTGCGCGGTCGGCACGAAGCTGACCGTGCGCGTCAGGCGCCAGATCCTGCTGACCACGGTGGGCCGGGTGCTGTTCAACCACCACCTGCCCTTCGACATGCCCTACTACAACGTGGACGTGGCCAAGGAGCAGCTCGGGAAGATCGTCACGGAATGCTACCGGCGCTACGGACAGCATCGCACGGCGCAGCTTGTGGACGAGATCAAGGAGCTGGGCTTCAGGTTCGTGACGATGTCGGGGCTGAGCATCTGCCTGGATGACACGAAGATCGACACCGACAAGGACCGCATCATTGCCCGCGCCGAGCGCGAGGTAGAGCGGATCAACCGGGCGGCGAAGGAGGGCGTCATCGCCGAGGACGAGCGCGAGCGCAGCGTGCTGTCGCGGTGGGAGCAGGCGCGCCGGGAGATATCGGACAACATCCTCGACTCGATCGACTCGTTCAACTCACTGTGGATGATGGTCAACTCCGGCGCGCGCGCGTCGATGACGCATATCTCGCAGATCACCGGCATGCGCGGTCTCATGAGCGATCCCTTCGGCCGGCTCATCGAGGACCTGCCGGTGAAGAACAACCTGCACGACGGGCTGGACCTGCTGGAGTACTTCGTGTCCACGCACGGCGCACGCAAGGGCCTGGCGGACACGGCGCTGCGCACCGCGGACGCAGGCTACCTGACCCGGCGCCTGGTGGACGTTGCCCAGGATGCCATGATCATGGCGCACGATTGTGGCACGCCCGACGGGCATACGGTCACGCCGATGTATGTCAACGACGTCTACTGTCCCTCGTGCGGGATGGTTGACTACCACCGCGAGGGCGTCTGCCAGTACTGCGGCGAGACCGTGCCGGTGCCCGACGATGACGAGACCTACCAGGACCTGTACGACCGCATCGTCGGACGCTGGGCGGCCGAGGACATCATCCACCCCGAGACCGGTGAGGTGATCGTCGAGCGCAACACCGAGATCACGGAGATCCTGGCGGAGGAGGTAGTCGCGGCCGGCATCAGGCAGGTGCGACTGCGCTCGCCGCTGACCTGCGAACTGCCGCGCGGCATCTGCGCGCTGTGCTATGGCCGCGACCTGGCCACGCAGCGGCTGGTCGAGGTGGGCACTGCGGTGGGCATCATCGCCGCGCAGTCGGTGGGCGAGCCGGGCACGCAGCTCACCATGCGCACCTTCCACACCGGCGGCGTAGCGGGCGAGTACATCACCGGCGTCGCCGACGTCAAGAAGCGCAAGCAGCAGGCCCTGCGCAGTCTGCAGGAGGATATCGACCAGGGCCGCGTGTCCCTCGACATGGCCGGTGGCGGCCGCACGCGCCGCAAGGCCATCAAGGACATGCTTAAGGTGCTGGAGACGTCGGTGCGCGGTCTGCTGCGGGTGGAGGAGCTGTTCGAAGCGCGCACGCCCAAGGGGCAGGCGATCACCGCCGACGTCGATGGCGTGGTGGCCGAAGTCAGCGCCCGCGGCATGCGCACCGTTGTGATTCACTCCGAGCACCCGATCACCGACATCGAGGCCATCCGCGGCGAGCGCCTCGCCGAGGACGTGTACGCTCCCGGCGAGAAGGACGTGCCCATCGCGCACGCCGGCGAGAAGCTGCTCAAGAAGGTGCGCGAGCGGCTGAAGAAGCACGGCGTCGAGACCGTCAAGATCCGGACCGAGCACCTGGTGCCCTACCGTGGGGACCTGCTGGTGTCCGAGGGCATGGAGGTGCGTGCGGGCGACCCGCTGACCACCGGCCCGGTCGATCCCGAGAAGCTGCTGGCCATGCAGGGCCGCCAGGGCGTGCAGGACTACCTGCTGCGCGAGATCCAGCGGGTGTACCGCCAGCAGCACGGCATCAACATCAACGACAAGCACATTGAGACCATCATCCGGCGCATGCTGCTCAAGGTGAAGATCCTCGACCACGGCGACACGCGCTTCCTGCCCGGCGAGCTGGTTGACCGCTTCGACTTCATGGCCGAGAACGAGCGCGTCAGGGAGCTGGGCGGCCAGGAGGCGACGGCCGAGCCGGTGCTGCTGGGGATCACTCAGGCGTCGCTGGCCACCGACAGCTTCCTGTCGGCGGCCTCCTTCCAGCGCACCACGCGCGTGCTCACCGAGGCGGCGTGCGAGAACAAGCGTGACCCGCTCTGCGGGCTCAAGGAGAACGTGATCATCGGGCGGCTGATTCCGGCGGGCTCGGGGATGCCCGTGCACCGCGACCGCGAGGTCGGCTTCTCGGGCGATGTGCTGGAAGACATCGCGGCGCGTGGCGCGAAGAAGCGCTCGAGCGAGCTGGAGAGCATGGAGCGGCTGCTCGGTGACGTCGAGGCCGCAGCCGCCAAGCGCGAGGCCCAGGCCACCGAGGGCGGGGAGTAGGCGCCGCGACTGTGGACGATTGGATGGGCCGCCGGAGGTCGGCTCCGGCGGCCCGTCATCGCCGGGTGCGAGAATTCGCGGGAAATCTGCAGATTCGGGCGAAATCGTCTTGACTCGGCGCGGCAGGGCCGGTATAATCACTTCTCGCTGCACGGACAAGCGCGTCGCACACACGCACCCAGGGAAACGCGACTGCGAACTGGCCGTGGCGGCTTGACGTGGTGGGGCTGGGAAAACTTCGGTCGGATTGCGACGCATTCGTGACCGGCCACAGGTGACAAAGGGGCGCACGCCACAGCAAGGATTTCACCGAATCTGCGGTGCCCGCAGCCATTGCGGGTGCCGAAAGCGGCGAGACTCTTTGATGGCCCCTCCGGTGCGAGGGGCGTTTTGCGTCCTTGCCACCTGGGTTCCAACAGCCGTCATGGGCCCGTAAGGCAGCGCGGTGAAAGGGAGCACAACATGCCGACGATCAATCAGCTCGTGCGCAAGGGCCGCGAGAAGAAGGAAAAGAAGGTCAGGGCGCCCGCGCTCAAGTTCAGTTGGAACGCCATCAAGCGCAAGTCCAAGCGGGTAGACGGCGCTCCGCAGCGGCGTGGGGTGGTCACCAGGGTGTGGGCACAGACGCCCAAGAAGCCCAACTCGGCCCTGCGCAAGGTGTGTCGCGTCCGGCTGTTCAATCGCCAGGAGGTCACGGCGTATATCCCCGGCGAGGGCCACAACGTGGCGCCGCACAGCATCGTGCTGGTGC
Organism: uncultured Armatimonadia bacterium; assembly: GCA_964617715.1. Taxonomy (GTDB): domain Bacteria; phylum Armatimonadota; class Zipacnadia; order Zipacnadales; family UBA5352; genus JALGVA01. The sequence goes on along the minus strand of CAZTZN010000029.1, from coordinate 16,821 downwards.
GCGGTGGTCGCGTGAAGGACCTCAACTCGGTGAAGTACCACGTCGTGCGCGGCACGCTTGACGTGGCCGGTGTCGAGGATCGCCGGCAGTCGCGCTCCAAGTACGGAACCAAGCGGCCCAAGTAGTCGCACCCCGCTGTGCCTGCGACCGATGCGGCGCGGCGGTTGTGAAAGAGGTGCTTCGCATTGCCCAGGAAGGGCCCGGCCCCAAAGCGTGAGCTTAAGCCGGACGAGGTGTTCGGCAGCCGTCTGGTGACGCGCTTCATCAACAAGATCCTGCTCGGCGGCCGCAAGAGCGCCGCTGAGAAGATCTTCTACGGCGCCATGCAGCTCATTGCCGAGCGCACCGGCGAGAACCCGCTCGAGGTGCTGCGCAACGCCCTGCGTAACGTCATGCCCAACCTCGAGGTGCGGCCGCGCCGTGTGGGCGGCGCCACCTATCAGGTCCCGGTTGAGGTCGAGACCGGGCGCCAGCTCACGCTGGCCGTGCGTTGGATTGTCGCCGCCGCGCGGGCGCGCGGCGAGCGCACCATGGTCGAGCGCTTCGCGGGCGAGGTCACGGACGCGGCCAATCGCGAGGGCGCGGCCGTGCGCCGCCGCGAGGAGATGCACCGCATGGCCGAGGCCAACAAGGCGTATGCTCATTACCGGTGGTAGTGGCCAGTTGCGAGCTGCGGGCCACGGGCTGCGAGCCAACGGCGCCGGCCGAACACAACGCGAACGAGGAAACGGCCTCGGGCCGATCACATACAGTGTCGCACGCACGTGGGTGAACATTGGTGTCGTCTGTGGACACGTTGAGCAAAACCAGGAACATCGGCTTCGCCGCGCATATCGATGCCGGCAAGACCACCACCACCGAGCGCATCCTGTACTACACCGGCAAGGTGCATCGCATGGGGGAGGTCCACGACGGCGACGCCACGATGGACTGGATGCCGCAGGAGATGGAAAGAGGCATCACCATCACCTCGGCGGCGACCACGTGTAACTGGAAGGACCATCGCATCAACATCATCGACACGCCCGGGCATGTCGATTTCACGGTGGAGGTCGAGCGCTCGCTGCGGGTGCTCGACGGCGTGGTGATCATTTTCTGTGCGGTGGGGGGAGTCCAGCCCCAGTCCGAGACGGTCTGGCGCCAGGCGAGTAAGTACGATATTCCGCGCCTGGCGTTCGTGAACAAGATGGATCGGATCGGGGCGGATTTCCACGACGTGCTGCACGAGATGCGCAAGCGGCTGGGCGCGGAGGCAGTGGCCGTCCAGCTCCCGATTGGCAATGAGGAGAAGCACCGCGGCGTGGTGGACCTGGTCGAACAGCGCGCGTGGTACTTCTCGGAGGATGAGGATGTGCCGCCCGAGGAGGGCGAGGTCCCCGAGAAGATGCGCGATCTGGTCGCCGCCTTCCGCGAGCATCTGGTGGTAAGCCTCGCGGACATCAACCCCGACCTCGAGGCCAAGTTCTTCGCGGGCGAGGAGCCCACGGCCGAGGAGATGTGGGAGACGATCCGGCGGGCCACCATCGCCTGCGAACTGGTGCCTGTGCTGTGCGGGTCGGCGTTCAAGAACAAGGGCATTCAGCTCCTGCTCGACGCGATCGTGCGCTATCTGCCGTCGCCGCTGGACGTGCCGCCGGTGGTGGGCGAGCATCCGGAGACCGGAGAGCAGCAGACGCGGGCGCCACGCGATGACGAGCCGTTCTGCGCCTTCGCCTTCAAGGTCGCGGTGGACCCGTTCGTCGGCCACATCACCTACATCCGTTGCTACTCAGGTCGCGCCCGAGTGGGCGACCAGGTGCTCAACGCCGACAGCGGCAAGAAGCAGCGCATCCAGCGGCTGCTGCGGATGCATGCGAACCGGCGTGAGGAGATTGAGGAGATCGGCCCCGGCGACATCGTTGCGGCGGTAGGCCTGGATCAGACTACCACGGGCGACACGCTGTGTGCGCTTAACGCGCCGCTGGTGCTGGAGCGCATCACGTTCCCCGAGCCGGTCATCTCGATGGTGATCGAGGCGCGCTCGCAGGCCGACGAGGAGAAGCTGGGGGCGGCGCTGCAGCGGCTGGCCATGGAAGACCCGACGCTGCGACTCGACACGGATCGCGAGACCGGCCAGCATCTGATCGCGGGGATGGGCGAGCTGCACCTGGAAGTGACGGTCGATCGGCTCAAGCGCGAGTTCGGCGTGGAGGCCAACACCGGCCGGCCGCGCGTGGCCTACCGCGAAACCGTTACGCAGCCGGCGCGGGGCGAGGACCGCTTCGTGCGTCAGACCGGTGGGCGCGGGCAGTACGGGCATGTGATCCTTGAACTGGAGCCGGCGAGCACCGAGGCCGGGCTGATATACGAGGACAAGAGCAAGGGCAACGAGATTCCGCCGGAATTCCGGCGCTCGGTGGAGGCCGGGGTCCGCGAAGCGATGGCGGCGGGGACGCTGGCGGGCTACCCGGTGGTCGGGGTCAAGTGCACGGTGCTGGGCGGGTCGTACCACGAGGTCGACTCGTCGGACGTGGCCTTCCGAGTGGCGGCGAGCCGGGCGTTCCACAAGGCGTTCGCGGCCGGTCGGCCGGTGCTGCTCGAGCCGGTGATGGCGGCCGAGGTGGTCACGCCCGAGCAGTACTTCGGCGATGTGGTCAACGACCTGACCACGCGACGAGCGGAGATCGTCGAGGTCAAGGCCACCGCGGGCAACACGCGCACGATCGACCTGAAGGTGCCGCTGGTGAACATGTTCGGCTACGCCACGGCACTGCGCTCGCTGACCCAGGGCCGCGCGACCTACTCGATGGAGCCGGATCGGTACCAGCCGGTACCGGAGGAACAGCAGCGTCAGATTGTGGGCTGACCGGGCCCACGCGATCGATGGGCCGGTAGGCCCGGAGGGACACGGCGATGGCCAAGGCCAACAAGATTCGCATCAAGCTCAAGGCGTTCGACCACAAGTTGCTCGACCGGTCGGCGCAGAAGATCGTGGAGACCGCCGAGCGCACCGGCGCGAAGGTCTCCGGGCCGATCCCCCTGCCCACGCGCAAACACGTGCATTGCGTGGTCAAGCCCACCGCGCTGGGGCGGGCGAGCCGCACGATGGAGCATTTCGAGACGCGCGTGCACCATCGGCTCATCGACATTATTGACTCGACCACGCGCACCGTTGACGCGCTCATGAAGCTGGACCTGCCCGGCGGCGTTGACGTGGCCATCAAGACGTACACGGCATAAGGGCGGAACAGCGACGGGTAGTTGGTGACAGCGATGCCGACAGGACTGTTGGGCAAGAAGGTCGGGATGACGCGCATCTTTGACGACGCCGGGAAGGCGATCCCGGTGACCGTCGTGCAGGCGGGTCCGTGCGTAGTGGTGCAGCGCAAGACCGCTGAGACCGACGGCTACGAGGCCGTGCAACTGGGCTTCGAGCCGGTGGCGCCGAGCCGGCTGAATCAGCCCGAACTCGGGCACTTCCTTTCACGCAACGTGGATCCGCACCGTTATGTGCGCGAGTTCGGCGTGACTGCGGACGAGGAGCTTGAGCCGGGCACGCAGGTGACGGTGGAGATGTTCCGGCCCGGGCAGTTGGTGCAGGTGACCGGCACCAGCAAGGGCCGGGGCTTCCAGGGCGGGGTCAAGCGCCACGGCTTCCGCGGCGGACCCGCAAGCCACGGCTCGAAAGTGCACCGCTCACCGCAGTCGGCGGGGGCTACCGACGCGCAGCGGGTCTTCCCGGGCAAGCGCAGCCCCGGGCACATGGGCGCCGAACGCTGCACGACCAGCGGCCTGCAGGTCGTGGGGGTTGACCTTGAGCGCAACGTGCTGCTGATCAAGGGTGCGGTGCCGGGCCCGCGCGGCGGCCTGCTGGAGATCAAGGCACAGTCGCAGGCCGAGCAAGGGAGCGATGACTGATGCCTGAGGTGGCGCTTTACGACGCTCAGGGCGAGAAGGTCGGGCAGGTTGAGCTGGCCGATGAGATCTTCGCCGCCAAGGTGAACCATGCGCTCATTCACCAGGCCGTGGTGGCTGTGGAGTGGGCGATGGCCCAGGACTCGGCACGCACTCTGCGCCGGTCCGAAGTGGACAGGACGAAGGCCAAGTGGTACCGGCAGAAGGGCACCGGCCGGGCGCGCCACGGCGCCCAGACAGCCCCGCTGTTCGTGGGCGGTGGCGTGGCGCACGGCCCCTGCGGCCGGCGACGCCGACCGAAACTCACGCGGCGCATGCGCCGACAGGCGCTGATGGCTGCGCTGTCGGCCAAGATGCATGACGGCGCCATCATGATCGTGGACGAGATGACGATGGAGGAGATCTCGACGCGGCAGTTCGCGCAGCGGCTGGAGGCACTGGGCGCCGAGGGGCGGGTGCTGATGTTGCTGGGGGCGGACGAAGCGCGGGATGAGAAGCTCTACAAGAGTGGGCGCAACCTTCCGCTGGTGGTAATGCGTGAGGCGCCGCACATCAACGCGCGTGAGGTCATCCTGGCGGATACGATCATCATCAGCCAGGCGGGCCTGGCGGCGCTGAGCGAGGGAGTGGGCGCACATGCTTAGCAGCGAGCAGCTCAACTACTACCGGCAGATCATCCGCCGGCCGGTGGTGACCGAGAAGAGCATGCGCGACTCCGAGCGGTTGCGCACCTACACCTTCGAGGTCGATCCGTCGGCGAACAAGGTGGAGATCCGGCGCGCCGTGGAGGCGCTGTTCGGAGTGACGGTGACGAACGTGAACACCATGCGCGTGAGGGGCAAGACGCGGCAGCGCAGCTACCGGCACGGCACCGGCCGCACCGCCGAGCGCAAGAAGGCCCTGGTCACGCTGGCCCCCGGCGAATCCATCGACGTCGTCGAGATGGGTGGCTAGGCGGGCGCATCCGGCAGCGCGAGCGACGGGAGAGAGCAAGCGATGGCCCTCAAACATCACAATCCGACGAGCCCGGGGCGGCGACAGTACGTTCAGGCCGACCGCTCCGAGGTGAGCAAGAAGGCGCCCGAGCGCAGCCTGACCACCGGACGGCGCAACTCGAAGGCCGGCCGCAACATGCGCGGCAAGGTCACCGTCCGCCATCAGGGCGGCGGGCACAAGCGACGACTGCGCGAGATCGACTTCAAGCGTGACAAGGACGGCGTGCCGGCCAGGGTGGCGGCGATCGAGTACGATCCGAACCGCTCGGCTCACATTGCGCTGCTGCACTACGTAGACGGCGAGAAGCGCTACATCGTGGCGCCCGACGGCATTCGCGAAGGCGCGACGGTCGTGTCGGGGCCGCAGGCCCCCATCCGCGTGGGCAACGCCCTGCCGCTGGAGAGCATTCCGGTCGGCACGGTGGTGCACTGCGTGGAACTCACGCCGGGCAGGGGGGCCCAGCTCGCGCGCAGCGCCGGTGCCGAGGCGCAGTTCGTGGCACTCGAGGCGGGCTACGCGTTGCTGCGGCTGCCCTCCGGTGAGATGCGCATGGTTGATGCGCGCTGCCGGGCCACGGTGGGGCGCGTGGGCAACGTGGACCACGGCAATGTATCGCTGGGCAAGGCGGGTCGCAAACGCTGGAAGGGCATCCGCCCGACGGTGCGCGGTTCGGCCATGAACCCGGTAGACCACCCGCACGGTGGCGGCGAGGGCAAGGCGCCCATCGGCCACGATGCCCCGCGCAGTCCGTGGGGCTGGCGAACGCTGGGGACGCGCACACGCAAGAAGAGCAAGCCGTCAACCCGTTTCATCGTCCGGCGGCGCTACGGTCGCTAGAGTCGGCGCAAGCTCGCGCGCACAGGGAGCAAAACCATGGCCAGGTCACTCAAGAAGGGCCCGTTCGCGGATCAGCATCTGCTCCGGAAGGTCCGCCAGATGAACGAGCAGGGGGAGAAGCGGATCATCCGCACATGGTCACGGCGCTCGACCATCTTCCCGGAGATGGTGGGGCACACCATCGCAGTCTACGACGGGCGCAAGCACGTGCCGGTGTACATCACGGAGAACATGGTCGGGCACAAGCTCGGGGAGTTCTCCCCGACCCGCACCTACCGGGGCATGCGCGGCGGGCGGTCCGACCGCGTCTCGCGCGTGCAGCGCGACTAGCAGCGAGGAGACAGCACCATGCAGGTGAAGGCACAGGCGAAGTATCTGCGGCGCGGGCCGCGCAAGGTGCGGCGATATGCCCAGCTCATCGTCGGCAAGGACATCGGCCAGGCGCGGGCCATCCTGGCGGTGCACGTCAGCCCCGCCTGCCGGGAGCTGTCCAAGGTGCTCGAGTCCGCAGTCGCCAACGCGGAGAACAACTTCGGCCTCGACCCCGAGGATCTGCTGGTCGAGAAGGCCTACGTGGATGACGGACTGACGATCCCGCGCATCAAGCCGCGCGCGCGGGGACGCGCCGACCGGATCCGCAAGCGCACCTGTCATGTCACCGTTGTCCTCACCGACGGCGAAGAGAGCGACGAGTAGCAGGAGACAGCCGGCGCCCAGTGGCCGGCGCCACGCCAGGGAGCTGACAGTGGATGGGTCAGAAAGTGCATCCCTACGGATTCCGCCTCGGAATCATCCGTGACACCCGCAGCAAGTGGTTTGCCCAGGGCCGTAGCTACCGCGACCAGCTCGTCGAGGATCTGACCGCGCGCAAGACCATTCTCGAGCGGCACCACCATGCGGGCATCTCGGACATCCAGATCGAGCGCGCCGCGGGCACCACAACGGTGACCATCGAGAGTGCCAAGCCCGGCATCATCATCGGGCGTGGCGGCTCGGACGTCGATCGCCTGCGCCGCGACCTCGACGGCATCATGAGCGGCCGCGTGCGGGTCAACGTCGAGGAGACCAAGAACCCGGAGACCAACGCGCAGCTCATCGCCGAGGAGATCGCCGGCCAGATCGAGCGGCGCGCGTCAATCCGCCGGGCCATCGGTCAGGCGATCGAGCGCGCCATGCGCGCGGGCGTCGAGGGCATCCGCGTCGCGGTGAGCGGGCGACTGATGGGCGCCGAGATCGCGCGTACCGAGCGCGTGGGCCCGGTGGGAAGCGTGCCGCTACACACGCTGCGCGCCGACGTGCACCGTGGGTTCTCCGAGGCCGTGACCGGCTACGGACACATCGGCGTGCAGGTGTTCGTGTGCAACGGCGAAATCCTGCCGCCGCCGCCGTCGCCGCCGGAGGGCCAGGTGATGGTCGAGGCTGAGGAGGCCCAACCCGAGGAGGCCGAGGTCGCCGGCGAGACCGCCGAAGTGGCGCAGGCCGGGGTCGAGGCGGTTGAGGCGCCGCAGGCGGAGGCCGAACCCGCCGCGGTGGAGGCCGTGGAGACCGTTGGGGTCGAGGCCGACGTCGAGACCACGCCCGCGACCGAGGATGCCGAGGAGACCATGGCCGAGGAGGTCGCCGAGATCGACGAGCTGCTGACTGCGGAGGTCGAGGAGAGCGAAGCCGTCTCGGCCGGCCCCGAGGAGACGGCCGCGGACGCCGCCGACGAGCAGCCTCCGGCCGACGACGCGGACGAAGCCACCGACGAGGACGAGAGCGCCGAGGAGGATGCCGGCGATGTTGATGCCTAAGAGGAGCAAGTTCCGCAAGCAGCAGCGCGGTCGCATGCGCGGCAAGGCGTATCGCGGCTGCAACGTGGACTTCGGCGACTTCGGGCTGAAGGCGCTCGAGCCGGCGTGGATCACGTCGCGACAGATCGAGGCGGCGCGGGTGGCCATGACGCGCGCGGCCCAGCGCGGCGGCAAGGTGTGGATCCGCATCTTCCCGGACAAGCCCGTGACCAAGCGGGGCCAGGAGATGCCGATGGGTAAGGGCAAGGGCGCCCCGGAGTACTTCGTGGCCGTGGTCAAGCCGGGCCGGATCATGTTCGAGATGGCCGGCGTGACCCCCGAGCTGGCGCGTGAGGCGATGCGCCTGGCGGCGCACAAGCTGCCGATCAAGACGGCGTTCGTGACCCGGGAGGGCCTTGAAGATGCCTGACGACGCGAAGACAACCACCGACTTCATCGAACAGCTCCGCGAGAGCACCGACGAGGAGTTGCGCGACCGGCGGGCGCAGGTGACCGAGAGCCTGCAGAACCTGCGCTTCCGCACCGCGTCGGGTCAGATCGACGACCCGAACCGGATCCGCAAGTACCGCAAGGCGATCGCGCGCATCAACACCATCCTGCGCGAGCGCGAGCTGGGCCTGAGCAGGGGCCGCTGACGGTAAAGCGAGGCACGAACCATGAGCGAGCGCACCAGTCACAAGCCGACGCGCGAGGGCATTGTCATCAGCGACAAGATGGACAAGACCGTCGTGGTGCGGGTCGAGCGCACAACCCGGCACCGGTTGTACCGCAAGGTGCTGCGGCGGGGCACCAAGTTCAAGGCGCACGATGAGCGCAACGAATGTCGTGTGGGCGACCGCGTGCGGATCATGGAGTGCCGTCCGCTGAGCCGGGAGAAGTCCTGGCGGGTTGTCGAGATCATTCGCCGCGCGCGCTAGACGGGCTGATGAAGTGACCGGGAGGAACCGCAATTGAGTTGGCAACCACAGGACCTGCGCAACGTCGCCCTGGTCGGACACCGTGGGGTGGGCAAGACCTCGCTCAACGAGGCTCTGCTGCACACCGCAGGGGCGATCACGGCCCTCGGGTCCGTCGATGCCGGCACCGCCGTGGCCGACTACGAGGAGCAGGAACGCGAGCGCAGTATGTCCATCTCGCTCGCCCTGTGCCACCTTGAGCACCGCGATGTCAAGGTGAACGTGGTGGACTGCCCGGGCTACTCGGAGTTCCTGGTGGATGCGCTCTACGGGTTGTGGGCCACCGAGAACGCCCTGCTGGTGATGGACGCCGCGGCGGGCGTTGAGGTGCACACGATCAAGATGTACGATGCGGCGCGGCAGATGAACGTGCGCGCCATCGGCGTGGTCAACAAGCTCGACAACGAGCGCGCCGACTTTGAGGCCGTCGTGGCCGGCATGAAGGACAGCCTGCCCGACTGTGAGGCCGTGCCGGTGCAGATTCCGATCGGCCAGGGGGCGAGCTTCACGGGCGTCGTTGACCTGCTCTCGGGCAGGGCGTGGCTGGGCGCGGGCGAAGAGGCGCCGGTGCCCGACGAGATGGCCGACGAAGTGGCTGAGGCGCGCGAGTTGCTGATCGATGCAGTCGCCGCCACCGACGACGACCTGACCATGCAGTACCTGGAAGAGGGAGAGCTGACGCAGGAGGAGCTGATCGGCGGGCTGCGCGCGGCCATCGGCGCGGGCACGCTGGTCCCGGTGCTGTGCACCAGCGCCACTCAGGAGATCGGCGTCAAGCCTCTGCTCGACTTCCTGGTCGATGTCGCCATCTCTCCGGCCGACGCGCCGCCGCGCGTGGCCATGATGGGCGAGGAGCAGGTCGAGCTGAGCGCCGACCCGGCGGGTGAGACCGCGGTCATCGTGGTCAAGACCATGACCGACCCCTACGTGGGCCGGGTGAGCCTGCTGCGCGTGCTCTCGGGCACAATCAAGGCCGACAGCGACATCTACAACACGACCAGCGGAGAGCGCGAGCGGCTCTCGGGGCTGGCGGTGACGCAGGCTCGGGAGACGGAGAACGTGCCCGAGCTGGTGGCCGGTGACATGGGGTCGGCGGTGCGGCTGGAGAACACCGGCACCGGTGACACGCTCGCGGCCCAGGGCAGGGACCTGCGGGTGCCGCCCCCCGATGCTCCGGAGTCGATGTACGCCGTGGCGGTCACCGCCGCCTCGCGCGCCGACGCCGACAAGATGTCCGACGCCTTGACGCGCCTGACCGCGGAGGACATGGGCCTGAGGTATCACCGGAACACCGAGACCGGGGAGTTGCTGGTCAGCGGGCTGGGGCCGATGCACCTGGACGTAGCCCTCGCCAAGCTGCGCAACCAGTACGACGTGGACGTAACCATGAGCGAGCCGCGCGTGGCCTACCAGGAGACGGTGCGCCGGGCCGTGCGCGTCCAGGGCCGGCACAAGAAGCAGACCGGCGGGCGCGGGCAGTTCGGCGACGTGTGGATCCGCGTGGAGCCGGCCGAGCGCGGCTCGGGCTTCGAGTTCGTCAACGCCATCAAGGGCGGCTCGGTGCCGACGCAGTACATCCCGGCGGTCGAGAAGGGCCTGCGCGCGGCCATGGCGCGGGGCACCATCGCCGGCTACCCCATCGTGGACGTGCGCATAACGCTCGACGACGGGTCCTCACACCCGGTGGACTCGTCGGACATGGCGTTCCAGACCGCGGCGGGCATCGCGTTGCGCAAGGCGATGGAGGAAGCTCAGCCGGTGCTGCTCGAGCCGATCATGAACGTGATCGTGACCGGCCCCGAGGACATCATGGGCGACATCATGAGCGACCTCAACGCCAAGCGCGGCCGCATACTGGGCACCGAGCAGGTCGGGTCCATGCAGGCCATCAAGGCCCAGGTGCCTCAGAGCGAGATGATGCGCTACGCGGCCGACCTGCGCTCGATCTCGCAGGGGCGCGCGAGCTACGAGATGTCGTTCTCGCACTACGAAGAGCTGCCGGCGCACCTGACCGAACAGGTGGTCGCGGAGGCCCGGCGGCGCGCAGAGAGCGAAGACGAGTAAGCCGGCCGTGGCCCCGCGCCCCGAGCCGCAGCAGATGCGAGGGAAGCAGCAATGATTCAGACAACGACGCGACTGAAGGTCGCCGACAATTCGGGCGTCAGGTCACTGTTCTGCATCCGCGTGATGGGGCGTGGGCGGTCGCCGTACGCGTCGCTGGGCGACGAGATCATTGCCTCGACCAAGGCGGTGACGCCGCAGAGCCCGATCCCCAAGGGCGAGGTGGTGCGCGCCGTGGTGGTCCGCTGTCGCGATCGGGTGCAGCGTCCCGACGGCACCGTCATCAGCTTCGACGATAACGCGGCCGTCATCGTGGACGAGAACAAGAACCCGCAGTGCACGCGCGTGTTCGGCCCGGTTGCGCGTGAGCTGCGTGACAAGCAATACATGCGGATCGTATCCCTGGCGCCCGAGGTCATCTGAGGCGCATCAGGAGTTGTGGAGCATGAGTCGCGAGGACACCAGGACCAAGATGCGGATCAAGGTGGGCGACACCGTCGAGGTGATCGCGGGCAAGGACCGTTCGACCCGCGGGCGCGTGCGGCGCGGCAAGGTGATCAACGTCGATCCGCTGCGCAACCGTGTGACCGTTGACGGCATCAACATCGTCAAGAAGGCGGTGCGGCAGACGCAGCAGGTGCGCCAGGGCGGGATCATGGAGACGCCCGCGCCGCTGCACGCGTCCAACGTGATGGTGGTCTGCCCCGAGTGCGACAAGCGCACGCGCGTGGGCGCCCGTCGCGATGCCGAGGGCCGGCGTATCCGGGTGTGCAAGAAGTGCGGGAGGGACATCGACGAGGTCTAGCGGATTGACCGGCGGCGCGGCCGCCAGGATCGGTGGGAACGAGATGGCTCAGACAGCACAGATAGTGACACCGCGGCTGAAGGCGCGCTTCGAGGAGGAGATCGCGCCCGCCCTGATGGAGCGCTTCGGCTACACCAACGTGTGGCAGGTGCCGCGGCTGCGCAAGGTGTCGCTGAACATGACGGTCGATCATGCGGCAACCGACATCGATGCCCTGGATGCCGCGCGTCGGGAACTGGCCCTGATCGCGGGGCAGGCCCCGGCGGTCACACGCGCCCGGCGCTCGATCGCCAACTTCAACATCCGGGAGGGCCAGCCCATGGGCGTGCGCGTGACCCTGCGCGGGGCGCGCATGTGGGAGTTCGTGGACCGGCTGTTCAACGTGGCGCTGCCGCGTATCCGCGACTTCCGCGGGCTATCGCCCGACGCCTTCGATGGCCGCGGCAACTACACGCTGGGCATCACCGACGAGCTGATCTTTCCCGAGCTGAACTACGACGACGTGCAGACATCCAAGGGCCTCGATGTGGCGATCGTGACCACCGCGGAGACCGACGAAGAGGCCCGCGAGCTGCTGGTGGCGCTGGGACTGCCGCTGGCGCGCGGTTAGGCTGAGTGCCGGGAGGCCATGTGATGGCGAAGAAGTCGTGGATCAACGATGCGCAGCGTAGCCACAAGTTCCGGACGCGTGACTATCACCGGTGTGCGCTGTGTGGCCGGCGCCGGGGGTACATGCGCAGGTTCGGCATCTGCCGGATCTGCTTCCGCGAGAACGCGCTGGAAGGGAACATCCCCGGCGTGCGCAAGTCGAGCTGGTAGCTGGGGGATGATCGGGCCGCGTGGCCCGGTGAGCAGCGAGCCCTCAAGTGGCTTGGTCAGATGCACGGCGGCCGCAGCCGTGGCGGCCGCGGGAGGAAAGCAATGGCTGTCTTGACAGACCCGATTGCAGACATGTTGACCCGTGTGCGCAACGCGGCACTGGCACGACATCTCGACGTGGATGTGCCGGTCTCCAAGATCCACCTGGAGATCGCCAAGATCCTCCACCGTGAGGGCTACATCCGCGGCTATCAGCTCATCAACCGCGGCCGGACGGTGCGCATCCGGCTGCGCTACGATGAGCATCGCGAGCCCGTGATCCAGGGCCTCAAGCGTATCAGCAAGCCCGGGCGCCGGGTGTACGCGGGCAAGGACAAGCTGCCGCGTGTGCTCAGCGGACTGGGCGTGGCTATCATCAGCACCAGTCAGGGCGTGATGACCGACCGCGATGCGCGCAAGCGCGGCATCGGCGGCGAGGTCATCGGCCAGGTCTGGTAGCGCCGGGCCGACAGGGAGACAGGACAATGTCGAGAGTAGGTAACATGCCCATCGAGATCCCGGCCGGCGTGACCGTGCGGGTCGAGGACGATAACCTGACCATCGTGAGCGGCCCGCGAGGCGAGCTGCGGCAGCAGCTTCCGGCGGAGATGCGGATCGAGATAGAGGACAATATCGTCACCGTGAGCCGCCCGAGCGACGCGCGTGAGCACCGCGCGCTGCACGGGCTGACGCGCTCACTGCTGGCCAATATGGTCCACGGTGTGACCGAGGGCTTTGAGAAGCGGCTGGAGATCCAGGGAGTCGGCTATCGCGCCGAGACTCAGGGCCGGCAGCTCGTGATGCGGCTGGGCTACTCGCACCCGGTGGTGTTCGACCCGCCGGAGGGCGTGGAGGTGGCTGTGGAGGACAACACGCGGGTCATCGTGCGCGGCGCCGACAAGCAGGCGGTGGGGCAGCTTGCGGCCGAGATCCGCAGGTCACGCCCGGCCGAGCCCTACAAGGGGAAGGGTGTGCGCTACGAGGGCGAGTACATCCGGCGCAAGGCCGGGAAGGCCGCCAAGGTTGGCGGGGAGATGTAGGACAGGTCGCGCCCGACGCTACGGCGGCGATATTCGAGGTGTCATCCAGTGAAGGCAGAGGTCGATCGGAAGCGACAGCGGCACAAGCGGCATATGCGCGCCCGGCGCAAGCTCATCGGCACCGATGAGCGCCCGCGGCTGGCGGTGTACTGCAGCCTCAAGCATGTCTCCGCCCAGATCATCAACGACTGGGAGGGACGCACGCTCGCCTCGGCGGGCACCGTCGAGGAAGCGATCGCCGGCGAGTGCGAGGGTGGGACCGCGAACGTGGCAGCCGCGGCTGTCGTGGGGCGGGTCATCGCCGAGCGCGCGCTGGCCCGGGGCATCGAGAATGTGTGTTTCGACTGCGGCGGGCGCAAGTACCACGGACGCGTGAAGGCGCTCGCCGAGGCCGCCCGCGAGGCCGGCCTGCAGTTCTGAGAGGCGATCATCATGGCGAACATGATCAAGGTAACACAGCGGCGCAGCGCCATCGGCGCCAAGCCCAAGCACCGCGGCACGCTCCGAGCGCTGGGCCTGCGCGGCATCGGATCGAGCAACGTGGTGCCGGACAACGACGCGACGCGCGGGATGCTTCGCGCGGTGACCCACCTCATCGAGCACGAGCCCGTCGAGGGGCAGAACTAGGGGCGTAGACGATGGATCTGGGCAACCTGCGGCCACATCCGAAAGCGACCAGGCAGCGCAAGCGCGTGGGCCGGGGGCCGGGCAGCGGCCGGGGCAAGACGGCCGGCCGGGGCGAGAAGGGTCAGACCCATCGCTCCAAGCTGCCGCTCGGCTTCGAGGGCGGCCAGACGCCGCTGTACCGGCGGGTGCCCCAGCTCCCGGGCAAAAGCAGTGCGGCGCACAACCGCGGCTTCTTCGGCACCCAGTTCGCGGTGGTCAACGTGGGCACGCTCGCCGAGCGCTTCGAGGCCAACGACGAGATCACGCCCGAGCGCCTGCTGGCACTGGGCATCATCAAGAAACTGCTGGACGGGCTCAAGGTGCTCGGCGACGGCGAGATCGACAAGCCGTTGAAGGTCAGCGCGCACGCCTTCAGCGCGTCCGCGCGCGAGAAGATCGAGCACAGCGGGGGTAGCGTCGAGGTGATCGGCGAATGAGGGAGCGGCTCGCCGCGCTCGGCCAGGCAATGCGCGTGCCGGACATCCGCAAGCGCATCCTGTTCCTGTTCGCGATGCTCGGGGTCTACGTCGCCTGCGCGCACGTACCCCTGCCGGGCATCGACAAGGTGCAGCTCGAACGGCTCTTCCGCGGCGCGGGCGGGCTGGGCGAGATGCTGGATGCCTTCGCGGGCGGCTCGCTCAAGCGCTTCTCGATCCTGGCGCTGGGCATCATGCCCTACATCAGCGCCTCGATCATCCTCCAGCTTCTGACCATGGCCATCCCGGCCCTGGAGGAGCTGCAGAAGGAGGGCGAGTACGGGCGGCGCAAGATCAACGCCTGGACCAAGTACCTGACCGTGGGCGTGGCGACCCTGCAGGCCTTCGGCATGATCGCCTACCTGCGCGGCGGCGGCGCCTTCATCGGCAATCCCACGCTGCTGTTCTACACCGTGCTGATGATGGTAGGCGGCACCGCGTTCCTGATGTGGATCGCCGACATGATCACCGAGCACGGCATCGGCCAGGGCGTCTCCATCATCATCTTCGCCGGAATCATGACGCGCATGCCGCAGGACGTTGCCAAGACCCTGCAACTATGGCGCAGCGGCGAGATCACGGGGGCCAACATCGCCTTCCTGCTGATGATCATGCTCGCCACGGTCTACCTGATCGTGAAGTTCCAGCAGGCGCAGCGCAAGATCCCGGTGCAGTATGCCCGGCGTGTGCGCGGCCACCGCGTCTACGGTGGTCAGACCAGCTACCTGCCGTTGCGCGTCAACCAGGCGGGCGTCATGCCGATTATCTTCGCGATCTCGGTGGCGCTGTTCCCGGGGCAGATCGCCCAGGCGCTGATGGGGCCGAGCACGATGACCAAGATGGCCAACCTGTTTCACGTCAGCGAGCAGGCGGTGGCGAGCGCCATGCTGGCGATCCGCCAGTTCACGACCCCGGGCGGGAACCATTTCGCTTCGTTCCTGTATTTCCTGCTGGTGATCCTGTTCACGTACTTCTACACCGCGGTGACCTTCAACCCCGAGCAGATCTCGGAGAACCTGCAGAAGAACGGCGGCGCCATCCCGGGCATCCGGCCCGGCGCGAGCACACGTGACTATCTAGACCGCATCCTGTACCGCATCACGCTCGCGGGCGCCCTGTTCCTGGGCGTGATCGCGCTGATGCAGTACTACGTGGGGGACATCACCGGGGTGACCACCTTCACCCTGGTAGGTGGGACCTCGCTGCTGATCGTGGTCGGCGTCGCGCTTGACACCATGCAGCAGATCGAGGCGCAACTGCTCATGCGCCATTACAGCGGCTTCCTCAAGTAAGGGGCGAAACGATGCCGGACCGTGAGCACAATGTCGTGCTGCTGGGCGCTCCCGGCGCGGGCAAGGGCACGCAGGCGAAGATGCTCAGCGAGGAGCTGGGCGTACCACACATCTCGACCGGCGACATCCTGCGCGGCGCCGTCGCGGCGGGGACCGAGCTGGGCGCGCAGGCGAAGGGCTACATGGACCGCGGCGAGCTGGTGCCCGACGAGCTGGTCATCGCCATCGCCCGCGAGCGCCTCGCCGAGGACGACTGCGCGCCGGGCTTCGTGCTCGACGGCTTCCCGCGCACGGTGGCGCAGGCTGAGGCGCTGGATGAGGTCATGGATGAGCTGGGCCGCGATCCGTTGTGCGTGATCAATCTGGCGGTGGACGAGGATGAGATCGTGCGGCGGCTCTCGGGCCGGCGATTGTGCCGCGGCTGTGAGGGGATCTTTCACATAGACGACGAGGGCGTCGAGGACGGCGGCACATGCCCCAACCCCGACTGCGACGGTGAACTCTATCAACGCAGTGACGACCGCCCCGAGGCCATTCGCGAGCGCCTCGCGGTCTATCGGCAGCAGACTCAGCCGCTGATCAACTACTACGGGGAGCGTGGCCTGCTGGCCAACGTGCCCGGCGTGGGCAGCCCCGGAGAGATCGCGGCGGCGGTGCTGGCGGCCGTCCGTGGGCGGAGATGAACGATGTCGGGTCCACAGGTGCGGGGCGAGGGCATTCGCATCAAGAGCCAGGCCCAACTGGAGCGGATGCGGCACGCGGGCAGGATTCACGCGCGCACGGTGGAGCGGCTGCGCGCAGCGATCGTCCCGGGTGTGACCACCGCCGCCCTGGACCGGCTGGCCGAGGAGACGATCCGGGGGGCGGGCGGCGAGCCCTCGTTCAAGGGCTACCAGGGCTACCCGGCCACGATCTGCGCGGGCGTCAATGATGTCGTGGTGCACGGCATCCCGTCGGAGGACGAGGTGCTGGCCGAAGGCGACATATTTGCCGTTGACCTGGGTCTGATCTGGGATGGCTACCACGCCGACGGGGCGTTTACCGTGGGCGTGGGGGAGATCGATGCCGAGGGGCAGCGGCTGATCGAGGCGACCCGCGACTCACTGGAGCGGGCGATCGAGCAGGTTCGCCCCGGCAACACCATCCG
>CAZTZN010000028.1:25675-32373 GCA_964617715.1 uncultured Armatimonadia bacterium | reverse complement strand
CGTCGCCGTCCGCTGAGACCTACAGGTCCGCCTCGATGCGCATGAGCTTCGCGCTGGCGGTGGCGATAAGCATCCCGTCGGCGTCCACGATCTCGCTCTCGGCCTGGTGGAGTGGCGGCCGGGACTTGATCATGCGCGCGCGCACGCGCAGCGGCACCCCGACCCTCGCCGGCCTGCGGTAGCGCACGCTCAGCTCCGCGGTCGCCACCGGCGCACCGTTGCGGCTGAACATGTCGTTCATGGCCTCGTCGAGCAGGATGGCCAGCACGCCGCCGTGGACGATGCCGGCCCAGCCCTGGTGGACGCGCTGGGGGATGAAGTCGGTTACGTACCACTCCTCCTCCCAGCGGAACTTGAGGTGCAGGCCGTGCGGGTTGTTGTCGCCGCAGGCGATGCACCAGTTGTCGTCGGACCATGTCGCCTGAGTCATCGCCGTCTGTCCTCCATCGGTCGTGCTCGCGCCAGCCAGCGCTCGGCCTCGCGCAGGCATTCGTGGAACTCATCGACCAGCAGCCGCCCCTGCGGGATCGAGTGCAGGAAGCGGCGCCCGTAGCTGCGCGTGAGCAACCGGTTGTCGAGCACGAACACGACGCCCTGGTCGCTGGTCGAGCGCACCAGTCGGCCGAAGCCCTGCTTGAAGCCCAGGATCGCCTCGGGGATGTAGTAGTCGCTGCCGCCATCGCCCGCGCGCTCCGCGGCCAGCTCGCAGCGCGCGGCCACGATCGGGTCGGTCGGCACCGCGAACGGGAGCTTGACGATGACCACGCAGCGCAGCGCCTGGCCGGGCACGTCCACGCCCTCCCAGAAGCTCTTGAGGCCGTAGAGCACCGCATTGTCGCGGTCGCGCAGTTGCTGCAGCAGCCATGAGCGCGGGCCGGAGAGGTACTGACACAGCGGGGCGAGGCCCAGGTCGGCCAGTCGCTCGCTGGTGGCCTCGAATACGCGCTCCATCTGCGCACGCGCGGTAAACAGCACCAGCAGCCCCCCGCCGGCGACCTTCGCGACGTCCAGCAGGGCGTCGGTGAGCGCCTCACTGCGCCCCTCTTCGCCGCGCGTAGGGATGTCGTGGGGCACGCACAGCAGAAGCTGCTCGGGATACGAGAACGGCGACGGCACGATCTGCTCGCGCACCTCGAACTCGTCGCCCTCGAGACCCAGACGCTGACGCATGTAGCCGAAGCCGCCATCAACGGTCAGCGTCGCCGAGGTCATGACCACCGCGCCGCGCTGCTCGTAGACCGCGCGTTGCAGCGCCGGCCCAACGTCGATGGGTGCCGCGCACAGTCGCCAGTGTTCACCCCACGAGCGCCGCACCGTCTCCCCCCACGCCACATATCCCGCGCCCGGCTCGTCGCCGGTGACTGTGGTCAGAGCCTGAGCCAGCTCCGCCGCGGCCGCGCGCGCCCCACCCGCCTCCATCGCCAGGTCGGCCTCGTGCGATCCGCGCTCGGCGCCCTCGGCCAGCACCTCGGCTATCTCGCCCAGCGCATCGTCGGCCACGGTGAGGATGTCGCGCATGAACTCGACCGCCTCGCCTACTACCTGCCACTGCGACGAGGCGTAGACCCGGCGGTCCAGGCGCAGGCGGGCCCGCCCGGCCTCGGCCTCGGGATCGAGTGCGACGCACAGATCGATCACCGCCGCGCCGAGCTGCTCGGCCGCCGCGTCGAAGGCGTCCACCGCCGACAGCAGGCGTCGGCGTGGCTCGCGGACGGCCTCGGCCTTGTGGGCATCGGCGGCCGAGAGGTAGGCGCTCAGACTGTCGAGCACGCCGCGGCGGCGTGCTGTGGCTCCGAGTGTTCGGCGCAGCTCGGTGAAGGCGAAGTTCGAGACCTCGTAGCCGAGCTGGTCGGTGGCCACCGACTCGAGGTTGTGGGCCTCGTCGAAGATGATGCGACTGGACTTGGGCAGCACATCGAACTGCGTGTCCGCGAGAGTCAGCGCGTGGTTCGAGACGATGATATCGGCATTGCGCGCAATGGCCCGCGCCACGCGCATCGGGCAACAGCGTGCGTGCGGGCAGCCCGGCCCCAGACACAGCGCGCGCTCCGAGCGCACCCGCCCGAGCAGGCGGCGCAGGCCCCCGAAGACCTGGTGCGCCTCCGAGGGGATCATGTCGAGGTCGCAGGTCTCGCTTGCGGCCAGCCAGGAGACCAGGTAGGCCGCGGCCCGCCGCTCCTCGTGCAGCAGCCCCATCTGCGCTTCGTGCACCGCGGCCATGAAACGCCGCACGCACACGTAGTTGCTCCGGCCTTTGAGCAGCGCGGCGTCGAACTCAAGGTCCATCGCCTCGCGCAGCAGGGGCAAGTCCTTGTCGAGAAGCTGTTCCTGCAAGTTCTTCGTGTTAGTGGACACCACGACCGGCTCGGCGTTGGCACGCGCCCACAGGATCGCCGGGACCAGGTAGGCCAGCGACTTGCCGACCCCGGTGCCCGCCTCGACCATCAGCACCCCGCCATCGTCGAGCACCTCGCCCACGGCCGCGGCCATCTCGACCTGTCCCGGTCGGTGCTCGTAGTGCTCCAGCGCCTGCGCGATCGGCCCATCGGCCTCGAGGAGCCGCACCGCCAGGCTCGCGGGGGAGAGTTCCAACTCGGTACGCTCGCGCCGACGCGGGGCGGGGGCCCTCGGACGCCCGGCGATCAGCATTTCCAGCGCCGCTGCGTCGAGCGCGGGCGTCTGCAGGTCATCCCACGGCAGCCAGTCGAACTCGGGATCACCCGCGAGCAACTCGCGCACCAGCGACAGCGCCGGCGGCGTCAGCTCCTGCAGTCGGGCGGGCAGGGCGACCGCCACCTGTCGGCACAGTTGTGCGCCGGCCTCGGGGTCGGCGCCGGCACCTGCGCGGGCATCTTCCCCGGTCACGCCCAGCGTCTGCGCCACGCCGGCGAGCGTGCAGTCGCGCTGGGTGGGCAGGGCGACCAGGGTGGCGGCCAGCAGGTCGCGCAAGCGGTCGCGCACCTCGGCGGCCGCCTGCGCTACGGCAGGCCGAGACAGCAGCGCGGCCGGGCGGCGCGCGTCGTGGACCAGGATGCGCTCGGCGTCGAGATCGCCCACAATTTCCAGCAGCAGCTCGTCGATCTCGGCCGGCCGGGCGGTGGTCGGCCACGAGGCGGCACGCTCGCAGGCGCCGGTAACGTGGATGCGCGTGCCCGCGCCATCCGAGCACAGGTACAGCCAGGCGTGCCGTCGGGGGTCAGCGCTCATGTCCCTCCATGTGAGGTGAGGCGTGGCGCGCACAACACAAGCGGCAGCCCGGGGCCGGGCTGCCGCGGAGTGCACCTGTCAGAGGCGGGGCCGGCTCAGGCGTTGGCGACCTCGACCGCATCCCCCTCGGCCGAGGCGCCATCCTCCCTGATGGCCTGCTCGATCATCGACACGGCCGCGAGAAGCAGGTCTTCGTCCCAGGTGTCGTGCTTGAGACCCGACAGCCCGTCGGTCTGCCCGGCCACGTCCCCGCTGCTCATCTTGCGAATATACTTGGCCTTGACAATCGTCATATGCTCGCGCGAGCCGTGGCTGTTGTAGCTCTCCTTGTTCAGCGTGCCGACGATCATCAGGCGCGTTCCCGCCACCACATTGTCCATGACCCACTCGCCCAGCTCCTGCCAGGCGTCCACCAGGAACAGGTCTGAGACGGGCTCACCATTCGCCCGCAGGAAAGGCCGGTCCACCTCGAAGCTGAACTCCGCCTTCACCTGGCCGGAGGATTTCTGTCGCAACGCGGGCTCACGGGTCGAGAAACCCGTGAGGGCTACGAAATTCAAATCCGCCACAACACCGCACCTCCCACAACCACACCGGAGCCAAGGTCAGGGGAAGAAGCCACACCAGGCCCCGCCGCACTTGAAGCAGACAGCAATCACGGCCAATGGCCGCACTCAATATCAGCGGTACTATAGCATGGCCCGTCGTTAAGTCAAGCATGCAGCGGCCCGATGAGGAGAATCGTTGTATTCACAAATACTTAAGCTGACCCTCGTGCCCGGCAGCCGACACAATGTCCCCGCCACCTCCCGGCGCATGGTTCCCTCCCGGCCACTCGGCGGGCAGGAGAGCAAGGCAGGCAGCGCGAAGATATCGGGGCCATGACCGCCTACGAGCCCCGACGCTATCGAAGACTCCCCGATACCACCGACCTGGTCGCGTGCGAGGTGGCGGTGGGGGAGACCGACCTGATGGTGCTTGCCACGCGCGATCTGCGCGCCGAAGCGCGTGCCGCGGCCCGCTCGGCTCGGAGCCGGATCGAGAGCCATCTGGCCCTGCATCCCGAGATGCTCGATGCGCGTCTCCCGTTGCCCTCGCCGCCCGATGCGCGCGGCATCGTGGCGGCGATGTACGACGCGGGGCGGGCGGCGGGCACCGGCCCGATGGCGGCGGTGGCCGGCGCCGTGGCCGAGGCCGTGGCGCGCGTCCTCGCGGACCACAGCCGGGAGGTGGTGGTCGAGAACGGGGGCGACCTCTTCCTGATCACCGCCTGTGAGCGTGTCGTGGGCATTGACGCGGGCGGGCCGCCCTGGGGGCACAGGCTTGCCCTCGTGGTGCCGCCGGGCGAGCGCGCCGTCTGCACCTCATCGGGCACCGTGGGCCACTCGGCCAGCGGCGGGCGTGCCGACGCCGCGGTGGTGGTGGCGCCCTCCGGCGCGCTGGCCGATGCGCTGGCCACGGCCGTGGCCAACCGCGTGAGCGGGCCCGATGATGTCGCGGCGGCGGTCGAGTGGGCGCGCGCGCACCGGGACGTGGAGCACGTGGTGGTCATCTGCGGGGATACCATGGCCGCCTGGGGCGCGCTGGAACTGCGGCGTGTGACGGAGCGCAGCGACTGAGGAGCTTCGCACTCGGGCATGACCCGGGGCGTCCCACCCCTGCCGCGCACAGAGGAGGCGCAGATGGATCCTGCGTTGCTGACCGGCCTGGGCCTGAGCTTCATCGCGGGCATGGCGACCACCATCGGGGCCGCCATCGCCTTCGTGGTGAAGGAGTTCACCGCCAAGGTGATCTCAGTGCTGCTGGGCTTCGCGGCGGGGGTAATGATCGCGGTGTCGTTCCTGGAGCTGTATGCGGGCAGCGCCGAGACCATCGGGCTGCTCAACGCCAGCCTCGCGTTCTTCGGCGGTTTTGGCCTGATCTTCCTGATTGATGTGCTGGTCCCGCATGAATACGAGAGCGAGCTGGTCGGTGACCCCAGGAGCCAACTGCGCCGCGCCGGTCTGCTCACCGCCGCCGGCATCGCCATCCACAACTTTCCCGAGGGGCTGGTGGTGCTCTCCGGCGCGCTGGAGTCGCCGAGCCTGGGGGTGTTGCTGACCGTAGCCATCGCGGTGCACAACATTCCTGAGGGCATCGCCGTGGCCGTGCCCATCGCCGCCGCGACCGGCGACCGCAGGCGCGCGTTCCTCTACTCCTTCCTGTCGGGTCTGGCCGAGCCGCTCGGGGCCCTGCTGGGCGCGCTGGTGCTCATGCATTTCATGACGCCCACGGTCATCGCGTCGATGCTCGCGGCCGTCGCAGGTCTGATGGTATTCATCAGCCTGGACGAGCTGCTGCCCACCGCCCAGCGCTACGGCAAGCAGCATGCCGCCACCGTCGGCGTGTTCGCAGGGATGATGGTGATGGTCGCCACGCTGGTCATGCTCCGCTGAGTTCAGCACCGGCCGCTGAGTTACTCATTGCGCCACAGATGGGCATCGTATGTGTCAAGAATGCGTGGCTAACCTCACCTGCCGCGGACCAGACTTGACCCCGCGGCCAGCTTGGCCTATAATCAGGTTCATACGAGCCCCGAGCGGGCTTGTCCTGTGTGCGTGAACATCCGCTCCGCATCAGACCGGGAGCGTTCAACTGACGGCCTGCCGGCCGACGGCCTTATCCTGACCATCACGGTCGGATTACGGCTCTGCACTCGGCAGCGTTACTGCGTGGGTCCTCGCGCAGGTTGCCGGCACCCCGAGCATCACCACTTCCGAAAGGGGTCGTCTGATGTCCAGCGAAGAGCGGGATGACATGGTGGAAGACCAGTCCTCGGACGAAGCTACCGATGAGGTCGAGGACTATGAGGAGACCTACGACGAGGTAGAAGAAGAGACCGAGGAGGAGCCGGACGACGGCTTCGACTACGACGCGGGCGGCGCCCGGCGTGGTGGCAGCAGCGCGGGCATCTGGGTGATCATCATCCTCGTGATCGCCGCGCTCGCGGCACTGGCGGCCAATCAGATCATTCAGAAGAGGGCCGCAGAAGAGGCCCAGCAGCAGGCGCAAGAGCGCAGGCAGATCCGCGAGCAGCAGATTCAGGGCGTGGTGCGCGACATCCCGGAGGCCGAGCTGGCTCTGCAGCGCGGCGACCTGGGCACCATGCTCGACAAGCTGCGCCAGATGGACGAGAAGCTGGGGATCATCGCAACCGCGGCCAGCCAGGCGCAGGACGCTGAGGAAGCCCAGCGGGTAACCGCGCTGCGCAAGCCGGTGAAGGATGCCATCGACCAGCTCAGCGCCGAGTATGAGGAAATCCAGGCGCGCATGAACGAGCTGCAGGCCAGAGCGGTCGAGCAGATGGGTAACGTTCGCCGGTCCTTTGCGGGCTACTCCATCCCGGCCCCGCCGACGCCTCCGGCGGTAGTCGGCGATGAGGAGCAGGCCACCGGCGACGAGGCCGTGGCCGACGGCGAAGCCGCGGCCGGCGATGAGGCCACAGCGGGCGA
>CAZTZN010000028.1:22766-25575 GCA_964617715.1 uncultured Armatimonadia bacterium | reverse complement strand
GCGGGCGATGAGGCCGCAGCGGGCGATGAGGCCGCTCCTGAGGAGACACCGGCTGAGGCGGCGCCCGCCGAGGAAGAGGCGGCTCCCGCCGCCGCGTCCGCCGGGGCGGAGGCCGACACCGAGATCGCTCCGCCTGAAGAGGCCATGATGCCCGAGCCCGCGGGTATCCCGCCCGGCCGTTGAGATCGGCACCAACGCGACGACATGATGGCATACGTGGGGCGCGATCCCGCTGCGGGGCGGGATCGTGCCCCGCGTTCATGGCAATGTGGGGCCGACGTGCCATTTCCGTCCGTACCCGCATCCCCAGCGCGCCAGGCGGATGCGGTGTGCCTCGTCGGAACGTGAGGACAGGCCAGAGATGAGTTCTGTCAGCAAGAAGGCCACCGCCCTGATCTCCAAGCTGCGCTCCAAGAGTTCGGCTTCACGTGAAGCGGTCATCGCGGAGCTGGTCGAGCTGGGACCGGGGGCCATCCCGCCGCTGGTCAACGCTCTGCACCACAAGGACTACAAGGTGCGCATGGCCGTGGCCGAGGCGCTGGGGATCTTCGGCGACGAGCGCGCCATTCTGCCCCTGATCGAGGCGCTCAGTGATTCAAGCAAGAACACCCAGGAGGCCGCCGCCGGCGCCCTGGCCGAGATCGGCGATACCGCGGTGCCCGCGCTGCTCGACGCGCTGATCGGCAGCGACCAGGCGGCGCGCAAGTGGGCGGCCGAGGCGCTGGGCAACATCGGCGATACCTCCGTCGCCCAGGAGCTGATGAAGCGGCTCAACGACCCCAACGTTGACGTGCAACGGGCCGCGGTCACCGCGTTGGGGGATCTCAAGAGCAAGCGCGCCATCGACCCGCTCATCGACGTGCTGGAGGACGACAACGTAGACCTCGCCAAGGCGGCTGCTGAGGCGCTGGGTAAGATCCGCAGCGAGGTCGCCATCGATCCGCTCATCGGCGCGCTCAGCTCCCCGAGCATAGACGTGCGCAAGGCCGCCGCCGAGTCGCTGCGGCAGGTCGGCAAGGGGGCGGTGCTGGCGCTGATTGAGGCCGTGCGCGCCGGCGACGCGCTGATGCGCCGCTGGGGCGTCGAGGTGCTGGGCGAGATCGCCGACGAACGCGCCCACGATGTGCTCGTGGATTCGCTGGCCGACGAGGACGAGCGCGTGGTGCGCTACGCGGCCGTAGCGTTGGGGCGGCTGGGCAAGGAGTCGAGCATCAGGCATCTCATGCCCCTGCTTAAGCACGAGAACAAGGATATCCGCTACGCTGCCGTCGAAGGCCTGGCGGGCACGTGCAGCTACAAGGCCGTCGAGCATGTCGCCGTCTGCCTCAAGGACGAGGACTGGGTGGTGCGCATGACCGCCGCGTGCGCCCTGGGCGAGATCGGCAGCCGCACGTGCGTCGAGCCACTGCTGGAGGCGCTGCGCGACCCCGAGTGGAGTGTGCGGCGCCATGCCGCCATCGCGCTCGGGCGCGTGGGCGTGAAGAAGCGTGCCATCGACGCGCTGCTGGAGATGCTGCACGACCCGAAGGAACTGGTGCGCTCGGCCGCCGCGGAGGCGCTGGGCGAGCTGGGTGACGAGACCGCCATCGGGCCGCTGGAGCAACTGCTGAACGACGACGACCCCAAGGTGCAGGCGGCCGCCGAAGAGGCGCTGATGGAGCTGGGCTACGAGTTCGAGTAAGACCGCGACGGCGCGCCGCACCGACCGCAACCGGCGGGGGAGCCGTGGACACGGGCCTCGTTGCTTGCGCTGCTGCCGTCATGGTATAATCGCCACGCCTTGGCCGGGCCGCCGACAGTCAGGCATCGCCGTCGTGCGCGTTCGGCCCTTCCTGCTGCGCGCTCCACGGGTGCGCGCAGCCATTCAGTCCGAGGGAAGGAGGTGAGCTCGAATGAGCGAGCCAACCCTGTACGAAGCGATGTATATCCTCGACCCCTCGTTGCCCGACGACGAGGCGGCTGAGTTGATGGACAGCTTCGAGGAGATCGTTCGCAACGCCGGCGGTGAGGTTGTGGGGACGCGCGACTTCCGCACCCGCCGTCTCGCCTACGTGATCGACGGCCACACCCACGGCGCCTACAAGCTGCTGTACTTCGAGGGCGACGGTGATGTCGTCGAGGTGCTGCGCAACGAGATGGCGATCCGCGGGTCCGTCATCCGCTCCCGTGTCTTCGTCGCCAACCCGCAGGCCATTGTGGGCGGGGCATCCGAGGAGGAGCCGGAAGAGGCGGCCGAGGTCGAGGTGGAGGTCGAAACGACCGAGGAGTCGGCCGGGCCCGAAGAGCAGCAGGCGCCGGAAGAGGGCGAGTAAGGCCATCCCTTCGCCGGGACGATACCCGTGCCCGGTGGGTGGGCCATGACCCGGCCGGCATTGGGCAGCGGAGGGCTCCAGCCCTCCGCTGTGCCGTTTGCCGCGTGCTCGCGCACCGAAGCGATGCGAGGAGGCCGAAGACCCATGATCAACAGCGTTGTGCTCGTCGGCAGGCTCGGCAACGACCCCGAGCTGACCTACACTCAGAGCGGCACCGCCATCGCCAAGTTCCGCATCGCCGTCAGCCGTCCGCCCCGACAGGGCTCGGACCAGGAGGAGACCGACTGGCTGGACGTAGTCACCTTCGGCCGTACCGCCGAGAACACCGCGCAGTATCTGGACAAGGGCGCGTTGGTGGGCATCGAGGGCCGGGTGCAGTCCAGCACCTGGGAGCGCAAGGATGGCACCCGCGGCTATCGGGTGGAGATCAACGCCATGCGCGTGCAGTTCCTGGAGAGCCGCCAGGAGAAGGAGCGGCGGCAGGCGGCCGCCGGCGG
>CAZTZN010000028.1:0-22666 GCA_964617715.1 uncultured Armatimonadia bacterium | reverse complement strand
CCGCCGCAGCAGCAGGGCGGCTCGGACAACATCGACTGGGCCATGGAAGAGGACGAAGACCCCTTCGGCGATCAGTAGCACTCACCGGCAAGGGCGGATGGCGAGATGTCGAGCGGGAAGAAGCGCACGGTCGCGGTGGGCGTTGACCTCGGCGGCACCACCTTCAGCGTGGGGCTGGTCACGCCCGAGGGGGAGCTGATCGCCGAGCAGTCACACGACACGCCTCGCTCCAATGACGAGCCGCTGGCGCTGTCGGCGGCGGTGGCGGCCGCGGGCGGGCTCATGGAGCGAGAGGCGATCAAGCCCGACCAGCTCCTGGGCGTCGGGATGGGCATCCCCGGGCCGGTAGACCCGCTCGCCGGGGTTATCAGGCGCGCGCCCAACCTGCCCGAACTCGATGGCGTCAACGCCGTCGAAATGCTTGCCGACGAGATCGATGCGCCCGTCTACATCGCCAATGACGCGTACTGCGCCACGCTGGCCGAGCTGCGCTGGGGCGCCGGGCGCGACGTCGAAAACCTGGTGATGTTCACCCTCGGCACCGGCGTCGGGGGCGGCATCGCGCTCGACAACCAGGTGCGCCGCGGACCACACGGGATCATGGGCGAAGTCGGACACATCATTGTCGAGCCCGGCGGCCGCCGCTGCGGGTGCGGCAATCACGGCTGCCTCGAGGCGATGGTCGGCAGGGATGGCATGGTGGATCTGGCCGTCCGGCTGCTGGAGCAGGGGCGCACGAGCGTGCTGAGCGAGCGCGGCGGGCGCGGCCATGAGAAACTCTCCCCCCGCATGATCTCCGCCGCCGCGCACGAAGGCGACGAGGTCGCCCTCGAAGTCATGGCAATCAGCGGGCACTACCTTGGGGTGGCGCTGTGCAGTTGCATCGTGCTGGCCGACCCGGACCTGATTGTCCTCGGCGGCGGCATCGCCGCGGCGGGCGATGTGCTCTTCGACCCGATCCGCCGCACGGTGCGTCATCGCTCGCAGATCAGCGGCTTCGATGTGGACCGGATCGTCCCGGCCGAGCTGGGCAACCGGGCCGGGATGTTCGGCGCTGCGGCGCTGGTCTTCGACGCGCAGCGTGAACAGGACTGACGGCCGCGGTTGCCTTTCGCACCCAATTCGAGTACAATTGCACCCGATATGGGTACGCGGGCACCGTGCGACGGTTCGGTCGGCGCCACGCTCTTCGGGAGCGTCCGGGGTCGCATCCTGGGTCTGCTCTACCGCAGCCCGGAGCGCGACTACTACCTGCGCGAGATCGTCCGGCTGCTCAACGCGGGGCACGGGGCCGTGCAGCGCGAGCTGGGGCGGCTCGTGGCCTGCGGGCTGGTGACCAAGCGCCGCCGCGGTCGGCAGGTGTTCTACCAGGCGAACCGGGAGGCCCCGGTGTACCCGGAATTGCGTGCGCTCCTTGTCAAGACCACGGGCATCGCCGACATGCTGCGGGCGGCGCTGGCGCCGGACGCGGACAGGATCGAGGTCGCCTTCATCTTCGGCTCGATGGCGGCGGGCACCGACGACGAGCACAGCGACATCGACGTGATGATCATCGGGGATCTGGGTCTGTGGGACCGCTCAAGCTCGTTCCTCGAGGTCCAGCTTGAGCTGGGCCGCGAGGTGAACCCGGTCTTCTGGCCGGCATCACGTCTTCGGGAGAAGCTGGCTGAGGGGCAACCGTTCGCGCGCAACGTATTGCGGGAACCCAAGGTGTTCGTCGTAGGGGACGAAGACGAGCTTCGACGAATTGCTCAGCAGGGGGCGCATACAACCGGCGCAGGTTGCGAGGGAAGACATCGCCCTGCTGATCTCACGAGCGCGGCTTCATCTGGCCGACGCGACGGTTGAGGCGACATCGCTCGATGGGCGCTTCGCTGCGGGCTATCATGCCGCGCTGAACCTGGCGATGATTCCGCTGGTGGCCTCCGGCTTCCGCTCCCGGGGCGCCGGGCATCACGTCACCGTCGTCGCGGCTCTGTCAGCGGCGCTGGGGCCGGCCGAGGACGACTTTGCGCGAGCCCTCGACAGATGCCGGGCGAAGCGCAATGAAGCGCTCTACGACAGCATCAACGTGGCAACCGAGAACGATGTGCTGCGCCTGATCGAGGCCACGAAGCAGTTCGAGCCCCGTGTCCTGGCCTGGCTTGCCGAGCACCATCCGGACCTGTTGCCCGATGCGTGACCGATCGGTCGCACCTGCGCATGCCCACGAGCGTCAGCATACGTGAAGAACACTGCAGCGAACCAATTGGCGGCGACCGATTGTCCAATAGACTGAGCACGCGCCAATCACCAGCCCGAGGTCGAGCAACTCGGGCATGTGGCATATGCGGACGCGCCTGCCGTCCCGGCGCCCGGGGCCGCGCAACCATGACCAGAGAGCTATCCGGGGGACTTTACGACAGATTGCAGGCGTCCGAGGAGTTCGCGGCGCTGGCCGAGCATGTCGAGGCGGGTATTCCCGTCTGCGTTGCCGGAGTCAGCGGCGCGGGGTCGGCACTGCTGGTGGCAGGGCTGTGCGCGAACGGGAGCACGGCGCTTGTCGTTACGTACAGTGACGAGCGCGCGCGCCGCCTGGTTGACGACCTGCGCGTGCTGCTCGGTGACGGTGCCGAGAGTGCCGCGGACGCTGAGGTGCTGCTCTACCCATCAATCGCCTCCGCCCTCTACGACGGCGTTACCCCCGACCGGCTCGAGGTCGCCGACCGCCTGACCGTGCTCGAACGCCTCTGCGCCGGCCATCGCATCATCGTGGTGGCGTCGGTGCAGGCGCTGATGCTGCAGACCATGCCGCGCGCAGCCATGGAGGCGGCGCGCCGCGAGGTCGGCGTCGGTGACACCATCGACCGCGACGACCTCGCCCGCGCGCTGGTGGACCTGGGATACGAACACGTCGATCTGGTCGATGACGTGGGGCAATTCTCGGTGCGCGGGGGCATTATCGACATCTCCCCGCCCACCATGTCCGGCCCGGTGCGCATCGAGCTGTTCGGCGATGAGGTCGAGTCGATTCGTCTCTTCAGCCCCGAGACGCAGGTGTCGCTGGGCGGAATTGAGCGCGCCGGCTTCGGACCCGCCGGCGAGATCCTGCTCACCCGCGAGGCCGTAGACCGCGCGCTGCCGCAGATCAAGCGCGCCTTCCGCCGGGAACTCGACCGGCTGATGGCCGACGGCAAGAAGCGCGAGGCCGACCGGCTGCGGGAGCGCCGCGATGAGGATCTGGCGCTGCTGGAACAGCTCCGCCCGGCCGACACTCTGGTGCACTACCTGCCCTACGTCTACTCCGAGCGCGCGACGCTGGGTGACTACCTGCCGGACGAGTGCCTGGTGGTCGTGGACGAGCCGGTGCGCATCGCCTCACATGGCGAGGGCTTCGAGAGCGACGTGCAGGACAGCTACCGCAGTGGCGTCAAGCTCGGCCGCCACCTGCGCCTGCCCGAGACCGCCTGCATCCCGTTCGAGCAGCTCTGCCAGACCCACCTGTCGGTGCCCCACGGCCTTGACGGCGTGCGCCGCATCGTCTACCTGAGCATGCTGCGCCGCGAGGTGCCGTGGCGAACCGACACCGAGGTGCTGAGCTTCTCGACGCCGCCGGTGGACAGCTTCGGCGGCAAGTTCGACCTGCTGGTCGAAGGCATTCAACAGTGGCAGCGCGCCGGTGAGTACCTGCTGATCTGCTCCGGGGAGCCCGAACGGGCCGCCGACGCGCTGCGCGGGCGCGGCATCGACGAGGTCTCCGTCACCAACGGCCAGCTCACGCTGGAGCCCGGAAAGGTCAAGGTCGCCGCGCTGGAGCTGTCCGGTGGCTTCAAACTGCCCTCGGCACACCTCGTGGTCATGACCGGCGCGGAGATCTACGGCTGGCGCAAGGTCCGCCAGCCCAAGGAGCCGCGCTACCGCCGCGGCTTCTCGCTCACCTCGCTGCAGGAGCTGGATGAGGGCGACCTGGTGGTGCACATCAGCCACGGCATCGGCCGCTACACCGGGTTGTCCAAGCAGACCATCGGCGACATGGAGCGCGACTACCTGGTCATCGAGTACGCCGGCGGCGACAAGATCTACGTGCCCGTAACGCAGCTCGACCGCGTGCAGCGCTACGTGGGGCCGGCGGGCGGCCAGGCCTCGCTGGATGCGCTCAAGGGCAGGCGCTGGGAGCGCGCCAAGAAAAGCGCGCGCGCCTCCACACGGCTGCTCGCGCGCGAGCTGATGAAGCTCTACCGCGAGCGCGAGCGCGCGCAAGGCCACGCCTTCAGCGAAGACTCGCCGTGGATGACCGAGCTGGAGGATTCCTTCCGCTACGAGGAGACCGCCGGGCAGTGGCAGGCGATCACGGACATCAAGCGCGACATGCAGATGGATCGTCCGGCCGACCGCCTGATCTGCGGCGACGTAGGCTTCGGTAAGACCGAGGTGGCCATCCGTGCGGCGTTCAAGGCCGTGCTCGACGGCAAGCAGGTCGCGGTGCTGTGCCCTACGACGGTCCTGGCACATCAGCACCTCAACAGCTTCCAGGAGCGGCTCGGGCGCTACCCGGTCGAGATCCGCATGCTCAGCCGCTTCCGCAGCCCCGCCGAGCAGCGCAAGACCATCGCGCAGCTCAAGGCCGGCACCGTGGACATCGTCATCGGCACCCACCGCCTGCTGGGCTCAGACGTGGGCTTCAGCGACCTGGGGCTGCTGATTATCGACGAGGAGCAGCGCTTCGGCGTCGAGCAGAAGGAGCGCCTCAAGCAGCTGCGCACCAACGTGGATGTGCTCACGCTCACCGCGACGCCGATCCCGCGCACGCTCAACATGGCGCTCTCGGGCATCCGCGACATCTCGGTGATCAACGACCCGCCCGTCGGGCGCCTGCCCATCCGCACCTTCGTGCGCGAGCGCGACGAGGACCTGATCCGCGAGGCCATCGTGCGTGAGCACGAGCGCAACGGCCAGGTCTACTTCGTGCACAACCGCGTGCGCTCGATCAGCCACGTAGCCGCGCAGGTGCAGCGGCTGGTGCCCGAGGTCACCGTGGCGGTCGCGCACGGGCAGATGGACGAGGACGAACTCGAGCAGGTGATGATGGCGTTCTACCGCGAGGAGTTCGACGTGCTCGTGTGCACCACCATCATCGAGAACGGGCTTGACGTGGCCAATGCCAACACCATCATCATCGACGACGCCGACCGCATGGGGCTGGCGCAGCTCTACCAGCTTCGCGGCCGCGTGGGGCGCTCCAGCCGCCAGGCCTACGCCTATCTGCTCTACCGCTACCCCGACCGCATGACCGAGGAGGCCGAGGAGCGGCTGCGGGCGATCGAGGAGTTCAGCGAGCTGGGCAGCGGCTTCAAGGTCGCCCTGCGCGACCTCGAGATCCGCGGCTCGGGCGACCTGCTCGGCGCCGAGCAGAGCGGGCACGTGAGCGCGGTCGGCCTCGAGCTGTACGCGCAGATGCTCGCCGACTCGGTGCGCGCGCTCAAGGGCGGGTCGGTGGGTGACGAGGACGAGGAGCACCCGTCGCTGGATCTGCCGCTCGAGGCGGTCATCCCCGCCGATTATGTGCCCGGCGAAAAGCACCGCATCATGCTCTACCGGCGGCTGTCGTCCTCGTGGGAGATCGAGGAGGTGGACGCGCTGGCCGCGGAGATCGTGGACCGCTACGGCCCGATGCCCACGCCGGTGCAGAACCTCATCGAGATCGCCCGGCTGCGCATCGCCTGCCGTGAGGTGGGCGTCGTGGATGTGCGCGCCCGCACCGGCCGCGTGCACGTGCGGCTGAGCAAGCAGGTGGCGCTGTCACGCCGTGAGCGCCTCATCCTGTCCGAGATCTACCGCGACACCGTCAAGGGCAAGCGTCGCAGCACCACTCCGGTGCTCGCCCGCCCCACCTTCGACGCTACCAACATTACCTTCGCCTACTCCGCGCGCGAGCCCGAGAAGGTGCTCGCCGGCCTGCGGGAGATCATGGACCGGCTGCGCGACCGCCGTGAACATGCCCGCGGACGTGGGCGGGAGGCCGTGGGTGAAACGGCATGACCGACACCCCTCAGCCCCGCGATGACGGACACATGGAGATCGGTGTCAGCTTCCGACATAATCCGAAGATATACAGCTTCGTTGCAACCGGCATCCGCCTGAGCATCGGCGACAAAGTCCTGGTCCGCACCGAGAAGGGCGTGGACATGGGCGAGGTGATGGAGCTTAAGGGCCGCATCATGCCCGAGCGGGCCGGCGAACTCATGCCGGTGGTGCGCAAGGCCACGACCGATGACCTCGAGCACATCGCCGAGCAGCAGCAGCGCGAGAAACAGGCGCTGAAGATCTGCGCCGAGGCCATCGAGAAGCACGGCCTGCCCATGAAGCTCATCGACGCGAACCTCAGCTTCGACAACACGCGGCTGGTGTTCTTCTTCAGCGCCGACGGCCGCGTGGACTTCCGCGAGCTGGTGCGTGACCTGGCGCGCACCTTCCGCATGCGCATCGAGCTGCGCCAGATCGGCGTGCGCGACGAGGCCAAACTGCTGGGCGGGCTGGGGCCGTGCGGCCGCCGCCTGTGCTGCAAGACGTTCATGCGCGAGTTCGAGCCGGTGGGCATCCGCGTCGCCAAGGACCAGGGCCTCGCGCTCAATCCGAGCAAGATCAGCGGGCTGTGCGACCGGCTGATGTGCTGCCTGCTCTTCGAGCACGAGACCTATTGCGCGCTGCGCGAGGAGCTGCCCGCGCGCGGTGAACGCGTGCGCACCGAGCACGGTCCGGGAACCGTCCGCGAGGTCATGCTGCTTAAGGAAGAGCTGCGAGTTGCCCTCGACGACGGCACCGAGGTTACCGTGCGGGCCTGTGAGACCGGCCCCCTCAGTGTCGAGCCCGAGCCGGCCGAGGACGCCCGCGAGCCGACCGAGCGAGCCGCGGCCACCGAGGCGAGGGGCCGGCGTGAGGACGCGCAGGCCGGCG
This sequence comes from uncultured Armatimonadia bacterium, assembly GCA_964617715.1. Taxonomy (GTDB): domain Bacteria; phylum Armatimonadota; class Zipacnadia; order Zipacnadales; family UBA5352; genus JALGVA01. The sequence continues at coordinate 15,733 of CAZTZN010000028.1, read as the reverse complement.
ACGACGGCGCCGAGCGGAGGCAGTCGCAGGCCGGCGGCGAACAGGACAGGCCCGAGAGTCAGGCCGACCGGCGCACACCCGGTGAGGGCGGGGAAGAGCAGAAGCGCGCCAAGCGAGGGGGCCGCTCACGTCGCCGGCGCCCGCGCCGCAAACGCTCCTCCCGCGGTGGGCAGCAGGATCAGCAGAAGCAGCAGGCCGGGCAGCAGACGCAGCAGGGCGGTCGCCAGAAGGATCAGCAGAAGCAAGACGGTCAGTCCGGGTCGAGCAAGGAGGGTTCGTCGCGCCGACGCCGAGGCCGGCGACGCCGCCCGCGCCGCAAGAGCGGCGGGCGGGGCGGGGAGCAGTCGGGGCAGAGCAAGAGCGACGGAGGCAGTACCTGAGATGCCCATCTACGAATACAAGTGCGGCTCCTGCGGGACGACCTTCGACGTGATGGTGAGCCGCGCCAAAGCCGAGAAGAGGCCGGCGTGCGAGAGCTGCGGGAGCAGGCAGACGCAGCGCATCATGTCCGGCTTCTTCGGCCGCCGCGCCTCAAGCGACGGCGGCGAGAGCAGCAGTGTCGGCTCCGCCTGCGCCGGCTGCACCGCGTCGAGCTGCGCGGGCTGCAAGCGCTGATCGACCGGCACGCGGCCACGCAACATTCGCGGCCCGATGGCGCCGCCACACATACCGCCGGGGAGAAAACAATGACCAGCGACAACGCCCGCGACAGGGTCACCTACATCACCACGCCGATCTACTATGTGAATGACAAGCCGCATATCGGCCACACCTACACCACCACCGCGGCCGACGCCATCGCTCGGTACCACCGTATGCGCGGCCGTGAGGTGCTGTTTGTCACCGGCACCGATGAGCACGCTCAGAAAGTGGTGCGCGCCGCACAGGCGGCGGGTCTCGACCCCGAGGCCTTCGCCGACCGCGTCGTGATCTCGTACCTCGATGCCTGGGACCGCATGAAGGTCTCCTACGACCGCTTCATCCGCACCAGTGAGCCCGAGCACAGGGAGGTCGTGAGCCACGTCTTCGCGCGCCTGCTGGAGAGCGGCGACATCTACAAGGATCGCTACGAGGGTTGGTACTGCGTCCCGTGCGAGACCTATCTCCGGGAGGATGACCTGCTCGAGGGCAACCTGTGTCCCGACTGCCACCGCGAGGTCGAGCGCCTCACCGAGGAGGCCTACTTCTTCCGCGCGTCACGCTACAGCACCGAGCTGCTGCGCGAGCTGGAGGCCCACCCCGAGCGCATCAAACCCGACAGCCGGCGCAATGAGGTGCTTTCGTTCATCCGCCAGGGGCTGCAGGACACCTGTGTGAGCCGCGCCAACCAGGGCTGGGGCGTCCCCGTGCCCGGCGACGATCAGCACGTCGTCTACGTGTGGTTCGACGCGCTCATCAACTACCTCACCGTCGCCGGCTACTGCATCGACGACGCGAAGTTCGCGCGTGTCTGGCCGCCCACCGTGCAGCTCATGGGTAAGGACATCCTGACCCGTTTCCACGGCAGCCTGTGGCTGGCGATGCTGATGGCACTGGGGGTCGAACTGCCCGATCTGCTGTTCGCGCACGGCTGGTGGGTCTCCGCCGCGGGCGACAAGATCAGCAAGTCGCGCGGGAACATCGTGGACCCGTGGGCCGAGGCCGAACTGCTGGTCGAGGAGTCCGGCTGCACCACCGACGTCGCCGTGGACGCCGTGCGTTACTACCTGTTCCGCGAGGTCACCTTCGGGCTCGACGGCACCTTCTCGTCTGAGGGTCTGCTGGCCCGCTTCAACGCCGACCTCGCCAACGACCTGGGCAACCTGCTCAATCGCACGCTGCCGCTGGTCGAGCGCTTCCTGGACGGCATCATCGAGACCCCCGGACCCGGGGCGGGCGAGCTGGCCGATGCCGTGGACCGTGCCGTCGCCCGAGCCGAGGAGGGCTACGAGACCCTGGACCTTCGCGGTACGCTCGAGGGCGTCTGGGAGCTGCTGGCGGCCGCCAACAAGTTCGTGGACGAGCGCGCGCCATGGGACCTGCACAAGGCGGGCAAGAAGGTCGAGCTGACCGCTGTGCTCTACGATGTGGTGGACACCGTGCGCATCGCGGCGCTTATGCTCGCGCCGGTAATGCCCACCGTGGCCGCGGAGATCTGGCGCCAGCTCGGCCTCGAGGACCTGGCTCTGAAGATGCGCTGGGGCGACTGCCAGGCGGGCAAGCTCCCCCCCGGAGGCAAGGTGCGGCGCGGCCGGCCCATCTTCCCGCGCATCGATCTCGACCGGGTACGCCAGCGCAGTGCCGCGCGCGCAGACAGGCAGGAGACCGCTCAATCGAGGGACGAGACCATGATCAGCTTCGACGAGTTCAGGCGTATCGACCTGCGCATCGCGAAGATCGTGGATGCCGACCGCGTGGAGGGCACCGACAAGCTGCTCAAGCTGGTCGTCGATTGCGGAGAGGACGGCCCGCGCCAGGTGGTCGCAGGCATCGCGGAGGTGTTCTCGCCGCGCGAGCTGATCGGCACGAGCGTAGTGCTCGTGGCCAATCTTGAGCCTGCGGAGATCCGCGGCGTGCAGTCGCAGGGGATGATCCTCGCCGCCGGGGAGAAGCTGCCGGTGGCCCTGATCGTACCTGACCGTGATGTCGAGCCGGGCGAAAAGGTGCGCTGATGCCACAGCGACACGAACCTGGGGGCAACCCGTGAAGCCACGAAGCCGACGCCGAGCCGTCCTGCAGGCGGCGCCCATCGTACTGGCGATGGCGGTCATCACCGTGCTGGTGGCACTCACCGGCACCGACAGCATCGCGGTGCACTTCTACTACCTGCCCATCATCTACGCCGGCTTCATCTTCGGCGACCTGGGCGCCATCATCACAGCGGTGGCCGCAGCCTGCCTGTGCGGCCCCTGGATGCCGGCCAAGCTGATCACCGAGGGCCCCGAGACCGTGCGCGTCGCGCAGACCTGGTGGGACATCGGCCTGCGCACGGGCATCTTCTACGTGATGGGCATCTTCGCATCGCGCGTGTCCTGGGCCATCGAGCGGCACGCCACGCAGATGCGCACGCTCTACGAGGTGACCCGCACCGTCTCATCGTCGCTGCGCATCCGTGAGGTCCTGGACACCATCGCTGGGCAGGCGGTCGCGGTCATGGACGCCCGCGCCTGCTCCATCCGCCTGCTTGACTCCGAAGGCGGCGAACTGGAGCGCGCCGCCTCCTCAGGCCTGAGCGAGCAGTACTGGAACAAGGGCCCGGTCACGGTGGCCGAGAGTGCGCTGGACCGCCGCGTGCTCGGTGGTGAAACCGTGGCCATCCTCGACGCGCAGAGCGATCCTCTTTTTCAGTACCCTGAGGCGGCGCGCGAGGAGGGCCTGACCTCGGTGCTCAGCCTGCCGCTGCGCTCGCGCGACGCCACCCTCGGCGTCATGCGCATCTACGCCCACCGCAAGCGCAGGTTCCGCGAGGACGAGGTCGAGCTGCTCAGAGCCTTCGCCAACGCCGCCGCCATCGCCATCGAGAATGCCGAACTCTACGAGGAGAGCCGACGCGGCTACTTCGAGACAATCCGGGCGCTGACCATCGCCATCGAGGCCCGCGACTCGGCCACCTACAGTCACTCCGAGCGCGTCACCGAGCTGGCCGACGAGCTGGCTCAGGAGCTGGGTATGACCGAGGCCGAGCGCGAGATCCTCCGCTTCGGCTGTATCCTCCACGACATCGGCAAGATCGGCATCGAGGAGCGCATGATCGACGCGCGTGATATCGACGACGCTGCGCACATGTTCTACCGGATGCACCCCCTGATCGGCCGCTCCATCCTGCGCCCGGTCACCTTCGCGCAGGAATTCGTGCCCATTGTCGTCCATCACCACGAGCGCTGGGATGGCACCGGCTTCCCCGAGGGCCTGGCCGGTGAGGAGATACCTTTCATGGCGCGGCTGGTGGCGGTTGTGGACTCCTACGAGCGCGCCGTCAATCCCACCGAGTCACCGATGCCGGTCAGCCCCGAGGAGGCCCTGCGCAGCATCCTGCGCGGCGCCGGCACCGCCTACGACCCCAGGATGGTCGCGGCCTTCGACCGCGTCATGCGCCGCCGGTTCGAGCAGGGGCTCGATGACCCCGAGGGCGTAAGCGAGGACCACGAGATTGACATCGACGCCCTGATTGAGGAAGCCATCAACGGCTTGTCGCTGCCCGACCGCACCGCCGACGAGGATCAGGCGGAGGCGGCGGAGGAGTGATGCCATGCCCACCCGGCTCAGCGCGCTCATCCCCCTCGCGGCGGTGCTGGTCGTGTTCACGCCTGCCTGCGCGACGCTGACCGTGAGGCCGCCCACGCCCGAGGAGCTGGCGCAGTTGGTCGGCACGGAGTGGTACCGCGTCCAGGTCATGGGCCAACCTAACGGCTACGCCTGCATCGAGACCGAAGTGCTGGACACCCCCGACGGCCCGCGCCTGCGCGTGACCGAGGACGTGAAGATCCTTATCGCGCTGGCGGGCCGGCGCCTGGAGGCGTCCAAGCATCAGGTCACGGTCCATGACGAGCGTCTGCGCCCGGCCACCATCGAGATGGTGAAGAACGAGATGGGCCGGACGTCGCACCTGTCCGCACGGCTCGAAGGTGACACCCTGACCGTGGAGAGCGGCTCGGCCGAGCCGGGCGCGCCCCCCGCCACCGTCAAGACCATCGAGGCCCCCGACGACCTGTCATCCGATCTCGCCATCGCCCTCGCGCTCATCCGCGGTGAGCTGGCGGTGGGCGATGGCCTCGACTACTCGGTGTATGACCCGGAGCTTGACCTGATCGACCGCCACGTGGTGACCGTGGACCGACGCGAGTCGCTCGATGGTGTTGATGCGCTGGTGATCTCCGCGCACAGCGAGAGCCTGGGCATCGATGTGCTCAGTTGGGTCGATGACGCCGGGGTAATGCTGCGGCAGAGCGTGCCCGGCCTCATGGATCTTACCCTCGACCGGGTGACCGAGGCCGAGGCCCTCGCCAGCCTGGTGCCCTTTGAGCTGGACAGCAAGATCGCGGTCGAGCATCATCTGCCCATCGTGCGCAGCCTCGCCGACGTAACCCTGCGGGTGCGTCGCGCCGCCGGGCCGGCCGACGAACTGATCCCCTCAAGCGACCGGCAAAGCGTGGTGGCTGAGGGGGAGGATGCGTTGGTCACCATCGCCCGCGAGACGCCCCCCGATGACAGCCTGCCGCTGCCGGTCACCGGCGAGTCGCTGGCCGAGTATCTGCAGCCCACCCGGGCGGCGCAGTCCGATAACCCGCGCATCGTGGACACCGCGCGCGAGATCATCGGCGATGAGACCGATGCCTGGGGGGCGGCGCAGCTTCTGTGCGCGTGGGTGCACCGCTCCATGCACAAGGTCTCCAGCGAACCGCGGCCCATCACCGCGCTCGAGGCGCTCGACGCCATGCGCGGCGACTGCACCGAGCACGCCATCCTGCTGGCCGCGCTCGGCCGTGCGGTCGGCCTGCCCACGCGCCTGGTCACCGGCCTCGCCTACGTCGGTGGTGGATTCGGCTACCACGCCTGGACGCAGGTCTACGTCGGCCGCTGGGTGGAGATGGACCCGGCGTGGGGGGAGATGACCGCCGACGCGGGACACCTGATGATCTACGCCAGCGCGCTCGACGACGCCTCCTACGCGCGCGCGGCCCTCGCCACCGGCCGCACCATCGGCGCGATCGCGATCGACCTGGTCGGCTACACCGCCGCCGACGGCCGCGAGGTCCGCTTCGGAGAGGAAGAGCCATGAGATACCTGATCGCCGCCATGGTGCTGCTCGCCGGTCCGGCCGCCGGCATCTGTCAGAATACCCCCCCGGCGCCCCCGGCTCCGCCCGCGCCGCCGCAGGCCGGTGAGGGCGAGGCCCGGGGGCAGGGCCAGGTCGTGATGATGAGCGCCCGCTGGCCCGGCCGGGAGGATCTGTCCGGCACCGTCTTCCGCGTCTTCACCGATCAGGCGCTCACGGAGTTGGTGGACGTCTTCCCCGCCGGCGGCCCCGAAGGCTCGGCTATCATGGCCCTGCGCCCGGGCGAGTACTACGTGATGGCCGTGGTGGACGTGAACGGCAACGGCCAGGCCGATCCCGGCGACGGCTTCGGTTTCTACGGGGTGGCCGATCTGTCGCCCGAATCCCGGCCGCAGCCCTTCACCGTACGCGATGATGCTCTCAACGCCGGTGCCATCACCATCCTCATGACCATCGGCGAGAACGGGCGTCTCGTCCCCATCGCCGAAGCGCTCGCCGCCGCCGATGGCTACGTGGGCGGCTCAGTCAGCGGCGCGGTGGCGCCCATTTTCATCCTGCTCGTGCCGGTTGACGAGACGGGGCACCCGATCGCGCTCATGGCCGCCGAGGACGGGTCCTACCGGGGCGCCGCCGCGCCCGGACAGTACCGCCTGTGCGCGCTGTCCGACGCCAACGCCGACGGGATCCTCGGCGCGGGCGATCCGATTGCGCTCATCGGCTTCGGCGACGATGAGCCCCTGACCATCGCGCCCGGCCAGGAGCGGACCGTCGCTCCGCTCATCCTCGCCCCTGCAACCGAACCACCGGCGGGCGTGCCCCCGCTCTGCTACGGGCGCGTCACCGGCATCACGCCCCCCGAAGGCGCCGTCATCCAGGTGGCCTTCTGTACCGACGCGGCGCTGCGTGAACAGGCCTTCGCGGTCGCTGCGGACGCCTCCGGCCGTTTCGTGGCCGCGGGCGCACCGGGCGCCTACTACCTGCGCGCGACCGTGGACTTGGGCGGCGACGGCTCCCTCGGCACCGGCGATATGCTCGGCTTCTACGGCGTGGCCGACCTCCTGGGCGGCGACACGCCTCAGCCGCTGGCGATGATCGCCGGCGCCATGCGGGGTGACGTTGCCATCCCCATCACCGCGCGCATAGACGAGAACGGCCGCCTGAGCACGTACACCGCACCCGACGCAGATACCACCGCGCCCGCCGATGCAGCAGGAGAGTGACCATGTCGCTGGACCTTATCCGGGGGAAGAGGATCGCAGTTCTGCTGGGCGGACGATCGGGAGAGCGCGAGGTCTCACTGCGCTCGGGCGCGGGGGTGCTCGCATCTCTGTGTCGCCAGGGCTTCGACGCCGTCGAGATCGACCCCGGGCCGGACCTGATCGCGCAACTGCACGAAGCCGGCGCCGAAGTGGTGTTCAACGTGCTGCACGGGGGCGCGGGCGAGAACGGCGCCATCCAGGGGCTGCTTGAGGTCGCGGGCCTGCCGTACACCGGCTGCGGCGTGCTCGCCAGCGCCCTGACCATGGACAAGCTGCAGACCAAGCGCATCTTCGAGGCCGTCGGCGTGCCCACGCCGCCCTACGTCTACGCGCACTCCGGCGGCGATGCTGCGGAGTTCGCCGCGGCCGCCGTCGAGCAGTTCGGCCTGCCCGCGGTGGTCAAGCCCCGCGCCGAGGGCTCGAGCCTGGGCGTATGCATCCCCAAGACCGAGGCCGAGCTGACCGAGGCCGTGGGCGATCTCCTGGACCGCTACGGCGAGTGCCTCATCGACCGCTTCATCGCCGGCACCGAGGTGACCGTGGGCGTGGTGGGCGTGGGTGAGAACACGCGTGCCCTGCCGGTGCTGGAGCTGGTGCCCAGGAACGAGTTCTACGATTACGAGGCCAAGTACACCAAGGGCATGACCGAGCTGATCGCGCCTGCGCGTATCTCGGACGAAGAGACCAGGCGCAGTCAAGCGGTGGCGTTGCAGGCCTTCGAGGCGCTCAGTTGTGTGGGCCTTGGCCGCGTGGACATGCACATCGACCGGGACGGGGACTGCTGGGTCCACGAGATTAACTCGGTGCCGGGCATGACCGAGACCTCCGACCTGCCCCACGCGGCCGCCGCCGAGGGCGTCTCCTACGACGAGCTGGTGCTGGAGATCCTCGCCACCGCCGCCATCCGCATGTAAACGACCGCCCGTGGAGGTCATCATGAGCGCGCTTCGAGCGATCGCTCTGGCGCTCGCTGTCGGTGGCTGTATGGGGAGCGCCATGGCCATAACGATCGCCGACGAGGGTCGTTCCGCCGCCACGATCGTGGTACCCGCCACGGCCTCGACCACAGAACGCTTTGCCGCGCAGGAGCTGCAGCGCTATCTGCAGGCGATCTCGGGGGCTGAGTTGCCGATCGTCGGTGAGGGTGATGCGGTCAGGGGCGCGCGCCTGCTGGTCGGGCGCACTGAGCTGGCCGAGGCCGCTCTCGCCGATCTCGGCACGGACGAGCCCGAGGCCTTCATTGTGCGCACGCCCGGCGATGACCTGCTGCTTGCCGGCGCCTCGGATCGAGCGACCCTGTATGCGGTGTATGACCTGCTCGAACGCGATCTCGGCTGTCGCTGGTTGGGCCCGGGGCCAACCTGGGAGGTCGTCCCGGCGCGCAGCACGATCGAAGTCGGCGCACTCGATCGGACCGAGCGGCCGGCCATGAAATACCGCTTCCTGCGCATGACCCTCGCCGGGGAGCCCGGAAGCTGGCCGGCGCAATGCCTGGACTGGGCGGTCAAGCAGCGTATCAACATCGGCTCAGGCTGGCCGCGGACGGAATTGCCGGAGAGCTTTGAGCAGCGCGGTGGCTTCCGCGCATGGATGAGCCCGCATGTTCTCAATCACGCGCTTGACCCGGAGGTGCACTTCGCCGAGCACCCGGAGTGGTACGCGCTGCGCGGTGGACGGCGCGTGCGTGCGGCGCGCGCGGGCTTCCAGCAGGTCTGCACCACCAACCCCGAGGTCGTGGCCGCGGTGACCAATGAACTGCGGCGTACACTCGACCGGCGCCCGGACACCGACTTCGTCGGTCTGGGCCAGGGCGACGGGACCGCCTTCTGCGAGTGTGCGCGCTGCGTGGCGCTGGACACCGGCGAGGTCTGGCCGGGGAGCGACGGCACCGGCTCGGCCGGGCTGCCCGTCATCACCGAGCGCTGGCTGAGCTTCGTCAATGCGGTCGCCCGCGGTGTGCAGCGCACCCATCCGGGCAGGGGCGTGTACACGCTCGCCTACCATCAGACCTTCCGCCCACCCGACCCGGCGGTGATCCGCCCGGAGCCGAACGTGCTGATCCAGGTCGTGAACTCGCGCCCGAACTACGTGTGCTTCATGCATCGCTTCGAGGTCGAGGACTGCCCGGCCCACGAGCGCTTCCGCGATGGCCTGCGGCGCTGGGTGGCGATGACACCGGGCGGAGTGATGGTCTACGAGTACGTGGTGCACTCGACCTTCTGCTCGATGCCCTATGCCGCGTCGCACAAGTTCATTGACGACATCCGTTACCTGGCGCGTGAGGGCGTGGTTGGATACGAGGGGCAGTCGAGTGCCAACCTGTGGGGGACCTACGGCATCATACACTACGCCATCGCCAAGGCGACCTGGGACCCGCAGGTGGATGCCGACGCGTTGGTGCGCGACTACTGCGATCACGCTTTCGGCGCCGCCTCGGCACCGATGCAGGCCTTCTACGCCGTCATCGAGAGCGCGCTGGCGGGCGCCGAGCACTCCACCGACGGCGTGTGGCCGTGGATGACTGCGGAGAACATGGCCCGGGCCCGCGCGCGGCTTGATGCCGCCCACGCCGCCGCCGACTCGGACGTGGTGCGCGCCCGCCTGCGCACCATTGAGGTCGGCTTCCATTACGGCGAGCTGGGGGCGGAGGCGTGGCGCACCGCCCGGGCGTCCCTCGAGGCCGGTGACGCCGATGGCCTGCGCCGGGCTATCGATCTGGCCCGGCAGGCCGCGCAGTATGTGAAGGATGAACAGCAGCGCGAACCACACTACGCCGCCGCGCCCGGCAAGCTCCTCACCGTGCATGTGGCGCGCTGGCAGCGAGCGCTGGAGCGGTTGCAGCAACAGTAAGTGAGGGGGCGCCGAACGCCGTGATGCCCGAGATCATCGACGCGCACACGCACATCTTCCCTGAGCGTGTCGCCGACCATGCCGTTGAGCACCTCCGCGAACTCTATGGCGCGACCCCCGTGCGGCGGCCTGTGCTCGATGAACTGGTCGCTGAGATGGATTCCTCGGGCGTGAGCCGGGCGGTTTCAGCCCCGGTCTCGACCCGGCCCGACCAGGTCCCGTCGATCAACGACTTCGCCCTGAGCATGGTCAATCACCCGCGCATGATCCCGTTCGGTGCCCTGCACCCGCACTTCGACGACGTGCCCGGGGAGATAGACCGGCTGCTCGCCGGCGGCATCCTCGGCGTGAAGCTGCAGCCCTACTTCCAGGGCTTTGACTTCGACGACCCGCGCGCGCGGGAGATGTTCGACGCCATCGGCGACCGCCTGGTGGTGCTCATGCACGGGGGCCAGGAGATCATCCCCATCAGTCGTGTCATCCCGAACGCGGAGGCGCTGGCGGCGCTGCTGAAGCGCCATCCACGGCTGCGCATGGTCGTCGCGCACATGGGCGGCTACGAGATGTGGGAGGACGTCAACGCGTATCTCGTGGGGCTGCCGGTGTACTTCGACCTGTCGTACACCTTCGACCGCGCGCCGGATCAGGTGATCATCGACACCTGCTCGCGCCACGGCTGGGAGCGGATCGTCTTCGGCAGCGACTTCCCGTGGATGTCCCAGACGCAGGCGCTGGCCGGCCTGCGCCGCCTCGGCCTCGATGACGCGACCTTTGCCGCCGTCACATCCGGTAATCTCAAGCGCCTGCTGGGCATCGACCGGTAGCGCGCATCGGGAGAGAGCCCATGGACTGGAAGCCCTTCGTAGCGACCTTCGGTCTGGTATTCCTCGCCGAGCTGGGCGACAAGACGCAGCTCGCCGCCATGTGCCAGGCGGCGCAGTTTCAGCGGCCGTGGATGGTGCTGCTCGGCGCCAGCCTCGCGCTCACCTTAGTCAGCGCCATAGGTGTGGCCGTAGGCCACTTCGCCGGCACCTGCTTCCCGCGAGAGAGCATCCGCTACGTGGCCGCGGCTCTGTTCATCGTCATGGGCGTGCTCATGGCGCTCAAGGTGATCTGAGGGGCGGTCTGAGAACGCAGGCGGCGGAGACCACGACGGCCTCCGCCGCGCGCGTCCGGATCCCGCTCCCATCACTTCGGCGCGCTCTCCGTCGCGGGGCCATTGGGCACCACGCACAGGAATTCCAGTGGCTCGACGCCGGTGTTGCGGAACTGGTGGACCTCGTCGGGCCTGATGAGGATGGCGGTGTCCGGCGCGAAGGACGACACGCCGTCGGCGTGCGTGACCTCGCCCACGCCGCGGATGATGTAGACCTCGTGCTCCCACGGATGGCTGTGTCGCGGGGTGCAGCCGCCGGGCTCGAGAACGAAGCGGCGCATGGCGAAGTTGTCGGCGTCGCAACGCTCATCCAGCAGCCACTGCATCATCACGCCCTTGGCCCCATCAACCTCTACGGCGTTGGTGTCGCATCGCTCGACATCTATCATGTGCACCGGCGCGCACCTCCTTTGCGGCCTTGCGTCTGCCTGCAGTTCGCCGCCGACTGCGGTTCTCCTTGTGCGCGGCAGGGTACCTTCCTCCCCCGGGCGAACTGCCGTCGGAACGTCGTCACCCGCCGTCGAGGAGCGCCCATGAGCCCGCGCAAGGGCCTGATCATCGCACTTGAGGGCGGCCGCCCCGAGGGCCTGCCGCCGCACTTTGAGCTGGTCTTCAAGCGCTGCGAGGAGTACTACGGCCGCAAGCGCCTGGAGGCGCCCGACCTGCAGGGCATCGAGGGCGGCCGGCGTGACCGACTGTTGCGTGAGAACGCGCGCATGTGGGCCGAGATCTACCAGCGCCTCGACTGGTGCATCTGCACCGGCTTCTGGGGGCTCGACATCGAGGACCAACTGCGCTCTTTCGATCACTTCCGCGAGTTCGCCGGCGATCGCATCATGCTCTCGGCGACCATCGACGGCACCGTCGGCATCCCCTCCGGCCGTAACATGGTCGAGGCCGCCTATCGCCTGTTCGAGCAGCGCCGGCAGGTGCTCGATGAGAACGAGCGCCGCATTGATGACGCGCTCGAACGCGCGCGCATCTTCGCCGAGGCGGGCGTCGAGATCGCCATCATGTGCGCCGACTACTGCTTCAACGACGGCCCGTGGCTGTCGCCGCCGATGTTCGCGGAGTTTGTAACTCCCTTCCTCACGCGCCAGGTCGCGGGCTTCCACGAGCTGGGCCTGTACGCGGCCAAGCACACCGATGGCGACATCATGCCGATCCTGGATCAGCTCGTGGGCGCCGGCATCGACGCCCTGCACTCGCTCGACCCCATGGCGGGCGTGGACATCCGCGAGGTGCGGCGGCTTGTCGGCCCCAGGCTGTGCCTGATGGGCAACGTCAACTGCGCGCTGGTGCATGCGGGCACTCCCGAGGAGGTCTACCAGAGCGCCCTCTACTGCCTGACGCACGGCGGCGTGGAGAACGGGGCCTACGTCTTCTGCACGAGCAACTGCATCTTCGAGGGGGTGCCGCTGGAGAACTATGCGGCGATGCTGCAGGCGCGCGAGGACTTCGGCCCGCCCGGCGCCGACCACCCCGCGCCGCCGGAGGAGATGCTGTGAGGCGTCGCCCCTGAGACAGAACAAAGACCAGATCCGGCGCTATCAAAGCGCCAGGTCCGGTCTTTTCTCGGTCATTATGCCCGAAGCGCGGCTGCCGGTCAACATGATCACAGGTTGGCGGAGTCGGCTAACATCGCCCCCGTCTATTCGAGATCGAGGCGTCCCATCGACACACCATCTGGACGCCCTTCCTCGGGCCAGGAGTTCAGGAAGTGCTCGCCATAGGAGGTGTAATCGCCATCCTCGTAGTCGGAGACCGTCGCCGACACCGCGCTGTGGAGGCGGCTCAGAGCCCTGCGGTACTCTACGGAGCGGACCAGGACGCCATCCCGACACTCGTGGTACTGCCGCACACATGACACGAACAGGTCGGCGATCTGCACCCCCGGCTGCGTCCGTGAGTCGACGAACATGGGCGTCTCCATGACGCACTGCCAGGTCCGACCCCATTCGTGGCGGAAGAGGAAGTTGGACACGGCGGCGAAGCGCACCATGTCACTGCCGGGGTCCTGGCCGTCAAAGATGACGATGGCCTTCCGATCGGGGCATCTGTGCTGCATGTGGAGGTTGATGTGCTTGAGCAAGTACCGCATGTGCGTAGGCAGATGGCTGTTGGAGGCATGTATCGCGATGGTGGGCTTCTGCATGACCACGAAGCAGCTCACCACCGGAAAGTTCGCCGCGAACTCGAAAACACTCTCCACGTACTCCCACTTGCTCTGCTCTCTGCGGAAGGTCCTCTCGTTCAGGATTGCGTTCGCCTTGTACTTACACTCGTGGGCCAGGTCTTCGTCGCCCAGGATATCGCGCTTGAGGGCGAAGACGCCCTGCGTCAGGTGCCGCGTCCGGCTCACAGGTATGCCGACCGCCCCTAGCACCGGTCGATGCGTCATGTCATTGGGGTGGGGGTGTCCGCTTTCGTCCACGAAGAACAGCATCTCGTGCCTTCTCGGCGCACGTAGTTCCGCCTGCGACTCGGATGTCCTCCTATCCATTGCGCTGGAGGCCGGCCTGTGAAGCCGCTCACCGCCACCACGCTCGTGCTGGCGTTGTCGGCGACCTTCGCCCTCGCCGATGCCGACCCGGGGCGCTTCGACATGGCCGTCGAGCGCGCCACCTGCGCCCCCGACGGCACGTTCACCGTCACCACCACCGGAGCGCGCTTTGATGTGGCTCCCTCGGGCGCCATCAACTGCTTCCAGCGCATCCCGCGCGAGCGTCTCGTCGCCACCGTCACCTGCGAGGCGATGACCCTCGGGCGCGCGACACCCGTTATCTCCGCCGATCGCTACACCTGTCGCATCGGCCCGCGCAACGGCCCGCACGTCGAGATCACCGCCGATTCGGTGGTGCGCATCGCGCCCATCCGCGGCGGGAACGTGGAGGTCTCGCTGGCTTTCGAGCCCGAGTGGTTCGCGGTCGAGGGGCAGAACCTCTTCGCCGCCGATCCGACCGGCGGCTGTGGCGCTTACCAGGTCCCGACCCGCCAGGGGTGGGCGCCCTTCGAGGCGCATGAGGGGCGCGGCGCGCGCTTCACGCTGGGCGAGGACGAAGCAGTGCTGGTGAGCATCTTCCCGCCGCGCGCCTACGACTGGACCCAGCATGCGACCGAGCGCATCGTCCACGACTTTCCGCCGCTGCTTGAGCCCGGTGTAGCGAGCCGCCCCCTGCCCACCGACGATCAGCTCCGGAAGTGGCGGGAGTTCGGCAACGTGCTCGTCCTGCACCTGGAGATGTGGGACCGCTTCTGCGAGCCGGGCAAGCAGCCGCTCGACCCCGCACGCTTCCAAGCGGTGTGCGACCTCGCCCACGAGCTGGGCTGGCGGGTGCTGATCTACTCCTCTCCCTATTTCTACCGCGCGCCGCGTTGGCCCGCCCGTAACCAGTCCACCCCTGAGGAGTACCTGGAGCAGCTCGATCGGCTGCTGGAGTATCCGGTCGATGGCATCTACTGGGATGGCACCTACGAGGACGTCGAGCGCGCCTGGCGTGTCGCCCGCCTGGCCCGGCAGCGGCTCGCCGACCGGCGGCTTTACGTGCACTGCACGCGCCGGCCGTTCCACGACTCGCTGGTAATCTGCCCGTTCGTGGACACCTGGGCCGACTACCTGCTGCGTGGTGAGGGCCGCTCGCGCGACTTCGTGGACGCCGACTACATCCGCTACATTGTCTCCGGCTGGAACGTAAGTAACGCCATCGGAACGCTCTGCTGGGATGCCTGTCGGCTCAGCGCGGATATCATTGACGAGTGCCTGGGCGCGGGCGCGCAGATCCCCTACTGGCCGGGCGGGCAGATCAACCGCGGGCGCAGGTACTACCTCGTCGGCAATGAGCACGAGCTGTACGAACAGCAGTACCGGCCGGCGGCGCAGGCGGTGCGTGGCCTCGAGGACTTCGCGCCGCTCGAGGCCGCGAACCGGAAGCTGCGCGCGCAGCTCCGCGCCGAGCGCCGGACACGCATGGCCGCGGGCCTCGCCGCCGCGCACGCGTTCATCGCGGCCAACCGCGCTCGCATCGGCCCGACCGACAACCTCGCGGCCTTCCGTCCGTGCGTGGCCTCGGGCATGACCTCCGCGCGCGGTCAGCCCGGCCCCCACGGCGCGGGCTACCTGCCCGCCTACGCGACCGACGGCGACCCGCGCACCTACTGGGCCGCCGACTACGCGCCGCAGTGGCTGCGCGTGGACCTGGGAGGTGAGCACACCATTGGCCGCCTGCGCGTGGTCAACTGGGCGGGCGACGAGCGCTGCTACCACTACCGCGTGGAGTGCTCGCTGGACGGGGAGAGCTGGCGTACGGTCACGGAGAAGCTCGACGATGCGCCGGCCACGTGGGAGGGCGATGAGCACCTCATCGCGCCGACTCGCGCGCGCTACGTGCGCATCGTCATGCTGCTCAACTCGGCCAACATCGGCCTGCACGTGGGCGAGCTGGAGGTCTACGCGCCCTCCGACTGAGGCTCCATCTGCACCGGCGGCCTCCGTCCGTCGCGCATGACCAGGGCGATGGCGTCCGGGTCCTCAAGCAGCGCGATGTCGGCCGGCGGGTCGCCGCGCACCAGCAGCAGGTCCGCGCGCCTGCCCGCCGCCAGCGTCCCCGTGTGATCGTCGATGCCCAGCGCCTCAGCGGTCACGCCCGCAACGTACTCGTCCTCGCGGCGCAGGCACTCCGGCAGCCTCCGCACCGGCGCGAGACTCGGTGCGCG
>CAZTZN010000027.1:0-33497 GCA_964617715.1 uncultured Armatimonadia bacterium | reverse complement strand
GGGCCCTGGGCATGGCGCGACGCTCACATGTGCCCCGTCTGGCACGGATCATAGACCACGACACAGTCACCCGGGACAACACGGGGGCCGCTCTCGCACACGAAAGCGGCCCCCGCTTCGTGTACGGACGGTCGGGAGCGACCTACCGGTGCGCCAGCTCGCGCGACAGGTCGAGGTAGCGCTTGATGGCGCGCGGGGGCACGTTCCATGGAATGTGGTTGCCCACGCACATCATGTAGCCGCCGGTCATCTGCGCGGTCTCGACCATCGACCTGACCATGCGCTCGATGGCCTCCGGCTCGTCGCTCATCAGCACCCGGTTGTCGCCCTCGCCCGCCAGAAAGCAGTCCTGATAGCGGCGCGCGATCGCCTTGAAGTCGGTATACGGTTCGGTGATGATGCCGCGCGCACCGCAGGCCATCACATCAGCCACCACCGGGTCGGCGCGGCCGTCGGTCATGAACAGTACATGCTTGCCCGCGTCGCGCAGTATCCCCCAGAACTCCTCGTAGCGCGGATAGATGTAGCGGCGCATCCACGCCGGTGAGCATATCAGCCCGCGCGAGTTGACGATGTCATCGTGGCACAACACGAAGTTGACGGGCAGACGCGCGAAGCAGCGGAAGACGCGCCGGTTGATCTCCGCGAACTCATCCATGATGCGCGCGAAGCCCGGGTCGAGGCAGGTCTCGAGGAACAGCTCCCAGCCGAAGGTCAGCAGCGGCCACATGAACATGGTGTTGTAGAACGAGATCATGGCCGTCGAGCCCTCGGGAGCGTGCTCGCCCCACTCGGCCGGGAAATGCGCCCGCCACTGCCGGTAGAGCTGCTCCTCGTCGGAGTAGTCGCGCGACTCGACCACCGGGATGTCGGTGAAGTCGCCCTGCTCCAGAGGCGAGAACGCCAGCACTTCCTCGCGGGTGTGGAAGCGCTCGCCCCACGCCCAGTGGCTGGTCATGCTCGTGCCCCAGCGCACCCGTCGGCGCCCCTCATCGTCGATGGCGGAGCTGCGCCCGCGCAGGTCCAGCTCGGGGCGCTCGACAGGCTCATCGCTCGCGGGGACGGGGAGGTTCAGCTCCGGGTACAGCTCACGCAGGCGCAGCCGGCACTCGCGCGGGTGCTCGTAGTAGTCGATGCCGGTCAGGTACGTCTCGGCATCCGGACACGACCAGTGCTCCCAGTGCGGGATGCGCCCGGGCGCGAGGCCCATGAACGCGAGGTAGCGGTCATCGCAGGCCATGAGCGCGCGCGTCACTCCTCTCCCATCGGGTAGCCGCGCACAAACTCGAGCGACTCGCGCAGCATTGACACACGCTTCGCGTAGACGCTGCCCTCGGGCGCCGCCGCTTCGGCCTGCTGCAGGGCGGCGTCCAGCGCCGCGATGGTCTCCGGCGTGAACATGTCCGCGCGCGGGCGGTTGTTGTAGCTGGCGTAGTGCACGCCATCGTCGTGCACGCGCCGCTCCAGGATCTCCCAATACTCGCGCGCGCCCGCCACCGCGGGGCCGTAGTAGTCCGCGTAGAATTCGGCCAGCAGCGCCTCGGGATCCTGGCCCGCATCCCACGCCATCTGGAAGGCCAGCCAGAAGGGCGCCGGGCTCCACTGCCACAGGGCGCCCGCGCTCTCGCTCCACCAGCTTGTGATCTTGAGGTCCTCGGCCAACCACCGTATCTCCTCAGGCACGCTGCGGCCGTAGGGGTGAGGCGTGCGCGGTGCCCTCTCGTTCAGCAGCACGTAGTCGTAGACGCCCAGCAGCGTGGTGCGCTCGCGCCAGCCCGCCATGCGCCGGGCCATCTCGTGGTTGAGATCACAACTCGGATCGTTGACCGCGTGGGAGCTGCAGCCGTACTGGCAGACGTTGACCAGGATGTTCGGATGGACGTCGAAGCGCGGTGGCTGGTGCCAGTTGGCGTAGGCGATGGTGGTTATCGTCCGGTCGGGGAACTCGGCGGTCACGCGCTCGGCCACCTGGTTGAGGAAGGTGAAGAAGCGGTCGGTGACGTTGCGCATGTCCTGACGGCTGAAGTTCTCCATGACCGGCGGCTCGTCCAGCACCCGACAGCGCTCGCACTCGCACCAGCGCGCACCGTCCTGCGGGCAGATGGAGAACGAGCGGCTGTTCGGGTTGGCCCGGAACCAGGCCAGCACCTGCGCGGCCACCACGTCCACCGCGTCGGGCGAGGACGTGCAGAAGTTGTCGCGCCGGTCTTCGTAGAGCCTGCGCTCGCCGTCGAACATCGGCTGCATGTCCGGGTGCTGTTCGAGAACGCTGACCGGTACGAGACGCTGGAAGCTGTGCGGGTAGGTGCCGTACGGCCAATCGAGCATCGCGGGCGTCCACGAGATGCCGGTGCGCTCTTCAAAGTAGTGCATCATCGACTGAGTGGTCCAGCTCAGGCAGTTGCGGATGGCCCAGGTGCAGTCGTCCTCCAGGTCGCTCCAGCGCACCGAACTCATCCAGCGGATCGGGATGGAGGGGTCGCGCACCACGTCGAGGCCGTCGAGGTCGAGGGCATCGAGGCGCGGCACGTGCTCGCCCCACTCGCCGGGGGTGTACCAGCGGACCCCCAGACGATGCAGCAGGCGGTAGACCGCGTACGCGTCGGCGCGCGGCGTGTTGCCCGCCAGAACCACGGTGTCACCGACGGTGCGCAGCAGGATCGCCTCGTCGCTGTGGCCCTCGAGGTCGCCGAGGTGGCCCTCGGTGAGCGCATTGCGGCCGACGGCGTACTTGGTGCCCGGGAAGCGCTCGGCCTCGGCATCGGTCACCAGCGACAGGCAGGTGCCCGTTACCTCGGAGAGGTAGTCGCGCAGGTCCTCGGCGGCAAAGCGCACGATCGGGGGGGCGTCGGCGGCGATGACCACGGCATCCTCGCGGTTGAGCGCAGCCGGGTCCTCGGCACCCTCGACACGCACTTCGGCGACCGCCCAGTGATAGCCACACGAGTCCGTCAGCTCCAGGCGCACGTAGCGGGCGACGCGAGGGTTGAAGCGCAGGCGCAGCTCCTGGCGGTTGAGGTTCTCGATCGCGGTGACCTGCGCGAACTGTGCGCCGTCGGACGACAGGGCGACGGCCAATGAGCGCGGGAAATCGGACGGATAGCGGCGACCGGTCACGATGCGCACCTGCCGCACGATGCGCAGCGCGCCCAGATCGATGCGCAGGAAGTCGCCTGCGGTCTGCGGCGCGTGGGAGCGCCAGACAGTCATCGGGTCGCCATCGGCGGCCGGCGCGGCCTGATCGGCGTTGCCCGACGCGGTTACCGTCCACGGCCCGGCCAGCTCGGCCGCGAGCGCCGTGGCCGCAGTAAGCAGGGCGAGAGCGAGGGTCGCAAGGGTCTTCATGGCACATCACCTCCCGCGCGGTCGAAGAGCTGGAAGGCCTTCATAAGTACGCGCTGCTGGCCGGTCAGCTTGAGGATGGTGAGGCGGATGCGGGTGGTGGTGATCGGGTCGAAGACGTAGATGGGCGCCTCGCGCAGGTTGTGCGGGTCGTGGTAGACGAGGTTCCAGCGCCGGCCGTCCCACGCTTCCAGGCCGTAGCTGACCGCGCGGTTCTCGCCCAGCCACAGGATGCGGTTGGTGTCGAAGGTGATGGGCTCCGGGTAGGTCACCACAATGGCGTGCGGCGCGGGCGTGCCACCGGCCCAGTAGTCCCTGTCCGGATCGCCATCGAAGGCCGCGCACGCGGCCCAGGTGGGCACGGGGAAGTTCTCGGTGGCGTGCCACTGCGTGTCCGGCGTGAAAACCGCGAGGTCAGGCAGCGTGTCGAGCTGCTCGGCCACGGCCTCGGCCTGTTCGGCCGGCAGCGACGGTGAGGTCAGGTCGATCGGGGAGCCGTCGGCGTCCACCAGCACCGGCTCGCCCTCGGCCGACAGGCGGATGGCATCAATGGTGATGTAGGTGCCCTCGCCGTGGCGGTCGGTGATGCGCAGCTCGTGCACGCCCGGCTCCGGCTCTACGGTGGCCCTGAGCGTCTCGACGCGCGGGTCATCGCCCCCGTAGGCGTTCACCTGGAGGATGGGCTCGTCATCCCACAGCACCTGGCCGTTGCCCGACCCGTAGGGGCCCATGTAGACGCTCACTTCGACAGTCAACTCGCCCCGGGTGTCGGTGGTGTCCACGAACAGGCTGATGCAGTCGGGCGTGGCATAGAAGCGCTTGCCCACGTCGGTCACCGACAGGCGGTAGTACCAGGCATCGCCGGGCAGCCCCGCGTCGAGGCCGCCGAAGGCCCCGTCATCGGCGAAGATTGCCGCGTGGTCGGGGTTGAGGGCGATCACCGCGAGCGGATCATCGCCCTGCAGCAGTATCTCGCCACCGAGTGCCGGCCATGCCAACAGCCCGGTGGCAACAAGCAGCACCACTCTCATCGCACTCCTCCTCACCGCCGCTTGTCACTGCGCGCAAACTCGCTGGGCATGCCTGAGAGCGCGAGGATGATGTCGCCGACGGGCGCTTCGGCGGGCCGCGCCACACCGGGTCGGCGCGGGCAGCCGCTCACCCGCGGCGGCGGTCACACTGTTCCCCGTCCCTCTCCCTCAATCGCCGGGCGCCATGCCACCGGGGTCTGCGTGCGATCGGCGGCGAGGAGACGGGAGAGCTATCCGTTCACGATCTCCGCGATCACCAGCCCTGACTCCGGCACCGTGATGGCCGTGGGCGCCTGCGTGGAGGTGTGCATGATCTGATCACTGCTGATCAGGTCGCCCCGGGCGTCATACTGATAGAGACGAACCTCGGCCTCCCGGCCCGGCCAGTCGTAGGCCCCGGAGACCGTGGTTGCCAGTCGCTCTTTGCCCGCCACCCATCCCGGGCCCAGGTGCTGGATCGTGATGGGGTAGAGCTTGCAGATGAAGTTGTCGTCTCCCTCCACCAGCAGATTCGCCGCGGTGGGCGAGTAGATGCAGCCGATGGTCAGGCACTGTTTGACCCCCTCGAAGACCCCTGTCCGGGACGCTCGATCTCCGAAGTTGCCCAGCACCAGAGGCACCGGCGAGAGGTGGCCTCCGGCCATGGTACCGTGGCCGTTGCCGCCCTCGATGAACCGCTGAACCGGCAGGGAGTTGATGCTGCGCAGTGCCGAGCCGCCGTTGCCCAGGAGGAACTTCCCGCGCGACAGGCATTCATGGGCTATCCGGAGCTGGCATGACTCGGTGACGTACGCGTTGTCTGACTTCAGTCTCGTGACCCGGCCCTCGGCGTCCAGGTCGGCGGAGTAGCCGTCCCAGCGGCTGTAGTCGTAGCGGCTGTATCCCCGGCTGCGCCCGGCCCAACTGAACTCGTCACAGTACACACCGTCGCTGCCTGCGATGTCCATGCTCCGCCGGCAGGATACCAGGAGAGTCTCCAGGTAGCGCGAGCCGGGGCGGGGGCAGTAGTAGTAGACGGCCCAGTCTCTCTGCACCGCGTCGCGCAGGTGTGCCACACTGTAGTGATGCACCGCGAACGGGTCGCCGCCGGCGGTCTGAATGACCTCCGCAGAGATGGGAAAGCGCCGCGCCAGAGGGGTGTAGACGACCTCCATGGCCGGGTGCAACATGTTGATGACCTTGACGTTGGGGCAGGCCTGCCTGATTTGCGCCATGGTGTCAATGACAGACTGCCACCACCGCTCCCGGTGGGCGAATTTGAGGAACTCGTCGAGGTCCAGGTCCGGGCAGCCTCCGGGCGTGGGGTCGGCCCCCGGCGCGAGCTTCGGGTACGCGCCGGTCCGGGCGGCGACCGCGTCGGCAGTGAGACGCATCCAGTGGCCGGAGGTCACGTACACGGGCCCGAGGTGCCCCAGCGACTTGCGCAGTCGGTCCTGCGTGGTATCGCCCGCCGCCCACTCGAAGCTCCAGAAGAACGGGCGCTCCATGGTCACGTCGTTGACGCCCCATCGCTCGCGCAGGCGGTTGATGAAGGTCCAGTACCCGCCCCCGTCCGCCACGGGCGAGATGGTCAACTCGAAGTCGATGGCGCCGCGGGGCGGGAGCGCAAGGCACCTGGTGAAGATCTCCCCGATTCCGCCCTCTCCCCGGAGCCACATGAGCAGGCGCAGCCAATCGCTCTCCCCCGTGATGCCGAAGCCCTTCCCCGACTGCTGTTGGGACTCGAGGAAGAGAGTCGGGTTGGTGGCACATCCGGCCAGAGCCCCGATATCATAGTCACCGGCCAGGGCGAACCGGGCGGCATCGCCGCGCAGGAAGACCCGGTGACGGAACGGCAGGCCGATGATCTCGTCGGTGAGATTGGTCCAGCGTTCCGTCCACTCGACGAGGCCGTCGCGCAGGCGCAGGGTGCGGTGCAGGCGCACCTGTGGCCACTCTGCCTCCATTTCGAAGGCGTCTGGCCCCTGAGGTCTCACGCCGACGCTGACCGCGGGCGCCTCGGCGACCTCGTCCTGGGCCAGAAGCGGGAACTGCACATCGCGAGTCATGCCGATGGCGGTCTCGACCAGAAGCTCCGGGCCATCCTCAATCGCGAGAGAGAACCCACCGGCGTCTCCCTGTGCGAGAGTGAGGCCGGCGGAGGAGATACGCCGGGCGATCTCGCCGCGCTGCGGCAGCTCCACCGTCGATTGCGGCGCGGCACTGCGGTCCAGCCAGCCCACTTCGAGGTCCTCAATGAGCAGGAACGCCTGCCCGGGTGGCTCGTTGGTGCGCCGGAGGTTCACGATGGTGAGGGTGTTGCCGTCAACTCCGCTGACCAGGTCGGACACGTCCAGCAGGAATCGCCCGCCCAGATCATCCTCGGTCATGAGGTTGGCGGCGGCCACGTCCGGGGCGAACATGAGCATGATACGCGGGCCGCTGAACACGGAGAAGTACCGGCCGTCCCTCCCGTCCAGCATGAAGGTGGCCGGGCGTCCGAGGAGGCGGTCGGTGCCGCCCGCCATGTAGCGTTCCACTGACGTGCGATTGATCTGCAGGGCCATGTTGAAGTTGCACCCTGCCGGGGCCGCAGTATAGGCGACCGCACCGAAGCGCAGCACGGCCATCATGCCGGGCCTGGTAGGCAGGGCCGGCAGGGCCACGTCAAGCGCTTCGCCGAAGGGCACGCGAACGGTGCCGACGCTGGTCGGACTGATCAGGCTGAGGTCGGTGAGGGCGTCCTCCGACCACGTGGGGACGGCCACGAGCAAGCAACAGATGCTGAGAAGTCCGGCGTGGCTGACAGGCATGGTCGTCACCTTTCTCCGGGCCGGGGGCAGCTCTGTCCGCTATCGGGTTGAAGTCGATGATGTTCGTGGCCGCACGGCAGGGTCTCGCCGCCATGCGCGGGTTACGCCCTCCAGGCCGGCGCCAACGGTGGCGCGGTCGCCGGGCGAGCCGCAACGCTTCCGGCCATCCGGTCAGTCATCTCGCGGCCTCCCCGGGCGGCCTTACCAGCGCGGTTCGAGCAGCTTCACGAAGCAGCGCACGCCCAGCAGTGCGCCATCGGCGTCGCCGCCGATGATCACCGCGCACGGCCTGCCGCCCGTCTCGGCGTGCAGAATCACGTAGTCGCCCGGAGGCGGGTAGCTATCCAACAGGCCCAACACATCGGCGTCGAGGCCGTAGTCGGCCAGCAGCGCCGCGTCGGGCAGCGCGTCGAAGACTGCGAGGGTAAACGAGGGCTCGGTTCGGGCCGGCTCGTCCGCGCCCTCGCGCGGCCACAGTTCGCGTGCGGCGGCCACGCCGTCGAGGACTGTGGCCGCCCACGGCGGGTCCCCGGCCATCGCCGGTATCAGGCTGTGCGCCGGGGCATCGTGCGCCAGCACCGGCGTGTCGCCCCAGTAGAGGTCGGGCCGGAAGTCCACCTCGGGGAAGGCCGTGCGCAGGTCGGCGATGACCCCGAGCACCCGTCGCCGCGCCTCACGGAAGCCCGCCTCGGCGCCGTCCTGCGGGAAGCTGAAGTACACTCGGCCGCGATAGTTGCGCGGCTCCAGGCGGATCAGCGTGCCCTCATCGGGGCCGACCAGCCTGTCGAGCGTCGCGCTCGCCGCGTCGAGTGCCGCACGTGTCGCGTCGCTGTCGGCATGCTCCCGCGCGCGGCGGATCATGGCGCGCGCGAGAAACAGCAGATCGGCATCCTGGTTGCCGTCGCGCAGGCCCCACCAGCAGGGTGTGCGCACCGGCGCGCCGTCCTCGCGGAATACGATGTGCTCGGTCGCCTGCCAGCCGTGTGCGTAGGCCCACCAGCCCCAGCCGGGGTAGCCGTTGACGGCCGCGAACCAGGCGTAGCCGCGCGAGCGCTCGTAGGGGATGCGGAAGGGGCTGCTGCCGCCGGTGTAGAAGCTCACTACGTCGTCGGGGTCGATCTGCACGAGCACCTCACCGTTCGGGTCCTCGACGCGGATGGTGTACTCGATCTCGATGGTATGACCGTCGGCCGGGTTGCCGCCGTCGGGCAGGCTGACGTAGAGCGTCGGGGGGGTGAAGGCAACCACACCCCGGCGGGTGTTCCCCCACGGCCCCCCGATCTTCTCCAGCTCCTCGCCATCGGCGAACGCGCGCCACTCGCTCAGGTCGCCCGGGTCCACGCCCAGGGCCGCAAACGGGCGCGTGGCCCAGGTGTCGCGCGCGCCGCCGTTGCCGTAGGCCCCCCACGGTCCCGCGCTGATATCGGCGCGCTCGGTGCGCGTGGCGTAGCGCCTGGTGGTCAGGTCGCGGAAGGTCTGTGTGGACATCCACTGCACCTGCCATCCGTCGGCGACCGGGTTCATGGCGTTGAGCAGATCGGGCGTGCCGGCCACATTGCCGGTGATGGTGGTGTACGGGCGCAGGCCCGCCTGCCGACACAGCGTTGCGGTCGTGATCCACCCCGGCACCGCGTCGGGCGAGATCTCGTCGGCGATCTTGACCGCGACCTCGGGCCAGCCACGTTCGAGCATCCAGCGCCCCAGCTCGCGCAGATACCACACGTAGATCCGCCGGTAGGCCTCACTCTCCGGCGCGACCGGGGCCCCGGCCACGCGGTGGATCAGCGCCAGCGTGTTCGAGCGGCCCGGCGGCGGCGCGTGGGTCTCCGCCCAACGGAAGCCGTGGAGCTGCGAGCGGTGGATCCAGGGATTCAGGAAGGTGAAGTCGAGTGCCGGCAGGCGGCTCAGGTCGGCGAACAGCTCCGGCCGCCGCTCGAGCGTTTCGGCGATGGTCAGGTCGGTGCCACGCACGCGCACGCGCGAGAGCGTCTGGTCGGGGTTGATGATGATCTCACACACCGAGTTGCCCATGGTCTCGCCATCATCGAGGAAGAACTCCAGCCGCTCCAGGTTCTCGGGCTCCATCTTCGGGCCGCCGGTGAACATGTATACGCTGCCGCCGTAGCTCTTGAGCCAGATCAGTCGCCGATCGGGCAGGCGCAGCGGGTGCACCGTGCCGGTCAGCGCGATCGTCTGAGTGCGCCCGCCCGCGCCGGTGAGCACCAGCCGCGCGGACAACTCGCCCGGCCCCGCGTCCCCCGGGTCGAAGACGATCTGCAGCGGTCGCACGTCCTCCGCCACCAGCGCCAGGCGCGGCGTGGGCAGCAGGCGGTTGCGATCCTCGTCCGCGCGCCGGACGGTGAAGGCCTGCGCGCCGTCGCCCTCGATGGCGACGTGCGCATCCACCTCGGCGAAGCCCGCGACCTGCACGGTAAGCGAGTCGCTGCCGCGCATGGGGCAGTCGAAGCGCAGCTCCGTCAGCTCCGCGCCGGGGCTCTCGCCCCAGGTGCGGTAGAGGATGAAGCCGCGCGCGCGGGCCTCCTCGCCGGGCTCGACCCGGGGGCGCCGGTCCACCCAGTTGGGCAACTCGTCCACCTGCAGCGCCCCCCGGCGCCACCACGCCGGCCCGACGAATCCGGCGACCACATCGTCGGAGTAGGCCTGCACATCGGAGGTGAGCGCGATCCACACGCGGGAGCTGAGCTTCTGGCCGGGCGCCACCTCGACGCCGATCCACTCGAAAGTGGGGGTCTCGTTGGAGCCGCGCCAGAAGTAGAACTGCTCGAGCAGCTCCAGGTCGGCGATGACCAGGATGCCGTGGCCGGTCGCGCCATCGATCACGCCCGCCCAGCCGGCGGTGAACTCGTCGTGCCGCCCGCGCATGTTCGGGTCGGCGACCACGCCGTCTGCGGTGGGCAGGAAGAAGGTGTCATCGGGGCCCAGGCCCTCGCCGCCGGGGCGCAGGAAGCTGCGCTGCCAGAAGCGCCGCGGGCGCTGGGAGCCGTTGGCGACGGTGATGCGCTGCTCGATCAGCGGCCTGCCGTCCACGACCACCAGCGTCTTGGTGATCTGCACCCCGCCGAGCGCCTCGCCGGTGAGCGTGACTACAGCCTGAGTGTCACCTTCGCGCAGCTCGGTGCGGTAGCGGTACGCGGCGCCGGTGAAGTCGTCGCGGTCGTCGAGCGCGCCGCCGTCCATGCCCTCCGCCCACACCAGCTCGGCGTCGATGCCCCGATCGACCAGCGACATGATCCGTCCGCCCCACTCGGGCACCACCACCATGCGCAGGCTCTCGTTCTGCACGGCGATCTGATGGTGATCGCCAGCGTCGATGACCTCCAGCTCGACTGCCGGGGCCGGCAGCGTGGCGAGGGCCAGGCATAGCGCCAGCACAGTGCGCATCGTGCGACACCTCCTGGAACGGGCGCGACGCGCGCAGCAGACAGATGGCGGTGGTCGGGCGGAGTATTCCCGAAGCGGCGCGGGGGCACCTTGCGCGCCGCGGTCGCCCGGCGCGGGTCGGCGAGACCGGACCGGTCGCGCAGGTATGCGCCCGGCGCGGCGCGAAACATCCATTGCGCTCCGCCATGTCGGCTCGCGGGGCCGCAATCGCCCGGCCAGGGAGGTCCGTGTCATGCATATTCGCCTTGCCATCGTGATCGCGCTGATCGCGCTGCTGAGCATCCCGTGCCTCGCCGCCGACACCGACGGCGACGGCCTGTCCGACGCGCTCGAAGAGACCCTGGGCACCAACCCCAACGCGCCTGAGACGCTGGTCGTGGTGAACGAGGACGGCGTCGAGGCCGCTCAGGGCGAAGGCTATGATCCGACCAAGGACGTCGTCTCGGTCGAGTTCTGCCACGTCGCCGAGAACCGGTACCTGTGGCGCACCACCTTCGCGGCGCCCCCACGCCTTGAGGACACCGTGCACCATATCTACATCGACGCCGACTGCAACGACGACACGGGGCGGACCAACGGCACAGGCACCGACTACATGCTCAGCGTGGTCGGCGGCAGGCGCAACTCGAACCACTACACGGCCACCGGCGAACGCACCGGTGGCCCGGTGGTGTACTTCGCCACCGAGGGCAACACGCTGCTCACCTGCGCCGACGTGGACCTCGGCCGCGACGACAACGGCGCGCGCTTCGAGATGTGGGTGCTGTGCCACACCGCGGTCAGCGAGCCGCCCATGACCGACAGCACCGGGACCTTCCTCGTGCAGAACATCCCGTTGCAGGACCGGGAGAAGATCATGCGACCGGGCGACTACACGGAGAGCTTCAGGGTCACGGGCACCTTCGGCCTCGACATCATCCGGCCCATGCTCGTCGATGAACGCAACATCGTGGTCAACTACGATGACCTGGAGATGGATGGGTTCTCGGTGGACCTGTTCACCTCGCGGCGGTACGGGCATGTCCGCATGGACCGGCAGGGTGGCACGGTCTCGACCCGCGTGCGCCGCCCGGGCCGCTGGTATGTCGGCTTCATGATGTACGACGACAGCAACGATGATCGCGTGGGCATCGCCATCAACGACGAGTTCGCGGGCCTGGCGGTGGCCAACGCCAACAACAACCGCACCTGGGTCTACTGGCTCACCGAGCCGCAGGAGCTGCGCGCGGGCGACACCGTCACGCTCAGCGGACTCGGCAGCGGCAAGCACGGCATCTGCAACATCCTCTTCCTGGCTGAGCCGCCCGAGGTGCGCGAGATCGAGTACGCGGTCGAGAACACCAACTGGATCGCGCCGGTCGGCACCGATGGCGAGGTCAGCATCTCCTGGACCACCACGTGGCCCTCGGCCAGCCGCTTTGAGTACGGCCCCACCACCGACTACGGAGAGGTCGCGACCGAGGACTGCTACCGGCTGGTGCACCGTGCCTACCTGACGGGCCTCGAGCCCGGCACCACCTACCACGGCCGCGGCGTGGGCATCCGCCCCGACGGCACCGAGTATTACGGGCCGGACGTGACCTTCACCGCCGACGGCATCGACCCCCCGCCCACCCGTGGGGGCGTAACCCGGGTCCCGCTGACCGTGCGCAACCCGCATGACGTGGACGCGGTCGCATGGCCGGTCACCAGCGGTGTGCCCTTCCCCCAGGGCGCGTTGGGGAGCGAGGGGGACCTGCGCCTCATGGGCCCCGAAGATGAGGTGCCCGCACAGTTCAAGCCGCTGGGCATCTGGCCCGATGGCAGCCTCAAGTGGGTGCTGGTCACGACGCTCGCCGATGTGCCTGCGGGCGGAAGCACGCAGTACACCCTGGAGTTCGGCCGCGAGGTGACCGACATGGCCGCCGGCGCGCGCTACGCCCCGATCGCGGTCGAGCGCGATGGCCGCATCACCATCGATGCCGGCGGCGTGCAGCTCAGCATCGACGAGCATGGTCAGCTCGTTGGCCCCAACGGGCCGTGCGTCACCCGGCTGGTGGGCGAGGGTGGGACGCAGTTCACCAGCGAGCTGGCCGACGCCGAGACCACGATCGAGGAATCGGGCCCGGTGCGTGCAGTGGTGAAGACCGTGGGCAACCTGACCGCCGAGGACGGCGGCGAGTCCTTCCGCATCGAGCAGCGCATCGTGGCCTGGCGCGGCCGGCCCTTCGTGCAGGTCTACCACACCTTCGTCAACGACCGCGAGCCTGAGTTCACCAACATCGAGAGCCTGAGCCTGCTGGTGCCGTCCGACGAGCCGGGCTGGAAGGTCCTGAGCGACGACGGATCGGTGCTGCGCGCGCTCAACCCGGGCACGCCGCGCATCTGGCAACGCTTCGATGACGAGTTCGTCCATGGCGAGGAGGAGCCGGCGGAGGGGCGCCTGGCTGGCGGCGTGCTGGCCGACGACGGCCGGCTGGCGGTCACGGTGCGCGATTGCTGGCAGAACTACCCCAAGGGCTTCGAGGTCACCGACGAGGGCCTGCGCGTGGACCTCGCCCCCGACTTCGAGGCCGGGCTCTACGACGCGTTCCCCTTTGAGCAGGAGGGCCATCACCTCTACTTCTACCTGCTCGACGGTCACTACCGCTTCAAGCAGGGCATGGCGAAGACCCATGAGCTGCTGCTGGACTTCGGCGGCGATGCCGCGCGCACACAGCTCTTCCAGCAACCGCTGAGACTCACCGCCGAGCCCGCGTGGTACTGCGGGACCATGGCGTTCTACAACGTCGCGCCACGTAATGAGGAGCTGTTCGCGGCCTACGAGGAAGCGATCGACCGCAACATCAACAACTACATCGCCGCACGCGAGCGCCAGCATGATTTCGGCCTGATGAACTACGGCGACTGGTACGGCGAACGCGGGGCCAACTGGGGCAACATCGAGTACGACACCCAGCACGCGTTCTTCCTGGAGTACATCCGCTCAGGGAATCTGGACGCCTTCGAGCTGGGCGATGTGACCGAGACCCACAACCGCGACATCGACACGGTGCACTGGGCGCCCGACCCGCACAGGGTCGGCCTGGTGTGGGTGCACCAGATGGGCCACGTCGGCGGCTACTACACCGAGTCGGTGCCCGGCACGCTGGGCTTCCCGAGCGCGGGCAGTACGGTCACGCACGCCTGGACCGAAGGTCACTTCGATCACTACTTCCTGACCGGCGACCCGCGCTCGCTGCAGACCGGCATGGCGGTGGTGGACTACTTCACCGACAAGGAGCTGTCGCGCCCCTACGATTGGCTCAGCGCGCGCGAGCCGGGCTGGCACCTGATCATGCTTGCCTCGGCGCTGGCCGCGACCAACGATCCCTACTACCTGAACGCCGCGCGCATCGTGGTCGGTCGAGTGCTCGAAACCCAGGACATCGAGCCGCGCGAGCTGCCCGACTACCAGAAGCGGCCCGGGTATGAGTATCAGGTCGGCGGCTGGACGCGCATGATGGTGCCCGGTCACTGCCGCTGCGAGCCGCGCCACCGCGGCAACGCCAACTTCATGATCGCCATTCTGCTCACCGGCCTGACCTACTACCACGACGTCACGCAGGAGCCCGCGGTCAAGGAGTGCATTATCCGCGGCGCCCGCTTCCTCGTGGATGACATGTACTCCACCGAGACTCACGGCTTCAAGTACACCTCGTGCCCGAACATGCGCTACGGCACGGGGGTAACGCCGCTGATGGCCGAGGGCATCGCCCGCGCCTATCGCTGGACCGGCGACGAGCGCTTCCTCGACCCGCTCACTCATGGCCTGGCGCTGGGGGCGGGCGGCGCGAGCTACGGCAAGAGCTTCTCGATGTACTACCGCTGCGCCCCGCGGCTGCTCGCGGACCTCGCGGCGGTGGGACTGACGCTCGAGGAGCCCGAACAGCAGGCGCTGGCGCCCTTCGTCAAGCCCGAGTGGATGAACGAGACCCCGGCCGAGCGCATGATCATCATTCAGGCCGAGGACTTCGCGGCACAGGGCGAGGGGCTGGCCGAGGTGGTCAGTGACCGGCATGCGGTCTGGGGCACCGCGGTCACCAAGTGGCATGCGGACATCGGGCACTGGCTCGAGTGGAAGTTCGCGGTGCCGGAGGACGCGCGCTATCGCATGATCTTCCGCTACGCCACCGGCAGCGAGAACACGCGGCGGCGGGTGGAGATCGACGGGGCGGTACCCATGGAGTGCGCAGCCGAGGTGGCCTTCGCCCGCACCGGCGGCTACGGCGGCAACCCCGGCGACTGGAAGTACCTGACGCTGCAGGATGACGACGGCAACGACGTGGTGCTGCCGCTGAGCGCCGGTGAGCATACGCTGCGCATGACCAATCTGGGTGACGGGCTGGCGCTGGACTTCATCACGCTCGTGCGCGAGGAATAGCTGACGGGGCAGGCTCCCGCAATGCGCGGGAGCGGGCCCGGCCGGGGGGAATCCAGGCCCTCGGCTCACTCCCCGCAGGCGCGGCGGATGACCACCGCCAGCGTGTGGCTGGCCTCGCGCGCCAGCTCGTCGCTCTCGGCCTCGACCATGATGCGCACCAGTGGCTCGGTGCCCGACGCGCGCACCAGCACCCGCCCGCGCCCCTGCAGCCGCTGCTCCCAGCGCGCGATCTCGGCCTGTACCGCCGCGCACTTCTCCCAGGCCGTGCGGTCCTGCACGCGGACGTTTACCAGCAGTTGGGGGATCGTGCGCACCGGCTCGGCCAGCTCCGCCAGCGACCGCCCCGTGCGCGCGACCACCTCGCACACGCGCAGCGCGGTGTACGTCCCGTCGCCGATGAGTGTCTCGGCGAAGATGATATGCCCGGACTGCTCGCCACCGATGAGCGCTCCGTTCTCGCGCATACGAGCGACCACGTAGCGGTCACCCACGGGCGTGCGCAGCAGGCGGATGCCTCGTTCGGCGAGCGCACGCTCGAGGCCGAAGTTGTTCATCACCGTCCCCACCACCATCGGCGGCGTGAGTAGCCCCCGGTCCTGCAGGTCTGCCGCCAGCACGTACTTCATCCCGTCGCCGTTGATGACGTGGCCGAGGTGGTCGGCGAAGACCGCGCGGTCGGCGTCGCCGTCGAAGGCTACGCCCAGATCCGCGCCCGAGGTAACTACCGCCGCCGCCAGCGCGGCGGGCACGGTCGAGCCACAGGCGACGTTGATGCGCGCGCCGTCGCCGTCGCAGTTGAGCCGCTCCACGGTGGCGCCGGCGCGCCGGAACGCCTCCGGCGCCAGCTCCCACGCCGAGCCGTGCGCACAGTCGAGCACCACGAGCATGCCGCGCAGGCAATCGGGAGGCAGACCGCCGAGCACCAGTGCGAGATACTCCTCCTCCGCGTCCTCGACGCCGACTTCGTCGCGCGCGGCCGGCGGTTTGAAGTCCTCGTCGCAGATGAGCGCCTCGATGCGCCGCTGTTGATCCTGGGGCAGCTTGAGCCCCCCGCGATCGACCAGTTTGATACCGTTGCTCTCCGGCGGGTTGTGTGAGGCTGAGACGATCACGCCCCCATCGACCCCGCGGGTGCGCACCAGCAGGCACAGGCCGCCGGTCGGCAGCACGCCCAGGTCGATCACACGCACTCCCCCGCCGGCGAGGGCGTGGCCAACCGCGTGGGCGAGCGCCGGGCTCGACACGCGCGTGTCGCGGGCCAGCAGCACCGTCGGCCTGTCGCTGCGCTCGCGCAGCAACAGGGCGAAGGCGCCGCCGACCTGCGCGGCCAGCTCGGGCGTGATCTCGTCATTCGCCCGCCCGCGCACGCCGTCGGTGCCGAAGAGTCGGTGGGAGTACGCCTGCATAACTCACCTCATAGCATCATGCGGCGTGGGGAGATCCGGCGCGTCGTGGTTCGCCCTGCGGTCCTGGATTTCCTCCCGGGAGGGCGTCGCCGGTCGGCGCTCGAATACCGCCGGAGCCGCCAGCCGACCCGGGGAGGTGCACGCGATGTACTCGCTGATCTACTTCGACACCGAAGACTTCTTCTCGCCGCCGGATCATCCGGTTCATCGGCTGCCGGGGCAGCTCGCCCGGGTCATGGCCCGCCACGGGCTCACCGGCTGCTTCCACATCCACGGCGAGAAGGCGCGCTTCATGGAGCGCCATGGCCAGCGCGAGGTCATCGACGCCATCCGCAAGCACGATGTGAGCCTGCACTACGACCGCGGCTCGGTGCACCCGACCACCGCCGAGGAGGTCTCGCAGCTCGGCTGGTTCGAGGGCGTCGAACGCGTGCTCTTCCGCGAGCTGCCCGGCTTCCAGGCGCTCGAACGCATCTTCGGTAAGTGCTCGGGGCTGACCCAGCACGGCGGCACCTTCGCCGCCCAGATCGTCTTCGCGGCGGGCAGACTCGGCAAGCCCTTCCTCTACTCCCCCTTCCGCCTGCCCGGGAAGAACATCGTCTGGTTCTGCCAGAATCTGCTGATCGGTGGCTACCAGGCGTCCTTCTACTTCGACCCCTTCTACCGCGACACGCCCAGGTTCGACGAGCAACTCGCCAAGGTTGATGACTATCTCGCCCAACGCGCGCGCGAGTACGATTTCACCGCCATGTTTGGCTGCCACCCGGTCATCACGGTGATGGAGCGCTTCCCCGACGCCATCAACTTCGGCCGGGGCGCGGCGCCGCCCCCGGACGAGTGGGAGCCGCCGAAGATGATCGAGGGCGTCTGCATCCCGCTGATACTCGAGAACTTCGAGCGCCTGGTGCGCACGCTGGTCGCTCAGCCGGGCGTCCAGTGGACCGACGTGGCCGGGCTGCACGAGCTGTTCGGCGCGCGGCCGGTGCGCGTCTCGGATGACGTGGTGCTGCGCGGCGCGGAGGCGGTGGTCGAGCATGGTGGCCCGACCTTCACCGAGGAGCTGAGCGCGGCCGAGCTGCTCTACCTGCTCGCCAGGCGCACGCTGGCGCCCGCGGAAAGCTACGAGGTGCCGCAGGTGATGGGCCCGGCGCATCGCGAGGGGCGGCCGGCGGCGCGGCTGGACACGGTGGCGCCCGAGCCGATTGCAGAAGAGATCGTGGCGGCGGGCAACGCCTCGGGCTACCTGCCGCCGGAGCTGAGCGAGGCGCGCGGCTCCGTTACGCCCGAGCAGGCGCTGATTGTGCTGGCATGTGCGGCGTTGGGGCGCGATCTGCTCCCGCCCGACCGGCGGCTGGAGTCGGTCGAGGCGATCCCGGGC
Source organism: uncultured Armatimonadia bacterium (assembly GCA_964617715.1). Lineage (GTDB taxonomy): Bacteria > Armatimonadota > Zipacnadia > Zipacnadales > UBA5352 > JALGVA01. Next base: position 15,744 of record CAZTZN010000027.1, on the reverse strand, counting down.
GTGGCCGAGGCCATCGCCGACCTGCGACGCGCACGTGACTGGCGCTGCCACGGTCAGCAGTATCACCCGGCGGGGATCGTCGATCCGTTCCGCCGCCAGTGCTGGACGCTCAAGCCTGCGTTCACTGCCGGCGGCTACGGCCCGGGCGTGGAGTTGGGCCGCCACCTCAACCCGATGTTCGAGCGGCCGTGAGGGCCGCCGGCGCGGATGGGCCGTCGCGCGGCCGTTTGTCATCGGCAGGGCACATCCTCAGATTCACGACGGCGGACAGGTCAGGTGACCTGTTCCACGAACGGCGCGGCTGAGACCCGGGAGACCGGGTGGCGCGGCCAGGGGCTGCTGTGACCCTGAGGACGGTCGGGCGGCGGCAGAGCGCAGGCGCGTCCCGCCCGTGCCCCGCTATGCTCACTCCACCCGCCAGCCGGTGACCGTGCCCGCCGAGGTCGCCATGATGGTCAGCGGGCCCTCGGGCGTCTCGGCCACCGTCATCGTCGCCACCCGGCCCCCGGTGCTGCCCTGCGCGACGATCTGGCCCGCGCCATTGAGTCGCACCACCGTCCCGTCCTCGCAGCCGGCGATGATGACCGGCAGCTCCGCTCCGGGCGGTGTGACGGTCTCAAGCTGCGTCGGGGGCGACGGCAGGCGCGTCGCCCACACCTTCCGGCACTCGTGGTCCAGCGCGACGATCAGGCCCTCGGCGATGCCCACAATAATCTCGCGGTCGCCATCGCCATCGAGGTCCGCCACGGACAGATCGCGCATGGTCGAGCACGGCCGATTGCTCGAGCCCGGGCCGAACTGCGCGTTGAACAGCGGCACTCCCTGGTCGTTGAACACGGTCACGCGGTTCCAGATGCCGTTGGTGGCGGTGACGACCTCGCGCGTGCCATCGCCATCCATGTCCGCATAGATGATGCCGGTGCGGTTCTGCTGGGTCCAGCCCCCGACCATGGTGTGTCCGGCGGGCACGCCGTAGAAGCTCCTGGTCTGGCTCAGCGTCTGCGAGTTGACCACCGCCAGCGTGTCCGTCCCGTTGGGCCAGCGCGCCACCAGCAGCCGGCGCGCCTCTCCCGGCCCGTCGATGAGCTGGAACTTCCAGCCGTTGCCCCAGAAGATGGGCATGCGCCGGAGCAGTTGGCCCTCGGCGTCAAGGATCTCCAGCGTGCACGCGCTGCCCACGAAGGCCTGACTCTCTCCGCCCATGAAGGTCCCGGTCGCGAGGCCGTGGATGCCCGGGTAGGCCGACTTGAACCAGTACTGCTTGCCCGCCTCCCACACCGCCTGGTCCATCTCGGAAACGAACACCCAGCGCCGCCGCCCGTCGAGGCCGAAGGCCACGACCTGCTCGTCCTCGCAGCCGACCAGCAGCAGCTCGTGCTCGGGCCACCAGGCCATGACACGGATCGGCCCGTCGGTCTGCATGGTGCCGATCTGCGAGCCATCCGCCGCCAGCAGATGCACGGTCGTGCCTTCGGCGATGGCGGTCAGATCGCCGCCCTCGCGCGGGATGGTCAGGGCCGCGACCGGTGTCTCGCCGATCTCCGCGGTCATCACGGGCATGATCTCCGGCGCACTGATGCCGGTCGGCTCGGCGGCGGCCGCCACCTGCCGCTCGTGCTCGGAGCGGCCCTGCGCGAGGTGGCCGGCAAGTTGCGCGCGCAGCGCCTCCAGCGTGGCTGCCGGTGGCGCAACGTCCGCAGTCGCGGGCTCGCCGGGCGTCAGCGCGATCTCGCGTTCGCCATCGGTGGCAGCGACGGTCAGGGTCGCGGCCTCATCGGCGGACGCGACCAGCCTGCCGGTCGGGAAGTCCCAGTCGATGGTCACCGGCGCACTCGCGCGGGCGAGCGGTGATTCGGTCAGCCCGCGCGCGAACAGATGGTCCTCGGCCAGCACCGCCAGCTTCGCCGAGACTCCCGCGAACTGTCCGACCACCGCCAGCGCCGGTTCGGGGAGCAACAACGCCGCCGCATTGTCGGCGACGCGGTAACACGCCAGCGCGTCGGTCGCCGCGGCGTCGCGATGACCCAGCAGGTGGAAGAAGATGCGGTGCTGGCCCTCGGTGGCGGTGCCCAGCCACTGCATGACCACGACGCCGCCACCCTCGGCCCGCAGCACATCCGACGGGTGCAGCTCGAAGACCTGCGGCTGCGCGTCAGTGGCGCCCTCGGGCCGGATGGCCACGCCGACCAGGCCCACGTACATGCGCTCGCTCTCGGGGCGCCCCGCGCTGACCTCAACGCGCAGGCTGTGCTCGCCCGCCGCCAGCGTATGCTCTCCCAGGTCCGCCAGCGAGCGGGTCGCCGCCGGGGCGTAGTGGTTGACGCCATCGACGATCGGCTCTCCGTCCAGCCAGATGCGCAGGATGCCGCGGTCGGTGTAGTCGAGCAGGTCCGCGTAGACCCGGCCGGTCACATTTTCGTCGAGCGTGAACGGCATCTCCATCCATGTGCCCGGCTGCTTCGCCTTGAGCAGCACGATGTCGATGTTGTCCAGGTTCGAGAGCAGCTCTTCGGGCGTGCCCGGCCCGCAGGTCACCTGGGCGTCGAGCGCACGGCGCTCGACCCACCCCGCTCGCTCCGCCGCCGGGCCCGTGCCCTGGATGGTCAGCACGTTGCGGCGCGCATTCCAGGCGCCGCCCACGGTGCTCCACTCGGTCTCGACCTTCACATTGTCGCTGTCGGTGCGGAAGTTCAGGTCATCGACAAACAGCGCGTAGCGCCCTTCGCGCTGGATGAAACTGCGCCGCCAGTCGGCGAAGGCCATGCGCGGCACGTCGCCGATGGCGTAGAGCGTCTCGCCCACCGTGCCGTGATCGAGCAGCCCCGAGTCCATGGCCACCACCGGCTCGACCATGCCGTCGGCCGAGGTCAGCACCTGGGTGCGGTAGCCCTTGAGCAGCGTGCGTCCGGCCAGCCGCTGCTCCATGATCGAGAAGGTGTGATAGGGCAGGCGTCCGCCGCCGTTGTGGCCCTTGATCATCACCAGGTCGCCGGTGTCGTCGAGGGTGTTGCGCCAGGTGCCCCACAGAAACTGCTGCTCCAGCGGGATGCCCGAGCCGCGCGAGACCCACATGGGCTCGGGCATGGGTTGCAGCGTCCACGTGCCTTCCAGCTCGGTGGGCTCGCGTCGAGGGATGTGTGTGGGCCACCACGACTGCCCGAGCCGGAAGACGTCGGTGTCGAGGCCGGTGCGGTCGCGGTAGAACACGAAACGCCCCCGCCCAGGGGGCGGGGTGATGGCGGCGGCCCGGTGCAGGAAGTTCAGCGACGAGGCGCGCAGGCCCCAGTCGTTCTCGGTGCCGGTGAACAGAATGTCCTGAGTCCTCAGCGCCTGCTGGAGGTTGTCCATGCCCCCGCGATAGCCCGAGAGGTGCATGTAGTCGAGGATCGGGTCGTAGTAGCTGGTGTACCAGAAAAGGTGGTCGTTGTTGCCCGCCAGCCACGCGCTGTTCTCGATGCCCGAGAAGTAGATCTCGCTCGAACGCAGCGCGGCGTCCCAGACCGGATCGTCGTAGTCGCGCGCGAAGTAGCGCGCCAGCGCGTAGAGCGACATCGCCGACCAGTCGCCGTGGCGGTTGCCCACGTGCGCCGGCGGAACGGAGCGGCCGTAGACGCCCTCAACCGCGCGATGGGTGAGCTGGCGCGCGAGCGCGTTGGTGATCTGCAGCCGCTGCTCGTCGGTGAAGAACGGATCCTCCTCGATGAGGTCCCAGAACATGACCATCATGTGCGCGGAGTAGTGGTAGGGCCCGGCCAGCGGGTCATGCTTGTTCTCGATGCGCTCTCCGTCCAGCTTCTCGATCTCGGCGATGGCCTCTTCGTCCGGGAAGGCCAGTCGGAGGAACTCGCGCGCGTGGTACTCGTCGCCGGTCTCGTAGTAGGCGGCCATGTGCTTGCTGATGATGTTCCAGCCGAAGTAGCCCGACGACCCGTACGTCCCCGACGCCTCCCAGATCTCCATCTCCTCGGGAGCGCGCGGTACCTCGTACCGGTCGCTCAGCTTGATCTCGCGCAACCAGCCGACACTCAGCTCGCCCTCGCCCCCGCCGGCTTCGCGCAGGTGTGTGATGAGCGCATCGGTCGCCGACGCCACCTGCGCGGGTTCGCTGGCCCCGGCGAGGATGATGTTGCGCCCGTTGCCGAACGGGTTGTGGATGGAGCGCACCACCCAGCCGCCCGGGCCCGGGTACTTCGCATCCACGAGCGTGAAGAAGCGCTCGTACAGGCCCTCGATGGTCGCGTTCCAGTCGCGGCTGCCCAGCACGATCAGGTTGGTCTGCGGCGGCAGCGAGGCGGCCGGATCGGCGTCGGTGACGACGGGCACGGTCACGCCGGTGATGGTGGCGATGGCCTGCCGGATCGCCTCGGCTTCGGTATCGTGCTCGCCGGATGCCGGCCGGACGATGACCGCGGCGGGCCGCCCGCCCTCCACCAGCTCCGTGGTCAGATGCAGGTCCTTGAGTGTGTCGTACTGCGGCGGGACCGGATCGGGCGCGGGGCCGTCCGGGAACTTGGGCGCCTCGGCTCCTGCCTCGACAGTCACGGTGTTCACCATCACCTTCGGCGTCGGTTCGGCGTGCGTGTAGAGGTAGATGCGGCCGGTCGTCGCGCCCTCGGGCGCGACCGCGTACAGCGTGACCTCGTTGAACGCCTCAGCCGACTCCGCCGCCAGCGCGGTCTGCCGGAAGTGGTCGCCGGGCAGAAAGCGCAACTGCAGGTAGGCGCCCGCCGGCGAGGCGTCCCCGACCCGGCGCACGGAGGCGGTCACGCGATAGGCCACGCCGGCTTCGACCGGGAAGTCCTGGAAGACGCCGATCTCTGCCGCCGGGTCGGCATCCTGCAGCAGGAGCGCGTGGGCGCCATCGCCCAACTCGGCGACCTCGACACTGCTGCCGCCCGTGGCGCTGGCGTAGAGGCTCCAGCCGGCCGGCACGCCGTCCTCGCCCGCTCCATCCTCGAACGAGGGGTTCGCCAGCTCCACCGCAGCCGGCTGCGCCGGTGCGCTCGCGGCGATCAGCAACGACAGGGCGACGGTGATCGGCCTGGTCGGCATCTCGGCTCATCCTCCGGGTGGCGGTGATCGGTGTGCTCCGGGGCGCTTCGTCGCCGCGCCGGGGTTGTCCTTCGGCGAGTGTTCGTGGGAGGAATCGGCGCCGGTGTGCTCAACTTTCACGCACAGCCAACCCGGCCGCGAGGAGGACCTGTCATGCGCTCCCTGCTGACCGCGCTCATCATCGCGTGTACCTCCCTGCCCGCGAGTGCCGCGCCCGATGCCCTCATCAACCCCGATTTCTCCCAGGCCGATGGCGCGGGCGTGACCATCCCCGCCGGGTGGGATGTGCCGACCGACGGCGCCTGGCGGCGCGTCGCCACCGGCGGCCCCGAGGGCGGCGCCGTCATGCGCTGGCAGGGCGACGCTCGGGCGGACCGCGCGGTGCGCCAGCGGCCCGACTTCCTGACGCCGGGCGCCGAGTACCGCATCGAGGCGCTGGTGCGCAGCGATGGCGTCCTGCTGCCCACCCTCCGCGTGATCGACCTGTACGAGCAGGCCGAGCTGGCCGTCGTCTCCGCTCGGCCCGAGACCGACTGGCAGCGCATCGCCGCGAGCTTCCGGGCGCACACTGCCGGCGTCGAGGTGCAGATCTGGGCCGACCCGGCCCACGCGCGCGGCGACGCCGCCGGACCGGGAGACGTCGCCGTGGCCGAGGTAACGCTCGCGCAGGTGGACGACCAGGCCGACGTGGCCTTGCCCGACCTCGGCGACAACGTCGCACTCGGCCGGCCCTACACCATGGTTCCGGCGCCGCGCTACGGCTACACCGCCGACCCTGGTGACGCCACGCAGCTTACCGATGGCGAGTACAGCGAGGGGCACTTCTGGACCCGCCCGACCACGGTGGGCTGGGGCGGCACCGGGCTGAAGTACGTGACCATCGACCTCGGCGAGGACCGGCCCATCCGCGGCGTGTCCTTCAACACCGGGGCGGGGGTCGCGGGCGTACACTGGCCCGCCAGCATCCTCATGTACGTCAGCCTCGACGGTAACCTGTGGCATCCCATCGGCGACCTCGTGAGGATGTACCTCGCCGACCACACGCTGCCCCCGTTCGGCGAGTACGCCGTGCGCCCCATCTTCATCGGCGACCTGCAGACCCACGGGCGTTTCGTGCAGCTCGCCATCGAGCCGACCGAGCACTACCTGTTCTGCGACGAAATTGAGGTCTTCCGTGGCGACGACGCCTGGCTCGCGCAGGCCTACGACACCGAGCCGCTCGAGGACGTGCAGACCCACCTCGAGCAGATGCGCATCAACCGGCTGATCGGCGAGCAGTTCGAGCGCGACCTGGCGGCGGTGCGCGAGGACATTGCGGAGCTGCCCGCCGACCGGCGCGCCGATCTCGACGCGCGGGCCGATGATCTCGAGGCCGCCATCGCCGAGATGGCGCCGATCGACATGGACGGCTTCAGCGCCATCCTGCCCATGACCCCGCTGGAGGAGGAGATCTTCCGCCTGCAGGCCGACGTGTGGCGCGCGCAGGGCAAGCCCGAGTTGCGCGTCTGGGACAAGCATCGCTGGGAGCCGCTGGCCCCATCGGAGGAGCCTGCGGCCGACGCCCCGGAGGCGGCGGTTGAGGTCGCCATGATGAACAATGAGTACCGGGCGGATGTGTTCAACATCACCAACGCCTCAGACCGCGATCAGCGCCTGCGCCTGCGCATCACCGGGCTGCCGGGCGGCGACAACCCCGACTGGATCTCGGTGCACCAGGTCGAGCACGTGGGCACCCGCTGGTTCACCTCAGTCGCCGCGGCGCTGCCTGAAGCGGAGATGTCCGGGGATGCGTGGACGATCGACGTGCCGCGCGGCATGACCCGCCAGGTCTGGATCGCCGTCAACCGCCCGGAGATCGATGCGGGCCTGCACGAGGGCGTGGTCGAGCTGCGCTCCGCGACCGGCTTTGCGGCGACGGTCCCGCTCCGGCTGCGCATCTATCCGCTGCGCTTCCCCGACCAGACCACGCTGCTGGTGGGCGGTTGGACCTACACCGACGCGGACAGCACGTACGGGGTGACCCCGGAGAACCGCGAGGCCCTCATCCGGCACCTGCAGGAGCACTACGTGAACGCACCGTGGGCGACCGGCTCATCGATCAAGTCGGGCCACTTCGACGACGAGGGCAACGTCATCGAGCCGCCGGACACCGATCGCTTCGACGCGTGGGTCGCCCGCTGGCCGGATGCGAAAATGTACATGGTTTTCGCGGCGGTCGGCGACAGCTTCGATGGCGCGCAGATGGGCACGCAGGTGTTCGCCAACAAGGTTGGCGGCTGGGCGCGCTTCTGGGCCGATCACATGGTCGAGCTGGGCCTGCGCCCCGAGCAGCTCGGCGTCCTGCTGGTCGATGAGCCGCACGGACGAGACCAGTACGACATCATCACCGCCTGGGCCCGGGCCATCGACGCCGCGGCGCCGGGCATCGTCACCTGGGAGGACCCGCAGCCGCCGAACGCCGATGACTCGCTGCTCGCGATGTTCGAGTCCGTGGACGCCATCTGCCCCCACCGGCCCCCGTTCATGACCCGGGGCGAGTGGTACACCGACCTGATCGAGCAGATGCGCGAACAGGGCAAGCAGATCTGGCTGTACAGCGCCGCCGGCCCCGCGCGCACCTTCGACCCCTTCAGCTACTATCTGCTGCAGGAGTGGCACGTCTTCGGCATCGGTGGCGTGGGCTCGAACTTCTGGGCCTTCGGCGACAACGGCCGGGTCTCGTGCTGGAACGAGTACCCGGCGCCCGGCAACGGGCCGTACTGCCCCACGTACATCGACGACACGTCGATCACTCCCGCCAAGTACATGGAGGCCATCCGCGAGGGCATCGAGGACTTCGAGTACCTCACCATGCTGCGCGATCGGATCGAGGAACTGGCGGCGAACGGCGTGGCCGCTGAGCGCCTGGCGCCCGCGCGCGAGCTGCTCGCCACCGCGGTGGACCGCGTCATGGCCATGGACACCGAGCCGAATTACACCTGGGACCTGGAGAAGGACCGCGCGGTGCAGGATCGAGTGCGCATCGAGATCCTGGACGCGCTGACCGACCTGGCGGAGCTGTAGCCACACACGCTCGTCGCCTATACGGAGGAATCATCATGCATCGAATCATGCTCATGACCGCGCTGCTCGGCGTGGCACTCGTCGGCGTCCTCGCTCAGGAGCCACCCAACCTGGTCGCGAACCCCGGCTTCGAGGAGATCGAGGGCGGGGCGCCGGTCGCGTGGGAGCTGGCCGGGGCGGCCTCGCTCGACGACGCGCAGTTCTATGCGGGGGCCATGGGCCTGCGCATGAGCCACGACCAGGCGGCGACCTCGACCGCCCGCCAGGCGATCGCCGCCGGCTCCCGCGAGTACCTGCTGCTGGCGTGGGTGCGGCTGGAGGACGTCGCCGGTGAGGGCGCCCGCATCCGCGTGCTCGGGCCCGACGACACGCTGGTCGCACAGACCCAGCCGCTGACCGGCACCGAGGGCTGGCGGCGCGTACGCCTGGGCTTCAACCCCGGTGGTGTCAACCAGGCGACCGTGGAGCTGTCGCTGCGTGATGCCACCGGCTCGGCGTGGTTTGATGACGTGCTGGTCGGCCCGGCGGACGAGGTGCGCGCCACCCTGACCGAGGCCGAGGCCGACGCAGGGCGCGAGAACATCGCCCTCGGCAGGCCCTACACGCTCTCGCCCCCGCCCAGCTACCAGTACTGCACCGACCCGGGCGATCTCACCCAGCTCACCGACGGCGAGTACACCGTCGGCTACTTCTGGACGCAGCCCTCGACCGTCGGGTGGTACCTGTACTCACCGCAGATCATCGTGGACCTGGGCGAGGTGCGCGCCATCGACGGCATCATGATCAACTGCCCCGGCGGCGGGCGTGCGGGCGTCAAGTTCCCGCAGAGTGTGACCTACCTGGTGAGCGATGACGGCGAGGTCTTTCACCGGGTCGCGCAGCTCAGGCCCGCGGGCCTGCGCCAGGACGGCACGAGCTGGTACACGCACAAGTTCCTCGCCGACGATCTCAACACCCGTGGCCGCTACGTGATGATCGTGCTCGACAAGGCGGGCTCCACGGTCTTCGCCGACGAGCTGGAGATCTACGCCGGCGATCACGACCCCGACGCCGTGACCTTCACCACGCCGGCGGTCAGCCGCACCGACATGGCCTTCGCGCAGTACGGGATCACGCCTGAGACCTACCGCCCGGGCGAGTTCCCCGAGAGCCCGCACATCGAGTGGGCCAAGCCGCTCGCGGGCGGGCCGGTGCGCGCGATCATGCTGTGCTTCTCCGGAGACATGCGCGAGGTGTGCGAGGTTGCCGAGCGCGTGGACCTCGACTACGAGCCGGTGCAGCACTTCTCGTTCTACCGCGACACCGAGCTGGGCCAACTCATGCAGGAGCAGATCGAGAAGACCTTGCCCGAGGCTGAGGTCATGGTCGTCGCCGGCTTCCGCTGGGCGGGCATGCCCGCCCATCTGCTGGAGAAGATCCGGGCGCGCGTGCGCGCGGGCATGGGCCTGGTGTGCGTGAGCATCCAGCCGAGCTGGCTCGACCCGATCGCGGATATCTTCGAGGAGAACCCGCTGCCCGGCGATCAGGGCATCCTCGACGCCATCGCGATGGACGCGCTGCCCGACTACCGGCCGCCGCGCGAGGCGCATTTCCACCTGGGCATCTACGGTCAGGGGCGGGTGGCGCGGGTGCGCTGGGGCGAGTTCACGCGCCCGGAGCACTCGATGCTGCCCAACCTGCGCCTCGAGGATATCGACGACGACGGCATGGGCCCGGGCGAGATAGCCCACGCGGCCTTCGCCAGGCTGCTGCTGTGGGCGGCGCAGCGCGATCCGGGCGTGGCGCCCGCGGGCGCCACCATCGAGCGCGTCTGGCGCGACCGGCAGTTCGACGAGCAGGCGCGCGCGACCGCCCCCGCCTCCGAGGGGCTGCTCGGCGCGGAGCAGGATCGCTGCCAACTCAACGGCCGCAATACGATTACGTCCTGGCTGCGCGACGCCGACGGCGCGGTCATCGACTTCGCGGTCGAGTCGTACGAGGTCCGGCGCGAAGCGGCCATTGAGAGCGTCGGGATGCTGGAGGAAGTCTTCGCGCACGGCGCGCCGGTGGAGGCGATGGTCAACATCGCCGGCGATCGCCGAGGCCTGACGCTGCGCGCGACCCTCGTGGACACCTACGGTCGGCAGCTCGGCCCGACGCAGGAGATCCCCGTGCCCGCCGCGGGCGCGGTGCCGCTCTCGATGCCCGCACCCGATGCGCTGACGCTGGTGGCCGATCTGCACACCGAGCTGGTGCGCGGCGAGGAAGTCCTGGAGAAGCGCCTCGACCGCGCCTTCATCGCCACCCCCGAGGACCGTGACGACCTGATCTTCTGCGCCTGGTACGCGTGGGACTTCCAGCCCGTGGCCAACTGGGGCCTGCGCATGCTCGAGAGGATGGGGGTGGACACCTACGTGTCGCTGCCCGGCGCATGGCGGGCCGAGAACGCCTGCTACGCCAACATGCGCCACGGCCCCGAGAACGTCGAGCGCGTGGTGCCGCGCAACACCGACGACTCGCTGGTGCGCGTGCCCTGCCTCACCGACCCGGAGTACCGCGCGCAGGTCGCCGAGCGCGTCACCAACATGGCGGCGGAGGTACGACGCTTCGGCGTCGAGGAGTGGTCGCTGGGCGATGAGAGCACGCTGGGCCGGCGCGACTACTGCATCTCGCCCACATGCCTGGCGGAGTTCCGCCGCTGGCTGCAGGCGCGCTTCGACAACCTCGCCGACCTCAATGCAAGCTGGGGCACCGATTTCGCCACCTGGGATGACGTGGTCCCGTGCACGCGCGCCGAGGTCGAGGGGCGCGAGCACCTCGGCCAATGGCTCGACCACCGGCGCTACATGGAGTGGCTGTTCACCGACTACCACACCTGGCTGCGCGGGCTGATCGAGGCTCAGATCCCCGAGGCGCGCGTGGGCATCTCGGGCACCCCGCGTCCGAACTCATACTCCGGCCACGACTGGTGGCAGCTCATGCAGCAGGCACTTACGCACCTCTCCGGCTACGGCGGCGTCCAGCGCGAGCTGCAGCGCTCATTCATGCGCCCGGGGACCTTCTACTCGACCTTCCTCGGCTATGACTACAAGGACAACAACGAGCAGCGCGCCCGTTACGCGCCCTGGGACCTGCTGCTGCACGGCGCCAGCGGCATCAACTACTACACGCTGGTCTCCAACACGCTCAATTGCCCACTGGTGCGGCCCGACGGCAGCCTCGCCCACCACGCCGAGTGGTTCTTCCCCGAGGTGGCCGAACTCAAGCGCGGCATCGGCCGGCTGCTCATCGCCGGCGACTACGAGCACGACGGCATTGCCATCCACTACTCGCCGCCGAGCGTGCATGCCGCCACCGCCACGGGCCTGTTCGAGCCGAGCAACCAGCTTCGCAACTGGCAGACCAACGTGACCAACATCGGCCGCATCATCCAGCAGCTCCACCTGCAGTTCGACTTCATCCACGAGGACCAGATGCGCGCGGGTGAGCTGAGCAACTACCGCGTGCTCATCCTCCCGTGGTCCTCGGCGATCAGCGAGGCCGAGGCCGCCGCCATCCGCGACTTCGTGGCGGCCGGAGGCACGGTCATCGCCGACAGTTACTGCGGCGTGCGTGACGATCACGGCCACGCCCGCGCCATGCTCGACGACCTGTTCGGCATCCACCAGCCGCTCGACCCGCCCGAGCTGGCGCACGCGACGCTGACGGTCGATGAGGGGGCGGGTCTCGATGTGACCCGCGTCCCGATCGCCTCCGGCTGCGCGGACCTCGAGCTGGACGGTGGCGCCGCCGCCGGCGGCATCGACGGGGCGCCGGCGCTCATCGCCCGCGACGTGGGGGAGGGCACGGCGGTCTTCCTCAACTGCTCGTTCAGCAACTACATGCAGGTGAGGGAGACCGGAGTCGCGGGCGAGACTCAGGAGGAGACGCAGTCCGCGGAAGCCGTCACCCGGCCGATCCGCCGGCTCGTCGCCTCATTGCTCGCGAAAGCCGGCGTAGAGCCACCCATCCGCATCGAGGCCGGCGAGCTTGACCCACAGCTCGAGACCTCGCGCCTGGCACTGGGCGAGATCGAGCTGGTGGGCGTGCTGCGTTCGATCACCGCCGGCGCCATCAACCCCGATGACGCGCTGGCGTATGCCCTGACGCTGCCCGAAGCGCGCCACGTCTATGACGCCCGCGCCGGCGCCTACCTCGGGCAGACGGATCGCATCGAGGGCAAGGCCCTGCGCGGCGTCGCTCAGCTCTACGCGCTGCTGCCCTACCGGGTGACCGGACTGTCGATGGAGGGCCCCGCGACTGCGCGGCCGGGCGAGGCGCTGGAGTTCGCGCTGTCGCTGCGGGCCGAGGGCGGCGAGCCGGGCGCGCACGTGCTCCACGTGGCTGTGCAGGCGCCGGGCGAGGAGCCGGGCGATCGCTACTGGTACGCGCGGAATCTGACCACCGAGGGGGGCCGCGCGCGCTTCGTGCTGCCGCTGGCCGACAACGACCCGACGGGCGAGTGGACGGTCACCGCCCGCGATGTGATCTCCGGCGAGCAGGCGACGGTTGCGCTTACGGTCGGCGGATAGCCCGGTGGTCAGGAGCCTGCGCGCAACGCGCTGAGCGCCCACTCCACGACCTCGTTGGGCTCGGCGAGCCACACCTCGTCGCCGCCGATCGCGCATACCGTGGCGAAGCGCTCTTCGAGCTGCTCGAGGGTGCAGTCCTTCCACGGGTGGATGGGCTTGCCCGGCATCGGGCAGTGGCAGTAGTCGATGATCCAGCCGCCCGCCTCCCGGGCCTGGTGTATGCGCTTGAAGGGGTCGAAGGCCGAGAAGAAGGGCGGCGGATACTCGGTGTGCAGCGGCACCCGGCACAGGCGCATCGGGTCGATGGGCCACCGGTTGGTGTCATCGTAGATGGTCATGATGCCCGCGTAGCCCGCCTCGGTGGCATGGGCGCGCACGGTCTCGAAGTGATGGTTACTGCCGGGCAGGCAGAACAGGGAGATGGGCGTGCCCAGCGTATCCTCCAGCAGCACGCGGCTCGCCAGCAGCTCTTCGCGCCAGTTCTCCTCGGTGATGGTGCCGTGGGTCATGCCGTGACAGGACGCCCCCCAGCCCTCGGCGCGCAGCATGTCGATCTCGTCGCGTGAGAGGATCATCATGCCATCGTAGCTGCTGCCGGGGACGTTGCGCGGCACCCCGACCTGGCTCGCCACCAGGCACACGTGCCCGGGCACGCCGTAGCGCCGATGCACGCCGAGCGCATGGTCCAGCAGGGCCTGGCAGCCCTCGTCATAGGTGATCGAGTAGACCCAGCGCTTACCGTCCTTCCACACGCCGCATCGCCTCCGTACCTGTCGCCGCTATCGTCATCGGGTTTGCGGTATCTTAGGGCGATGATGACGGACGCGCAAGCATCGGGAAGATCGAGTGCTGGTCCGCGCTGCCGGTCGAGCAGGCAGACGCGAACGCGGGCGAGGGCGTCCGCGCTCCAAACGGGGGCTGACGGGCGCGGTCTCGCCGAGAGAACGCAGGGCGGCGCGCAGACTCTGTCCCTCTCTTGGATGGGGGGGGCCCTCGCCCGTCACCCGGACGGTGCCCCCGGGCAGGGCGACCGCCTCCTCCCGGCGAAGTGGCTCCTGCTCGGACAGATCCGGCAGTTCCGGCACGTCAGGGAGCGATCCGACCATGCGAGCGACACTGGCGATGACGACTCTCGCGGCCATGCTGAGCGCGGTTGGCTGCGCGGCGCAGGTGGCCCGCGACCAGCTCGGCCGTGATGTGAAGCTGACGATTCTTGTGGACAAGGTGATGCAGCCGACCGCGGGCTGGACCACCGAGGAGTGGATGGTGCGCGAGACCGCCGAGGCGGGATTCAACGTCTACTCGCCCCGCCACCGCTATGACGACCTGGATGCGGTGCGGCAGGTCACGCAGTGGTGCGAGAAGTACGGGATCTACCACCTGGTGTGGATGCGCGGCACGCTGGGCGTGCCCGACCCGGAGCAGGCGCAGGGCCGCATGCTGGTGTGGCGCAACGGCGCCGAACAGCCGCTGTGGAGCCCCAACGCCGACGAGTTCTGGGACTGGACCGCCCACTACATCAGCCAGTACGCGCTCATCAGCGCCCGCAACCAGCACCTGATCGGCGTCTTCCTCGATTACGAGAACTACGCCGACGGGCCGCGCATGTCCGGCACCGTCTACGACCTCTCCTACGACCAGATGAGCCTGGACATGTTCGCCGAGGCCGAGGGCGTCAAGATCCCCGAGCTGGCGCCCGCAGAGCGCTATCAGTGGCTGGTGGACAACGACCTGCACGACGCCTTCGAGGCCTGGCAGATCAACCACTGGCGCGAGCGCGCCCGGAAGCTGCGCGCCACCATCGACGCCATCGACCCGAACTTCCAGTTCTGCATGTACCCCGCGCCCGGCAGCCGCTTCATGCTCGAGGGCGTGTTCCCGGAGTGGACCACACAGCGCGCGCCGCTGATCTTCGCCGATGCGATCACCTACGGCCGCGTTACCAGCTTCCTGCCCGAGTCAAGCGCCCTGGCGGAGGGCCGGCGGGCGCTGGAGCAGCGCATGGCGTCGGTGGGGGAGATGGGGCTGCCCTTCATCTACACCGGCGGCATCGATCCGGTGGTCAAGGGCGCGGACCCGGAGTACTCGGGCAAGAACGCGATCATGATTAGCGAGGTCACCGACGGCTACTGGATCTTCTACGAGGGACCGGAGTACGCCACCACGCACCAGGAGTACTTCAAGTGGTTCGCATGGGCCAACCGGGCCATCGCCGCGGGCAACTTCGAGCTGCAGCACGCCCCGCGCGAGACCCCCGACCCCTCGGCCTTCGCGGCCATCGGCAGCGGCGAGGCGGGCGTGGTCGGGCCGCCGGTCACCGGCGAGACCGTTGAGTTCCCGCCTGTGAATCTGCGCAAGCGCAACCTGCTGCTGGTCAACGCCGAGGCCGGGCGGCCCGTCCAGATCACGGTCGAGTCACATCGCGTCGGCTCCAGTGAGACGGATGTGGAGTGGGAGGTCCGCGACCTCACCTGGGCCGAGCTGGCGAGCGGCGCCGTGCCTTTCGGCGGGCCCGGCGCCATCAGCTTCACACCCCCCGCCGATGGCGTCTACGCCTTCGTGCTCTCGGCCGGCTCGTGCTCGTACACGCTGCTTGACGCCAACGTGCCGGTCGGCATCCTGGCCGCGCAGACCGGCATCATGGGCGGCCCGGCGCGCTTCTACTTCAGCGTGCCCGCGGGCATGGAGCGCTTCACCGTGAGCGCGCGCAGCTTCGGCGCGGAGACCGTGCGGCTCAACATCTACGACCCCGACGGCGGGCCGGTCGCTACCGGGCAGACGACGCCCACCGAGGAGCGCCTGACGCTGGCGGTCGAACCGGGCGAGGGTGCCGGCAGGACGTGGTCGGTAGAGATTACCAAGGCCGACGAGGGCGTGCTCGAAGACGTGCACCTCTCGCTCGGGCCCGGCCTGCCGCCGACCTTCTCGCTGGTGCCCGAGCAGGTGTTTGCGCTGCAGTAGCCACCGCCGTCGGTGCCGCGAACTGACACAGCGGCTCCACCTTCCGGGCGCCTCGCGTGCTGCCCGCTCAGGTTGCGGTTCACGTCAGTTGCGCTCGAGTCGATCGGCCACCCCCGCG
>CAZTZN010000026.1:0-34467 GCA_964617715.1 uncultured Armatimonadia bacterium | reverse complement strand
CCACGCCCGCGCCCTGGTAGCCGGTAATGAGCGGGAAGGTCCCGTTGTGCGTGCGTATTCCGCGGAAGATGGAGCCCTCGGTGCCGGCGCTGATGCCGCTCGCGTTCATGCGCACCAGCACCTGCTCCGGCCCGGGGTCCTCGTACCTGACGTCCAGCAATTCAGCGGTGTCGGCCCGCGGGAAGCAGACCGCCTGCGCGTCGATGGGCATCGCTGGTCCCTCCTGCGTGGGCGGGATGCGGGTACATCACTGGCACGCTACTCTTCGCCTCGCGCCGGGGCGTGCCCTGCCGCGCCGGGGGCAGGACTTCGGCCGGCTCTCGCGGAAGAGCGCACGCGCACTCACGCGGGAGAGGAGCATGAGCATGCGCTACGAGCTGCGCCGCGCCACCGCCGAGGACGCGCCGAGCATGTTCGAGACCCAGGTGGACGCCTTCGACCTCGCCGACAATCCGATGCGGCTGGAGCGCGCTCGGGCCTCGGTGTTCGGCCACCCCGAAGCACACATCGTCATGGTGGACGACACCGGCCGCGTGGTCGGGCTGGTGCACATCGGCGACACGTGGATCAACGTGGGCAAGTGCGCGGTGCTCAAGGGCGATGTCGGCCATGTCTCGATCCGCAGCGAACTGCAGGGCGAGGGCCTGGGCACCCGCATGATGCGCTGGACGGTCGAGCACCTGCGGGACAGTGGCTACCATCTGTCGCGCCTGGGCGGGCTGATGCACTTCTACTCGCGCTTCGGATACGAGCCCTTCCCGCGGCGCTTCGTCGAGATCGACCTGCAGTCCGTCCACGGCGGTCACCGGGAGATCCCGGCCGCGGAGGTCTACCCCGAGCCCGAGGGCTTCCCGGGGACCGTGCGCGCCTACGACGAGGCGCGCGACTTCGCCGCCCGCGTGCGCCTGCGCTACCGCTTCGACCACGGCCGCTCCGGCGCGCAGCAGGTGTCGCCCGAGGCCGAGCCGCCCGCGAGCCCCGCGCCGGCCGACCCGGACGCCATGCGCTGGGTATACGAGCGCGAGGGGCAGGTCCTCGGCTGCCTGTTCGCGGTGGAGAGCCCCCTTGAGGCCCGGGGCGAGGAGACCGTCTTCTCCATCGCCGAGTTCGCCTACGATCAGGCGCACCCCGACGCGGCCGGGGCGCTGATGCGTACGCTCCTGGCGCGCGCGGCACGGTGCGAGCGCGCCCGGGTGATCTCGCGCCTGCCCTTCGATGAGATGCTCACCGAGGCGCTGCAGCTCGCGGGCGTGAGCCTGGCGCGCAAGGAGCTGCACCAGGCCGTCGCGGGGAACATGATCCTGCTGCTGGACCTTGCGGCGACACTGCGCCGGGTGGCGCCGGAGCTGACCGATCGCCTCGCCAACAGCCTGGTGGCGGGCTGGGAGGGCGCGATCGAGATCGCCATCCCGCAACGCGGCGCCTGCCCCGGCGGCGACCCGAGCGCGGTGACCGCGGGTGGCGCGCTGCCGGGCGAGGCCTGCTGGCTGGTCATCGCAGGCGGGCAGGTGAGCGTGGACACGGCGCCCGGGCCGGCGGAGCTGGCGCTGCGGATGACGCAGGCGCATTTCGTGAAAGCACTCTTCGGCATCGCGGCGCTGACAGAGCTGCCGTGCGTGCGAGCGCCGGACCTCTCCCCCACGCACCGTGGCGTGCTTGACGCGCTCTTCCCGCGCACGAAGACGGGCTCTGGGCCGTGGGGCTGAGTTCAGTCGTTTGGAGGGGAGGGACTACGCTCCCTCCCGGCCATTCGACGAGGAGGAGGTACGCCGATGAGCGGACGGACCTGCATCGCCTCTGCCCGCGCAGCGGTCCTCGGAATGGTGTTGGGGACGGCGGTCTTAAGTGCGCTGAGTCTGCTCGAGTCGTGGTTTGACGCGGGAACAACCGCGTTCGTGATTGTGTACTACCTCGCGCCTTCAGTCGGCGCTGCGATGGCTGCGAGGAGCGCGGCCCTGAAGGCGGGTCGGCGTCCCGGTGACGCGCTTCGGGCCGCCAGCATTGCTGGTGCCTCCATCGCGTTCGGAGAGGCGGGCTTCGTGTGGCTCGCATGGTGGGCCGAGACCTCATCGCCGAGACCAGGCGACCCGTGGCTGGCGCCGACGGCACTACTGGCCCCGATCGTGCCCGCGATCCTGCTCTCGGCTGTCGGCGTCATACTGGCGCGCAGGACGGCCGGAACTGCTGAAGCCCCGGAGCCGCGACCGCGCGCGGCGGTGCTGATCGGGCTGATGCTTCTCGGCGCCGCGCTGGGGCTGCCGCTTGGCTTTTTCGGCGCCATGAGCATCGGGATGCTGTATGCCGAGTCCGTAGGCACGTGCTCGATTGGCGCGATGGGCCACGCAATGCTGAGCGCGATCATCGGGCCACTTATCGGCGCGTGGATGGGACGCTGGGCCGCAATCAAATGGGGAGCAGCGCTCTTCAGGTCGGTGACCTGATAGTGGCTATGGAGAGCGACGGCCATGCCACGCACCATCGCTCTGACCACGCTGCCCACACTCACCGGCGCACAGGTCGCGGCCCCGGGCCCTTCGGCGCAGGGCACGGGGCGGGGGCGAGCCACATTGACGCATCTGCGCAGAAGCTCGGCATGCGGCCCATTGGTCGTACGCCCGGCCGCTGCGCGAACGACCGCAGGGCCGACCTCGCCACCCGCAGACGACGCGGGCGGCTCGTGCGGCCCCTCCTCATTGCGGCCGATCATCCGCTCTCGCCTCTGAAGGTCTCCGCGCCCTTCATCGCGAACCTGAGCACGGGTGATGTCACGATGGCCGACGAAGGACGGCTGACCAACGCGGAGCTGGCGGTGGTATGCCGGCAGTTCGCGACGCTGACCAAGGCCGAGATCAACATCCTCGAGATTCTCGAGACGCTGCGCGAGCAGACACAGAGCCAGTTCTTGCGCGAGGTGCTCGAGCAGGTGCAGCAGGACGTCGAGATGGGGCACACGCTCGCGACGTCGTTCAGCCGTTACCCGAACACCTTCAGCCCGTTCTTCATCACCATGCTGCGCGAGGGCGAGCTGGAGGGGGAACTCGATCGGGTGTTCGACGATCTGGCCGAGCACTATGAGACACGCCTCGGCGACACGCCGGATGCGCGTCGTCCGGCGCGCGCGGGACTGTTCGACTGGGAGGCGGCGGCCTCGGCCTTCCAGTGGATCTTCATCTGGCTGTGTGCGCTCGCCGGGGTATGCGCGCTGGGCGCCGGGCTGATCTGGTACGCGACTCCCGGCGATAACGGCCCCGGCCTGCCCGGACAGGCGCTGCCCAACATCCTGATCTTCATCGGCGTCGTGATGGGCCTCGGGGTGCTGGTGTTTACGCGGGGGCGCAGGCGAAGATAGGGCAATGCGGCTGCGCCGATGCCGCCGCCAAGATGGCGCGCACACTCGCTACTGAGACCGCAGGCGATCTCCCCCGGCCCGCCGTTCGCCCGTCACCGGGGCGGTGCAACCGTCGGCTCCATCGCCTCGTCTCCTGAGGCCCAGGCACGCCGTTGGTGGGACAGGTCGCCCGACCTGTCCGGCACAGGCGTGCGTCGTGGTCGCCCGCCGTGACCCGTAGCTGCGGCCTGCCGGTGGCGACTACGCCCCCAACCCCTCGCTCACCTTGCGGATCGCGCAAGCGATGTCGTGGATGTCCTCCTCGGGCATGAACTGCGTCGGGCACATGGGCTGCACCATGCGGTCGAGCAAGCGTTGCGTGCGCGGGCAGGTGGTCTCGTCGTAGACTACCTCGCGATCTCCCATGTCGAAGGGGTAGCGCGAGTCGCCGAACAGCCGCTGGTTGCGCAGCGCCTCGTGGCACAGAAAGATCGGCTTGCCGATGTAGTGGGCGCCGCAGGGCACGCCCTCGGCCTGCAGCGCCTGTGCGAACTCGTCGGCGCTGAAGGGCGCATCCTCCTCGACGCGCATCCCGAACTGCCAGTAGGTGTGCCTGCAGCCGTCCGGCAGCCTCTGCGGTCGCACGTGCGGGTTGTCGGCGAGCAACTCGACCAGCAGGTCTCCGCGCGCGCGGCGGGTGTCGATTATGCCGCGCAGCTTGCGTGTCTGCGCCAGCGCCACCGCGCCGGACAGCTCGTTCATGCGGTAGTTGGGCCCGAAGACCTCGTAGACGCGCGGGCCGTACTGCGCGCGGTGCCAGCCCTTGTCCATGAACAGCCGGCCGCGCATGCCGAACTCCTCATTGTTGGTGATGGTGATGCCGCCGTCGCCGCAGGTGATGTGCTTGGACTGCTGCAGCGAGAAGCAGCCGATGTCGCCGATGGTCCCCACCAGTCGCCCGTCATGCTCGCTCAGGTGCGCCTGCGAGCAGTCCTCGATGACCGGCAGGTCGTGGCGCGCCGCGATGTCCATGATCGCGGTCATATCGCACGGGTTGCCGAAGAGGTGGATGGCCATGATCGCCACCGTGCGGTCGGTGATCTTCGCCTCGATATCCGCCGGGTCCATGTTGAACGTATCATCGGCGCACTCGGCGAAGACCGGGATCGCACCCTGGTAGAGGATGGGCACGATCGAGCCCATGTCAGTAATCGGCCCGGTGATGATCTCATCGCCGGGCGAAGGGTTGATCATACCGACTGCGACGTGAATCGCCGACGTCCCGGAGGTGCTGGCGATGGCGTACCGCGCCCCGTGAATTGCCCCGAACTCCTCCTCGAACTGCACCACCTTCTCGCCGCCCCAGCGGTTCATGGCGCCGGAGTAGATGACATCCACCAGCTCCTTCAGCTCCTCCTTCCCGACCTTGTTGCCGGTGGTGAAGGGCCGGGTGCGCACTTTGTCTCCACCGTGGATCGCGAGCTTCTCGGACATCTGTGGTCCTCCTCGTGGTCAGCGGTCTTCGTCGGTCATTGGCGGATAGTCGTCCAACTCCACCTGGTAGCGGTCGTCGGGCGCGACAATGGTCGGGCCGTCGGATCCGAAATCGATGCGACAGCGCCGGCGGAAGGTCCACCAGCGGTAGATCGCGTCGCCGTCCATCACGGTCATGCCGCGGGCGCGCGCCTGCTCGATGATGTGGGGTAGCATCGCCCGCGCCTCGGCCGCGCCGTAGGTGGTGCCGGACTCCTCGCCCACGCCCGCAGTCCAGCCGTGCAGCAGGTAGCCGGCGATCAGATGGTGCTTGGCCGCGTGGTCGAGGCGCCGCGCCACCACGTCCGCGAACTGCTCCCGGTCCAGGCGCATGCCGTAGGAGATCGAGCCCAGGCGATCCGCGTCGTCGGTGTCGAAGATCGCCAGCTCGAGCAGCTCCATGCGCCGCCCGGTCTCGAGGTCCATGAGATCAAAGGGCAGGCGATTGGAGGTCCCGCATGGGCTGCAGGTGGCGCGGTTCGGATGGCTCTGTGCGGGCCAGGTGTTCGCCCACTTGAGGCCTGCCTGTTCGATCCGCCGCCAGATGCCCGGGTAGTTGGAGGGCTGTGTCGAGCCGTGCCGGCGCCAGCCCAGGATCGCGCGGTCGTGACGCTCGCACAGATCACGCAGCCCCCGGTCGATCTCCTCCTGTGGTGTCCCGTCGCTCACGTGCAGCGCGATGCATTGGTCGCCGACCTCACCGGCGTCGAGGCGCAGCGGCGGCATGTCGAAGAATGTGGTCGGGACGCCGTAGTGCGCGCAGGTCTCGCAGATCCAGCGCACGCCCTCCTCGGAGTAGCCGCACAGGTCGTGGGTCAGCGACAGCACGCCGGTGGGGCGCGCGCCATCTACGCGCGGCCAGTAGAAGAGACGGGCGAGGCGGTCGTCGGGTCGCGCCCAGCGCAGCAGCCTGCGCAGCAGCGCGCGCAACACATCTACGTAGGCCATGACCGGCCAGTCGAGCCACTCGGCGTCCGTGCGGATGTCGATGTGGCGGCAGTTGGCCAGCGCGAACAGATAGCCCGGCGCGAAGGTGAATACCGCGCGGCGTGGAGCCTCGTCGCGCAGCACCAGCCCCGGGGCGAGGCGCGTGCCGTCGAGCAGGCCGATGGTCAGCAGCTCGACGCCGTCGAGGTGCGTGCCCGCGGTCAGATGCGCGATGTGCTTGAGCTTGAGGTTCGCTTCGTGGTCGCGACCGAAGGGTCGCGTGACCAGGTGATCGCGCAGCGTGAGGCTCCGTACCTGACCATCGCGGCTGAACTCCGCATGACCGATGCCCAGCAGCGCCAGGAGTTCGGGACAGGCGTCTTCGCGCGGGAGCCCGCACCACAGCAGCGGCAGCGCGCGCGCAGCCTCGATGATGGCCGCCTCCTCGGTGTCGGCCAGGCAGCCGTCCTCGGCAACCACCAGCACATCGGCATCGCCGTGCTCAACGTCCGCCAGCTCGCCCGCCGTCAGGACTGTGAGCGGAATGCCCTCCTGCTCGATGAGCTGCTGGACGCCGTGCAGGTTGAGCTGCGCCTCGACGGTCATCGTCGCCGGATGAACCAGCAGTGCCCGCACGTATCCCATCGTCCGGTGATCCCCCTCGTGAACCGATGGCAGACCAGGTGTGTGAATTCACGACCGGTGTCGTGAGACCTTCCACGGAGGCGATTCGGCCGGCTCCGAGGAACGCTCAGAGTGGCGCACCGGAGTGGCGCGACCGCCCGGAGGTGACTGATGTGAGGCCGATGTGCACCGTCATCGCTCTCGCCTGCTGCGCCCTCGCGCTTGCGCAGGGTGATTGGCCGTGCCGCGTGGACTTCGAGGACCTGCCCGCCGGCCGCGTCGCCGAGGTGTCCGGCGGAGACGAGTTCGCCCGGCGCGTCTCGGCACGCAGCGACGCCTCGTTTACCGATCGGGTCTACGCCGAGGTAGTTCCAGGGGCGGGGCCGGATGGCTCGCAGGCCCTGCGCCTGGTCGATGGCGGCGAGGAGCAGGCCATCCACGCGTTCTTTCACGCGCGCGCAGCGGGCGATCTGACGAGCAGGGTGCTCACCCTTGGCGCTCTGCGCTTCGACATATGCTTCGAGGAGCTGCCCACGCGCGCCTTCACCCTGGGACGACGCAACTTCGGGATCGTGGTCGCGTCGGACGGCCGCCTGGTCGGCCCTGGCGGCATTGACGAGCCGGAGTGGGGGAGAGCGCCCGAGTTCGTGGCCGAGTGGTTCCACTTCCGCCCGGGGGTGTGGTACTCGGTGCTGATGCAGTACGATGCCGCGGGCGACCCCGAGCACGAAGGCGGCGCGTTCTCGGTCTTCGCGCGCCGGTACGATGGAAGCGACGACTTCGAGGAGAGCGACCTGCTCATCCGGGGCGCGCTCTACGCGCACAACAACAACGACTCGTGGGGGAGGCTGGTCGAGCCGCGCTTCGGCGAGCGGAAGAGCACCGGGACGTGGCTGCTGGATAACTTCGCGCTGGATGACACCGACGCGCACCACGTGCCCTGCGGCGAACGCCGTCCGACGGCGCTGGTCGATCCGCAGGTGATTGTCATCACCGAGGAGGCCGGCGGGGAAACCGCCGTCGGCGCGCGCGAGCTGGCCGAGTACATCCGCCGCGCCACCGGCCTGCGTACGCAGGTCGTGCGTGGGAGCGCGCCGGACGGTGTGCCCTGCATCGAGGTCGGCACTGAGGCCGCGCGGGCGCTGGCCGGGCCACTGCTGGCCGATGCGCGGTCGGAGGACGCCTTCGCCATCGTAGCGCGCGACGGGGTGTGCGCGATCGCGGGCGCGACCGACCTGGCGACCCGCTACGGCTGCCTGGACTTCCTGGAGCGCTTCGTGGGCGTGCGCTGGTACATGCCCGGACAGTTCGGCGAATGCGTGCCGGCGCTGGATGCGCTGCGCGTGCCCGAGGTCGAGGTAGTCGAGGACCCGGTCTTCCGCCAGCGCTGGTGCTCGGGCGTGGCCTGCGACTTCGGCAACGTGAGCGAGTGGCTGACGCACATGCGCATGCGCTCGGTCATTCAGTTCCACCACAACCTGCTGCGCATCTTCGACGTGACGAAGTACCGGGAGACTGACCCGGAGCTGTATCCGCTGATCGGCGGCGAGCGCTACATCCCCGAGCCCGGCGCCTACGACTGGCAGCCATGCCTGAGCAACCCGCGCGCGGTGGAGATCACCATGGAGTACGCGCGCGAGCAGTTCGCGAACGGCGCGAACTCCATCTCGCTGGGCATCAACGACAGCCAGCGCTACTGCGAATGCCCCGAGTGCATGAAATTCGTGCGCGCAGATGAGCCGCGCACGATGCGGCGTACGCGCTGGTTCCTCAACTACGCCAACGAGGTCGCGCGGCGTGTGGCGCAGGAATTCCCGGGCAAGCTCATCGGCTACCTCGCCTACGGCGAGACGCTGGACATCCCCGATGACGTCCACGCTGAGCCGAACCTGGTGCCCTTCCTGGTCAACAAGGCCGCCGACCTGAACCCCGACGGGATTATCGACCTCGCCCGCTGGCAGAGCGACGAGCCCTCGTGGGAGCGCCTCGAAGCGTGGCACGCGATGATCCGGCGCACCCACGAGCACTTCCCCTCATGGGCGCTGTATGACTGGTATTTCGGGGGCGGGCGCAAGGCCGCGCCGAACCTGCACTACGACGCCGCACAGCACTACATGAGCTTCGCCGCCGACAATGGCTGCATCGGCGTGTACGTGGAGAGCTACCCCAACTGGGGCCTCGACGGGCACAAGTACTGGTTCTACTACAAGACGATGTGGGATCCGCAGCGCCCGCCGCGCGCGGGCCTCGATGAGTTCTACTGGCGCTTCTTCGGGAGCGCCTCCGAGCCCATGCGCGCGTATTGCGAGGCGGTGGAGCGGCTGACCTTCATCGACGGCGCCGGCCCGGAGACGCTCGACCCGTACACTCCCGAGGCGGTCGCGCAGTGTCAGGACCTGCTCGCCCAGGCGCGCACGCTGGCGAAGACGGAGATGGAGCGCCGCCGCGTGGACTACTACGCGGATGCCTTCGGGTTGACGGCGATCATCGCGGCGCGCTGGCACGCCGCGGTCGAGGCCAACCGACTGCTGGGCGAGAACGCGCCGATGGCGCAGGTCGTCCGCGCGCTGGCGCCGGGATGGGGCCCCGACCGCGATCTCGACCTCTACCGGCGCTGGGTGATGCCGCGGGATCGCTATCAGTTCCGGCCGCCCGGCTCCCGACACCTGGGCCAGTACCCGGCGATCTTCGCGAAGGCCGCCGAGCGTCTGGCGGGTGAGATGGCGGCGTTGGAGCAGATCCGGGCGGAACTGGGCGACGATACCCGGGCGCAGGCAACGCTCGACGCGCTGGCCCGTGCGGCCCGGGGCGGGTAGCCGCAGTCATTCGCTTCCGTGCCGTGGACGTGGCGTCTCGCAGCCCGTGGTTCGCGCCAACCTGCGGTTCCTACCGCATCCCGAACGTGTGCTGGGGGATCAGTGACAGCACCGGCGGTAGCGGTTCGTTCAGCGTCACCGTGGTGTCCTCGAGGATGCCCACATCCGCGCGCGTAATCGCCAGCGACCACACCTCGCCCGCGCCCTCAGTCACCGGCAGGTCGATGGCCGCCGCGGTGTCCTCGGCGGTGCACTGCGCGCTCGCGACCGGCTCGCCCTCCGGGTCGTAGAGGTCCACGCGAATGGTCTCGCGGGCGCTCGCGCCCTCGCCCAGGATCGAGATCTGCTGCGCGTCGTCGGGCACGCGGAAGTAGAGCCGTTCGGCGCCGCCGATGGTGTGCAGCTTTGTCGCGTAGAGGCCCACCGGCGCGTTCGCGCTGGTGAGCGCATACTTCGAGCCGCCGGCGCTCATCAGCAGATAGTAGAGCCCATCGTGGGGCGGGGTGAAGGAGATCGTCTCGTTCGCGCCAGCGTCGCCCCGCCCGTCGGCAATGGCCTCACCGTCGCGGTCGGTGACCTCCCACGAAATGCGGTCCTCGCCCGCCCCGACCTGGGCAAACTCGACCTCGATGGTCACGGGCTGCGCCGCCTTCGCCGCCACCAGCCCGAGGTTGGTGCCGCGCAGCCACACCGTTGGATAGTCAACGGTCTCGCCGGTAACCTCCGGCGGCGCCAGCGCCGCTATGCGCCGGTGCGCCTCAGGCCTGGCGAGTGGATGGTAGATGATCGGCTCGATACCGATCTGCAGGTCGCTCTCGTAGTCCGGATCGGCCGTCAGCCGGTCGAGTTCCGCGTTACCGCGCGCGATGGCGTCCCAGTATTCATCCGCGGTGCCGGCCGCGAGGTAGTAGTCGCCGCTGCGCTCCTCCTCGGGCTTCCACAGTGTGTAGGTGGTGAACAGCCAGTAGCCGTCGCACTCGGCGGAGGTGCGGTAGATATTCGCGGCCAGGTTCTTTGCCGAGTAGCAGCGCAGGAGCATTCCCGCGCAGTAGCGCGCGTTCACGCCCATCTGCCGGTAGTGCTGGCGCCAGTCATCGGGCACGCGATCGGGGCCGCCGCCGCCGTAAGTGTCGGTGGCCCACAGGATGATCGGCAGGCGCTCGGTGCTGAAGGCGCGCGCCACGGCCTCCAGCGACCAGTTGTGCGGCGTGGGGTAGAAGCCCAGCAGCAGGTCGGGATCGACCGCGTGCACCTGCTCGCGCACCTGCCGCGCCAGCTCCTCGACGCGCGTGCTCAGGAACTGCCGGTACTCGTCCGCGTAGCCGTGCTCGGCCAGCCATGGCGCGCGCCCGGCGTACTCCAGGTCCGGCAGCTCGACGCCTTTGTAGGCCGCGAACTCGGCCATGCAGTGATCGCAGTAGCAGGCGTTGGTGTAGTAGCGCTGGCCGGTGGAGGTCGAGTACAGCTCGAAGTCGATCCACAGGCCATCCACCTGCAGCTCGGGATCGCCGGCCAGCCGCGCGCGTTCGAGCATGGCCGGCAACAGGTAGTCCTGCCAGAAGCGCTGCTCGAGCGGGCAGGCGTAGCGCTCGACGCGGCCGTCGGCCAGCACCGCGCGGCGCAGGCCCTCTTCCTCCGCGTTCACGTTGAAGTTCAGCGCCAGGAAGCAGTGCATGCCCGGGTGCCGCTTCGCCTCGCGGAGGAAGGGCAGGGCCTTGTCGATGTCGGCCTTGAGGATCATGGCATTCATGCCGACATCCACAAGCTGCTGCACGTGGGTATCGGCGGGCGGGTTGGCGTAGAAGTAGGCGGCGCGGATTCCGTCGCGGTCGATCCAGCCCACCGGGGCGTCCTGTGCCGCAGCGGGGAGCGCAGAGAGGATTGTGGTCGTCGTAAGAACAAGAGTCGCGATGCGCATGAGAGGATGCCCCCGTAGCGGCTGTCGGTGATGGCGGTCGGCAGTGAAGGGATTCGCCACACACTTGCCCTGACCTGCCGAATCACCCTGCCGCCTTCGAGAGGTGATGACGATGCGTTCCGCTCTGATGCTTCTTGCCATGATTGCTGGGCTGGCCGTCGCATGGGGCCAGGACGAGCCCTTCCCGGGCTGGCAGCCCGAGCCCGGCGACCTCGACCCCGAGCAGAACATCGCGCTGGGCAAGGTCGTCACCTATGCGCCCGACCCGAACTACGGCCTGACCAGGGCGGGCGACACCGACCCCACCGACCTGACCGACGGTGTGCTCTGCGATCACTACCGCGGATTGCTGTGGTTCGACAACAAGTGCGTGGGCTGGAGCTACGGCGGCCTGGGCTCTCTGATGGTGGACCTCGGCCGGATCGAGCCCATCCGCGAGGTGGCGATGCGCATCCAGGGCGGCTCACCCTCGGTCGGCGTCGCGACTCCGGTCTGGATGGAGGTAGTGGTCAGCGACGATGGACAGACCTGGCGGCGCGTGGGTGAGTACTCCACCCTCCGTGAAGGCGACGACGAGCGCTTCGGCGTCCCGCCCTACGAGGGCGTGGCCTGGGTGCATCGCTTCCGCTTTACCGACCTGGCCACACGGGGGCGCTACGTGGGTATCAGCCTCTACGGCGCCGGCCTGACCGTCGCCGACGAGATGTACGTCTTCCGCGGCGACCATGACGCGGACGCGGTTGACCTCACGGCGCTGCCGTTGAGAGACTTCTCGGTGACGCGCCCGCACATGGTGCTGCACAAGCCCTATCTGTGCTTCACCACGAATGTGACCACGCCCAACCCGGTGGGGTTGCAGGCGCCGAGCGGGCACGAGGAAGAGCCGGTCACCGTCATCCTCGAGCTGCCGCCGGGCACCCGGTTGGTCGCGGGCGATGGCTTCGGGCGCGCCAAGGAGGACGCATCCCTGGCCGAGATCGCGCCTGAGGAGATCGAGGGCGGCTGGACGCGCTACGAGTTCGCCGCAAACGCCGGCGGCAACACCAAGACCTGGGGGCGGCTGTTCATCGGCGGCGACTGGGCCGACGGCCAGGAGGGGGAGTTGCGCTACGCCACCGTCTATGCCGACGGTGCGCAGACGCCGCTGGTGTCGGTGCCGCTGCGCGCGATCGAGGTGCCTCCCACGCCGCAGCCGCAACGGCTGCTGGTCGGGCTGAGCTGGTACGGACTGGGGGCGCTGATGAAGTGGCCCAACGCCATCGAGGACTACCGCGCGCTCGGCCTGAATACGGTGAACGGCTTCGTGCATTGGATGGGCGATCGCGATGACCCGGACAAGGCCGAGCAATGGGACTTCTGGGATCGATGTCGCGCCGCGGGCTTCAAGCTGCAGAACATCGTCTCGGCCTTTCATCGAATTCCGAACCAGCCCGAGACGCACTGCCAGTTCGCCGACGGCACCACCGGGACCCGCCTGTGCCCGAGCTATCGCGGGCAGTACTATCAGGGAGAGATAGAACGGGTGGCGCGAGAATGTGCGCTGGCGCGGCCCGACTACCTGTTCGCCGACATCGAAGTGTGGAACTGGCGTGGACCGGTGGACGCGGAGAAGTGCACGCGCTGCCAGGCGGACTTCGCGGCCAGTGGGCTCGAGACATGGGATGAGTGGAAGCTGGCCAAGGGCTTCGAGATGTGGCGCGATGTTGTTGAGGCCACGCGCGCAGCGGTGGCCGAGGCCGGTGGGCCGGAGATGGAGTTCGGCGTCTACGACTGGCGGGTGGGCAAGGTCTATCAGTTCACCTGGCCGTTCGATCGGCTCTACCCCGAGTACCTGCAGAGCAGCCAGCCTTCGACGTACACGCCGCTCTACCCGTATCACATCGCCCTGGTGGGCGATGAAGCGCGCGAGGACCGTCAGCAGTTGCCGCGCGCGGATGTGATCCCGTGGATAACCCCCGGTGACGCGGGCACCTTCAGCGGCGAACGCTTCCGCTACGCGCTGCTCGAATGCTTCGCCAACGGTGCGCGCGGGATGCAGTTCTGGAGCGGTCGGGTGTGGGACTCCGAACTGCTGGCCGCCTACGCGCGCGTGATTCGCAACGTAGCGCCGGTCGAGGACCTGCTGGTGGAGGGTGAGCTGCTTGAGGGCGCGCAGGTGCAGGGCGCGGGGCGCCTAAGTGGCGTGGTCTCCGGCGACGAGATGGTCATCCTCGTTGCCGACTACCTCGGTGAGACCGACGGCACGGTCATAGTGACGCTTCCGGTGGAGGGCGCGATGACCGCGACCGATCTCGACAACGGCGAGACGCTGCAGGTCGTCGCCGACGGGACGCTGAGGGTGCCGCTGGGTGACGAGAGAGCCCGTCTCCTGCACCTGACACGCTGACGAGAGCCATCAGACATGGCCGTCGTCGCCGGGAGCTGCGGGCCTTCGGACCGGACGGGCCCCGCCTACGGCAGCTCCACGTTCCCCTCGACGCGCGCCGCCGACCACAAGTCGGCGGCGTCGTCGTTCAGTACGCGCGGACAGCGCTCGAAGATGTTACCCTGCACCAGCGGCTGGAGCGTTCGTCCGGCGCGGTCGGGGTACAGGCCGATGGCGCTGCAGCCCTCTTCGTCGAAGCCGTAGAGCCGGTTACCCAGCAGGTCGAAGTCGCCACGCAGCTCAATGGCGTGTGCCACACCCGTCGCCAGGCCCCGGTCGATGAGGTTGTCGCGCACCACTGAGGTCGGGCTGCCGTAGCTGTCCAGCACCATCGGCCGCAGGCAGCTCGCGATGGTGTTGTCGCGGATCAGCCAGCTCACGCCGCCGGGCGGAAAGACCTCGAACACCTGGCCGGGCGCCGGCTCGCGCGGCTCGGCCAGGTGGAACTGCAGCGTCTCGGGGTCGAACTCAGTGATGGTCGAGGTTCCGGTGACCGCGTCGCCCTCGACCC
Organism: uncultured Armatimonadia bacterium; assembly: GCA_964617715.1. GTDB lineage: Bacteria > Armatimonadota > Zipacnadia > Zipacnadales > UBA5352 > JALGVA01. The sequence goes on along the minus strand of CAZTZN010000026.1, from coordinate 20,385 downwards.
ACGCGATCCCCCAGCCGCGGTAGCGATGTGAGCGCCGCCGCTCGAAGGGGATGCCCCTGGAAGCCTGGGTGAAGGTCTGTGCGTCGATGACCTCGCCCACGCGGCCGAAGTGGCGGTAGGTCGCGATGCCCGTCCCGCACAGGCTGACCTGGTTGCCGTGCACGTCGATGTTCACCGCGGGCTCGCCGATGAGGATTCCCGCGACTTCCGGGTCGGGACCCTCACCGCGCACGAACACCTGGTTGTCGGCCACAATCACATCGGAGACGCTGACCTGGATGCCGTGGCGCGGCCCGGACTCGCGGCCGATGGCGGTCATGTCGATGATATTGCCCGAGACCCGGGCGTAGCGCGCGGGCATGGAGCGCGCGTGTTGGGGGCCGATAACCTCGATGGCATTGGAGTCGAAGTTGATGAAGATGTTGTCGCGGATGATGGTTTGCGTGCCGCCCTGGGTGAGGCGGACGGCGGCGCCGCCGTAAGGCACGTAGTCCTCGAAGACGTTGTTGGCCACGATGTGCTGGCCGGAGCCGAGTTCCTCGAGGCTCTCAGGGCGCGCGCCGATGTTGCCCATTGCCACCGTCCCGGCGTTGCGCACGTAGTTGTTCATGAAGCGCACGAAGCGTGACGCGCCCTCCCATGCGCACCCGCCCACATCGACGATCCGGCAGTGCAGTATGCTGGTGTTCTCGGCCAGGTCATTGTTGTTGAAGCCGTTGCGTCCGCAGTCGATGGCCGAGCAGCGCAGGTAAGTGAGCTGCTGCTGGTACTGCGCGGGCTCGGGGTCGGCACCCCGGCGCGAGCGGCCCTGGGCATAGAAGGCCTCAGTGGCCATTCTGCGGGCGTGGCAGTTCTCGATCAGGCTGCGCGTGGTGTTGCGAATGCCCACTGCGTTGCAGCCCTTGAGGTACATGCCCCACATCGAGCGCACGCCACGGGTGCGCAGATTGCCGCATTGATCGCGATTGGCGAAGCCCGTGTGGCCGACCATCGTGAAGTTGCGCAGCGTGAACTCGGAGCCGTCGCGCACGCTGAAACACGCGCCCTCGGCGTCGGAGATGTCGATGATCGTGTCGATGTCGTTCTGGCCCTCGATGATCAGGCCCTGCGGGTTGTTCACCACCAGCCCGGTGGCAATGCGGTAGCGACCGCTGGGGACGTAGAGGTGTTTGTGCTGGGCCAGCGCCGCATCGATGGCGGCCTGCAGGGCGGTGGCATCGGTGTGTCTGACCACCGCGTCCTCGGCGTCGCGGTTTGCCGGGTCGCGCACGATGAGCGTGTTGCCGTCGATGGCCTCGATGACCGTCAGAAGCCGGTCGCGCGCGGAGAAGCTCAGCAGATACGCCCCGTCCCACTCGCGCCGGTTGAACTTCACCTCGGTGCCGCCCGACAGGGGCACCCAGCCGTCTTCGTCGGTGATCGGCTGGTCCTCGTGCCAGGTGCGGCCGATGTCGTCGGTCCAGCGGAAGGTCTCGGGCGTACCGGCCGCGACCTCCAGCAGGAACGCGGTCCAGCTTCCGCTCGAGCCGTCATAGCCGCGAATCTCGATCTCGTCCTCCATCGGGCGTGGGCGCGCGAAGTCCGGCCCCCAGACGCGTTGCCGGTCGTAGTGGCTGAATGCGCGCGATACCATGATCTCCTGCCCGGCCGCAAAGTCGCCCACGTCCTCCACGACTATCTCGGTGGAACCGGCGCGCACCGTCGCGACAGTCTCAAACTGCGATCCGGATGCGCCGAAATCGGCGGCGTTAAGCCAGCCTGCGGGCGTGATCCCCGCCTGCTGGGCAGCCGCCGATATGCACGTCACGGAGATCAGGGCGATGACGAGCGTCGCTCGCGCGCTCATGATGACCCCTCCTGGTCGAGTCGGTAGGCGGCCGACGTTCACCGGCATGGTCGGGCGGTAGTCGCGCGCCGAGAATCTTCCGCCCGACCGGCGGGAAACCTGCGGGGCGGCGCGAGGAAGTTCCTGTTCCAACAAGACCGGACATCATCACGTTGCTGCGCACGTGCGTTTCGCGCTTGCACAGCGTCCCGGTTTTGTGTAACATCTGCGTTCACGGCGGTGGTCATCAAACGCCGCGGCGGCCGGCGTGAAGGAACCACCGTGATCGGGCCCGTGAGGCCATGGATGGAGTGGACAGTCATGGCGGACATCCCCGTAATCAAGTTCGGCGGCACCTCGATGCAGGGCAAGCACCGGTTCGGTCCTGATGAGGATCGCCTGTTGGAGGAGCTGCGCCGGATGGACCGGGTCAATGAGATCTACCGGACGCTGGCTCAGCGGCGCAACAGCGCGCGTGCCCGCCGACTGGCACAGGTGGCGCGCGACTTCATCCTGCCTCTGCGCAATGAGGGGCAGGTGCCCGTGGTCGTGGTCTCAGCCTTCGACTGGGCCACCGACAAGCTTGACCAACTGGCCGCATCGATCACTTCCGAGCCCTCACCGCGCGAGTACGCACGGCTCTTGATGTCCGGCGAGCTGCGCGCCAACAGCGCGTTGGCCATGACCCTCGAGGAGAAAGGCTGCCCGGCGCGCTCTCTGACCGGACGCGAGGCGGGCATCGTGACTTGCGGCGGCCCGGTCGGCGCGCAGATCGACTACGTTGAGAACACCCACGTTGCCGAGCTGATTGAAAAGGGCATCGTCCCGGTCGTTGCCGGCTTCCAGGGCTACTACTACGACGAAGAGGGCGGCCGTGACGAGGTGTCCATCCTGGGCCGCGGCGGTTCCAACCTGACCGCCGTGGCGCTTGCGGATGCGCTGGGGCAGGAGTCGTGCACCATGTTCAGTGACGTGGATGGTGTCTACGATTGCGACCCGCACCTCAACAGCAGTGCCTGCAAGCTCAGCGAGGTGACCGCGGAGCGCGTGTTCGAGATGGACCCGTTCCCCCGGGTAATCCAGCGCGAGGCGCTCGAATATGCCTGTCGGTGCAAGATCAACGTGTGGATACGCTCCGCCTTCGAGCCCGAGAAGGAGGGCACGCTTATCTTGTGCCGCTGACGAGGGTCACGTTCGCAAAAAGTTAACTCATCGGACGTTCCCATTGTGGTCGCAGGCGGGTATCATGGACGATGTGAGCACCCGGAGTGCGTACATCCAGCGGCGACGAAGGGAGAGTGGCGCGATTGCCGGTGAGTGAGCCCGACGAAAGCCCGCTTGAACAGGCCAAGCTGTTCATCCGACGCGGTCAGCGCCGCCTCGCGGCAGAGCTGTTGGAGCCGTGGCTGGAGGATTACCCCGAAGACGCCGACGCCTGGTCGGTCATGTCGGCGGCCTACTTCGAGCTGGACGACCTCACCAGGGCGCTTCAGGCGGCGCAGCGAGCCGTGGACCTCAAGCCGCAGAGCGCGCGCAACTGGTGCAACCTCGGGATGGTCCTGCGCCGGCTGGGAAAGCTCTACGACGCCGAGCGCGCGCAGTACGAGGCTCTCGCTCTGGACTCGGGCTACGACCGCGCGCGCACCGAGCTGCGCAAGCTCCACGAGCTGCGCACCGGCGAACGCGCGCCCTACCGCAGGCTCGGTCCGGGCTGAGCGGCGTGCTCAGTCGAAGTTGATGACCTCGATCTTCTCCAGCAGCCGCGGGAAGGCTGCCGCCAGGGCCCCCAGCATGATCCCCGCGAAGAAGTAGTGGCCGATGGCCAGCCCCAGGAACGCCGGCGCCGCGCGGCGATAGGCGCGTGCCCCGCCGAGCTTGAGCAGCACTGTCTTGATGGTCCAGGTGAGCAGGATCGGCGCCCAGAACGAGCGCAGACGCACCATCGCCAGGCAGTAGCCCAGCGGGTGCAGGGGGAAGCGCAGGAACAAACGCCGCAGCACGATGAGCGCCACCGTCACAGTTGCCCCGAAGATGGCGGCATTGCCTCCGGCCACGACGCGCCCCACCCCCAGGTCGGCGTCGCGGATCATCTCGTTCGCGTGGTTGTAGACCTGGCGCACCGCGTAGCCACCCTCGACCGCGCCACCCTCGAGGAAGTTGAGCCCGTAGTGGTAGCTCACGGCCAGGCGCATGGTGAACGCGATGGTCAGGCCCAGGATCGGCGCCAGCAGGGTGAGCCACGCGATCGACCGCTCTCGCACTCCCTGCTCCTCCGCGAGTTTGAGATTCTCAATCTCTGCGCCCGCGGCGGTGGTGGTATACCCGCGCCCGAGCGAGTAGAAGACGCCAAGCAGCGCGGGCGTGGCCCCGCCCGCCCATGATCGCGCCCCGCCGATGTACTTCAGAAGGTTCATGGCGCCCCCCATCGGATAGGCGCTGGGGTGCGGGACGCCGGTCTCGGCGCGCGCGCGGCCATACACGAACATGAACATGAACGTAATGCCGCCCACGTAGGCCGCCACCCACCAGCGCATGCCCGCCGCAATCATCACCACCAGCAGCACCGCGACGCTGCCGAGCAGCCCGAGCCACAGCGCGAGATAGCGCCGGCCCTCAGCGGTACCGCCGGACCGGACCGCGAGCGACACCCCGCGCCCGAGCCATGCGCGCGCCGACCACAGCAGAAACACGGCGATGACCGCGTAGGCGCCGACGCCCTGGTCGAACGGGCGCGGGAAGTCGCGGGTCTCGTAGCCGAGAGCGCTGGTTCCAACCGCCAGCAGGCTGTTCACCATCGCGGTCAGCCAGATGGTGAGCGTGATATCCGAGTCCATGAAGTAGGTCATGCCCAGCAGTTCGGGCCGCACCTGGACCGACGCGTTCTGCACGGCATTCCACGGGCGCTCGGTGAACAGCGGGCGCAGGTCGTAGTAGGGCCGGAAGGTCGGCAGCGAGGGGTTGACCGCGTGCATCACTACGAAGAGCGTGAAGATACCCGAGGCGAGGAAACCGATCCAGAAGCCCGGGTCGCGCAGGAAGGTCGAGCGACCGGTCGGATCGGCCGCGCTCGAGAGTTCCAGCGGGATCATCACCAGCGGGAAGCTCAGGCGCTCCTTCTCCATCCAGTAGCGGCGCATCAGCGCCAGCAGGCAGAAGCCGGCCGCGAGCACAAGCAGCATGATGATGGTCCACGTAGTCAGCGGCACCAGCCACGCGCCCCAGGGGACCTGCATCAGCGGCCACCACAGACCCTCGGTGGCGCGGGCGATGGTCCCGCCCAGGTCCGGCGGCAGGTCGTGGTCGCTGCCCTCGTAGAGCTGGCGCACCGCTTCAGTCTGCTTGAGCGTGAGCCAACCCGGCGTGAGCCTCCCGGCGGCCTCGAAGTCGGGGTTGTCGAAGCCGAAGTAGGCGTAGATGGTCATCTGCGGGATGATGTATCCGGAGATCTTGGCGGACATCATCAGCGCCGACAGCGTGAGGAAGCAGTAGACGAGGATGACTTCGCGGCGGGCCAGCCGCCAGCGCTCCATGATGGCGGGAGCGCGAGAGCTTGCGGCGATGATCGCGCCCGTCGCGACCAGCACGCCGGCGACGACCACCAGAAAGGTCACGAGGCCCCCGCCGGCGCCGCGGCTGAGCAACCATGCCAGGCCGCCCGACGTGACCAGCGCCGCACCCGCAGCGGGTCGCGAACGACGTGCCAGCGCGGCAATCGCACTCAGCGAGCGGTTCCACGCCACCAGCGCGAGCAGCGCGGCGATGGAGGCGATCAGGGGGACCGACTCGGAGATCTCGGCGGTGTGCAGGATCATCTCGACCTGCGCCACCCATACCGCCGCGCCGATGGTGAGCAGCAGCCCCACCACGACCACCTGCGGGCCGATGCCGCGCGGGGAAGGCGGTTGGATGGTCGCGTCGGCCGTCATTGGCTGCCGGTCTGCAGCGCTCATGCCACCCTGGCCACCCGGGCCCGGCCTACCGGTCGTGGTCGAGGATCACGCCGACGGTCTCGTCCGTGTGTTCAACGATGGTGTCGATAGCGTGCGGCGCATCCGACATCGGGAACACGTGCGAAGTGAACTCGCTCACGGCCAGTCGGCCCTCGCTCATCAGCCGGAGGCACTCGTGGAGGTTGCGCTGTGTGCTCCACTGCACGAACACCGGCGGATAGCCGGCTCCCTCCTCATACTGCCGGTCGAGGAACCCCGGACCGGTACGCGCGGCGCTGCGCACATCGAGGTTGCCCAGCGACGCCGCCCAGCGGTGATGGAAGGCGAAGCCGCCGACGATCACCACGCGCCCCATCTCGTGGGTGTCGGGCGACACCTTCATGCAATCGACCACCTGCTGGAAGACCTCGTCGCTGTCCCCGCCGAAGGCGATGAGCGCGCAGTCGAGGCCCCGACCGAGGGTGAATTCGCGCGTCGGCGGGATCGGGTCGGCGGCGGCGGGATCGATGGTCAGAGTGGCGCCGCCCCGCTCGGCCGCCGCGCGCCGGAGCGCAAACAGGTCCCAGCCCACCACCCGCGCCCCCGACAACGCAGCGAAGCGCACGCAGAACTGCCCGACCACGCCCAGCCCGACCACCAGCACGTCCTCGCACAGGGTCACTTGTGCGCGCCGGATGGCGTGCATGGCGGTGGCGCCCAGGTGGGCCGAGGCGGCCTCGGCATAGCTCACATTGTCGGGGATGGGCGCGGTGAGGTTTACGGCCACCGCCACGTAGTCCGCGTGGTAGGCGCCGACACCCGGAGGACGGTCCGGGCCGCCCGACATGCACGCCACACGCTGGCCCACCGCGCGCGTGGTCACGCCCTCGCCCAGCGCCACGATCTCGCCCGCGCATTGATATCCCAGCGGACGCGGCTCGATGTCGGGCCGGGGGTCTCGCCGATAGTGAAAGGCAGCGGCGAGCTGAGTGCCCTGACTGAACATTGATGCGTGTGTGCGCACCAGCACGTAGCCGGGCCGCGGCTCGGGCGTGTCGCGCTCGACCACCAGCCCTCGTCCCAGGCCGTCGATCATCAGGATGCGGTGCCTGCGCGGTATCCCGGCCATCGGTCTCCTCCCGTCTCGCAGCTACCCGCTGCGCGCGAGTCGTACGTATTGCGACAGCGTGCGCATCCGCGACTGCACGGTCCGCATGTCGAGGTGCATCACGTCGGCGCCACCGTAGCCGCCCTTACGCAGCCACACGCCGTCTTCGGTGCGCGCGGCCAGCACCTCGCGAACCGTGTCCTCCATGTCCTCCGCCTGGCGGATGGCGTCCTCGCCGGTCGGCGGCGCGCTCGCCTCGCGTTCCTCGATGTAGGCGGCGAGCCCGATGTCGGTGATGTGCCGGTATTGCTGCGCAATACGCGGGTTGTAGTAGCCGCCTTCGAAGCTGTAGTGCGTGGGCGGGTCGCTCGGATCGTAGGTCAGACGGTAGGTGCCGGCGTAGAAGTACAGCGGCCGGTTCGTCTTCAGCTCGTAGAATCGTGCCCAGCGGCCGTTGGGGAGCTGCGAGCGCTCGAACCAGTCGATGGCCGCGGGCAGGGGCGCGAGGAAGCGCTCGTCGCCGGTGAACACGGCGATGTCGATCAGCAGGCGCATCGCGCCCACGCTCTCGCCGCCGCACGCCGCGGGCGGCTCGAAGCGGCGCGCCCAGCCGGGCCTGAGGTCCTGGTCATACTGCTGCGCCCAGGTGGCCTGGGGCTCGGGAAGCTGCGCGTTGATCAGGAATTCGCCGCAGCGTACCACCGCATCGTAGTAGCGCTGGTCGCCGTAGTTGCGCCAGGCGATAGCCATCACGTCCGCGCAGTCGCGCAGGGTGTTGTCGTTGAGCGTGACGAAGTCGCCGTAGCTGCGGCCTGAGAGCGGATAGCGCTGCGGCCAGCCACCGGTGTCGTACTGGGCCTCGAGAATGAACTCAAGGGCCGCCATGGTCGCGTCGTGGAGGGTGGCGTCCTGCCGGTCGAGCGCCATGTCCACAGCCATCAGCAGCCGGGTGGCGTGCTGCGTGACGTTGTCGTCCATGGTGCCGACATTGCCCCCCGAGGTCAGGCTCGCATCGTCGCTGCCCACGTTGTGGCGGTAGAACCAGCGCTTCTCGCCCGCGGGGGAGAAGTCGATATTGTAGGCCCACCCGCCGCAGGCGAGCTGGCCCCACACCAGCGAGTCGGCCACCTGCTTGGCGGCCTGCAGGTAGTAGTCATCGCCGGTGGCCTCGTACGCCGTCATGAAGGCGAAGCCGGTGCTGGGGCTCCCGGGGGGCTGCACCCAGTTCATGGTGCTGGAGATGTGCCCCTCGCCCCACTGGTCGCTCAGGTCGGCGAGGTAGCTGCCGGCGTAGCCACCATGAATGGCGGCGTTCTCGGTCAGGTACTGTGTTGCCTGGTGCAGGGCGTCTTCCGCCTGCTGCACCAGCGCCTCGTCGAGCGCGAACGCCGGCGAGACTATCAGCGCGACAAGTACGACGATCATGATTATTCTGCGCACGTCAGTCACCTCCGGCGGTGTCACTGGGCGAGGCGGTCGCGAACCGAGACGTTGCTCACCCGCAGCTCATCGATGGCTCCGTCCATGGGTAGATAGGGCACGTCCCAGTCCGACGGGGTGTTGCCGATCTCGATGCGGACGAACGGCGAGGGGTCGAAGCTGCGCGGGAAGAAGCTCTGCGTGCCCACGCCGTCGATCATCACCCACAACCACTGGCGTTCGCCGCTGAGGTCCCACGACACCAGGATGTGGTGCCAGTCCTCGATGCTCAGATCGCCGGTGCTCATCTGTACGGTCTCGTGGATGCCCTGGTCGAGCGCGTAGGGCGCGCCGTTGAGCGTGACCCAGGTCTCCAGTGAGGTCCGGTACTTGCTCACATCGATCTGCACGCCGTCCTCGGTCGCGGGCTCGAGGTGCAGGAAGTAGTGCCATCCCTGATCCCACCACACGCGCGCGGCCGGCCGGGTCTTGACCCACCACTCGACCGTGCCCTGTTCGGCGATCCCCAGCTCGGTGGCGTCCACATCGAAGCGACCGTCGGGCATGTCGAGGATCAGCGCCTGGCCCCAGCGTCCCGCGGCCCAGCGATGCTCACCGACCACGCCCGCACACGGCTGGTCGAAGCTCTCGTGATAGACGGTGGTGTCATCGGCCACGAAGGGCTCCTCGGGCAGCGCCGCCAACTCGCACGGCGCGGTCAGCCGGGGGATGTCGTCGAGGCCGATGCTCTCCCCGGTGGTCTCGCCGGGGATGTCCGCGTAGTCAATCTCGCCCTGCGGATAAGTGCCACGTACCACCGCGATCTGGTCGATGGTCAGCCCGGGCTCCTGGCCGATGATCTGGATGGTGACCGGCCCGGCCCGCGCGACCTTGAAGGGCAGAGCGAGCGTACCCCAACTGCCGATACGCGCCAGCAGGCGGGTGCGCGCCCCATTGATCTCGACGAAGAAGCCGTCGGCGTCGCCCGCGGGGGCGGTGGCCCAGAGCACGAGCGTGTAGTCGCCGGCGGGCAGCTCCAACGCGCCCATGGCGCTGGCATCGGCGGACAGCGCCATGGCGACGCCGTCCGACGCCTCATCCGCGCCGACCGGGCTCAGGCCGCGGGACTGACCCCAGCTTTGCACCTCGATCTTGAGCATCACGTCATCCGCGGCAATGTCGGCGGCATGGGCCGCCACACCGGCAAGCACGACCACGACAGCCGTCACTGCAAACAGTCGCATGGCATTGCGCCTCCACGGTGCGCCAACGCATTTGCGGCTCGTGACCGCCGCGCCTTCCGCAGCGAGGGGGAGTCTTCCTGCACTTGCGCAGACTCGTTGTTCAGTTCGGCATCGTCTCGACGGGCGCGACGATGTCCTCCGCGAGCGTCGCAACGTAGGGCGGGCAGTTGAACAGCCAGAGCTGCCGCCACATGAGATTCGCCAGGCACCAGACGCGCCCGGCCTGGCCTTCGGGCACGTCTATCGTCACCACGTTGCCCGGTTGGGCCGCGATCTCGGCCACCAGATTGCCGTCGCCGTCGAGAACCTGATGCGCGCCCCCGCGCACGTAGTAGGCGATTCGCTTCGTCCCCGGCGGCACGTAGAAGTACTGGGCGCCGGTCGAGCCGCCCAGCGGGTAGATGGTTACGCCGCGCAGCAGCGGCATCACTGCGTGGGTGCCGGGCGCGTAGTCCAACTGCCAGCCGGCGCCGAAGTCAGCCACGTGGACCGTGTAGCGCCCCGCAGCCGGGACCGTGACTTCGATGTCATGCCACTCGCCATCAAGCGGCAGCTTGCCTCCGGCAATCGTGTCGCCGTCGGCCCCCAGCACCTGCCACTCGGTCGGCCGCCGATCGCGGTAGTGGGCGATGTACCCGGTGAGGAGCCGGAACCGAATAGGTTCGCCCTCGCTCAACCAGATGATGTCGCGGGCTCCCTGGAAGATCTGCCGGGCGCGCGGGCCACCGGGCATGGGGGGCGCCCCCACGGGCACGAGGTCATCGGAGAAGGTGCGCTCTTCGAACTCCTGCACCGCATAGTGCGCCATGTCCTCGGCGAAGAGCGCCTCGACCTCGTCGGCGGTGTAGTCTTCTCCCGTGCACCAGGCGGCGTCCTCGCGGTGCTTTGCCCAACTCCAGTTCTCCGGCTCCTCGATGGATCCCAGGTAGTAGGTCGCGTAACGCCCGCGGATGCCTGTGCTGTGCACCACATACCGATGGCGCGTGCGCCAGGCGAAGTTGAGCAGCGCGAAGACCGTGTCCAGGCGCTCCTGCTCATCCTGCGGCAGGTCGAGCGCGCGCATGATGCCGACGTAGTGCAGGTAGAGCTTCGCGTCCTCCAGTCGCCGCAGCACATCCGGCCGATCCGCCGCCAGCGCCGAGGCCTCCGCGACGTCGGCGTACTGCAGGGCCAGCAGATGGTCGCTCACCAGGGGCTTGCCGCCCCCATCAAAACGCTCCCAGTAGCGCCGCATCGGTTCGGCCGCGGGCCCGTATGCGCGGCGGTAGAAGTCGTCACGGATTGCCAGGACGTCGGCCTGCGGGTTCCACATCAGGTGCGACGCGACGAGATAGCCGAGCCCGTCCGGGCCGTAGTTCGCGCCCGACTCGCAGCTCATGGTGGTCACGCCGTGCTGCGCGTACCACGGGATGCGCTCGGCCAGGTACTCGACGTTCGCCCCGCGCGAGGCTCCGGGCAGGTCGCGACTCCACGCCCACACGTTCAGGTATTCGTAGACACCGAGATTGCTGGCGTGTTCCGCCCACAGCTCCACCAGCTCGTCGAAGCTGTAGCGCCCGCGCGTGAATCCCGCGGTGACCTGCACATAGACGTTGGGCTCCATGTGGAAGCTCGGCGGCTCGGAGTGCAGGTTGTAGGCGAGGGTGCCGACGAGCTTCCCCGGATAGCGCTCGGCGACTGCGCGCGCGACTGTGTTGGTGAGCCAGTGGACGCGCTCGGGCACCGACCCCATCGCGCGGCAGTCGGCACATTCGCAATGCCCGGAGCCGTCCGACGGCTCCATCGACACCATGTCCTCATCGGGGTTGGCGGCGAAGTAGTCCAGCGCCCATCGGCGGCACAACTCGACGACCTCCGGGTTGGAGATGCACAGCTTGTGCCCGTCGCGCGTAAGCGTAGTCTCGCCGGTCTCCTCATCGGTGTGTGGTGTGAGCGCCAGGTACTCCGGATGCTCGTCAAAGGCCTGTCGGTTCTCGCGGATGATCCGCTGCCACGAGTGCCCGGCGCGCACCTGCAGGCTGCCACCGAGCCGGTTCCGCCGCTGCCAGCGCTCCCAGTCCGCGCGCGCCCGCTGGTCCCACGGCCCCCAGTCCCACCAGATGACGCGCGAGTACATCGCCGGCCGGTCGGTGAGGTCGAGGTCTACGGCCAGGCGCCGGCGATGCGGGATAATGCGCCACGCTTCACCGGGGAAGAACCATCGGCAGCCCAACTCCTCGAGCAGCCGCGTGATGCCGCGATCGAGGCCGAGGTCGGTCGCGCCGATCACCAGCACGCGCTCCGCGCCGGTGCGCACTCCGTAGGCCTCCCGGCCGTCGTGGCCGTGGATCGCCAGCGCCTCCCGCCAGCCCGGGACCGGGAACTGATCGGGCGTACCCAGGATGATGCCCGTGAGGCCATCGCCGACCGCCACCTCGAACTGTGCGCCGCTCATCTCCTCGAGCAGCGCCGCCAGCTCGTCGGCCAATTCGCGTTGGCGCTCCGTCGCGTCGTCGGCGATGATGACCGGCATGAACGCCCGCCCGCCATCGGCGAGAACGACCTCCTCGGCCCCGCAGCGACCGGACGGCAGTGCGGCGGTGAGTGCCGCCAGGATCATCAGCACGAGTGGCCCGGGTGCTTTCATCAACGCGACCTCCTGTCTCCGGGGACAGCTTCCCGCGCCCGGCCTCCCTTCCCTGGACGTCGCGCCGCCTCCTGCAGAGAAGAAGTGAAGGGCAGGTTGCGCAGGTTCCACGGCGCAGGAGGTGGCGCCTGACCTTAAGGAGAAGAGAACCGACGACAGGCGGCAGGTCGGCCCGGACGGAGGTGGAGCCGCATGGCTGTATCGGTGCTCCGCAGCGTCCTCCCTGGCCTCACCATCTTCGCCGCGACTCTATGCGGAACGTGGGGGGTGTGCGAGTGTTGGCGGTGTGCGCACTCCGTCGTCCCGCGAGACGTGGGAGTGCAGGCCCGCAGGCAGTGCGCGCGCACCACCTGCGCCGTCCGCCTGGGCGACGCCCTCATCGGCATCAGCGCACGCGGCGACCGGTTTGTTGCCGCCGACTGCGCGCGCGCCATGAGCGTGCGTATCCCCTGCCGCGTTGTCCCTCGCGCAATCACCACCTGCCTGCGCCTTGCGCTGCCGAAGGCCGAGGGCGTGCTCGTGACCGGGGCGATCTACCGCTGCGATGGCTCCCTCATGTGTCAGGCCGAGCCGGTCCGGGTGCACGGCGCCGTGGACGGCTGGGTTACGCTGCCGGTGATACCGGCGGGAGCACTGGCGGCGGGGCAGGAATGCCTCGTGGTCGTGCACTGCTCGGACCCGCAGGCGTGGGTCGCCGCCCGTCCAGGTGACGGGGGGCGCACGTGTGGGGAGGCGACGCTCACCCGTGCTCCGTGGCCCGCGCGGCTCGACGCTGAGCCGGACGGACACGCGTACTCGATCAACCTGGTGGTCGAGCTGGCGGCCGGACCGCCTCGCGCGGCCCACTGAGAGTAGGAGGGGCCGTGAAACTTCGCGGGCAGGCCTGGCGTCCAAGAGTAGTGACGGCAGGCACGGTTGCGGAGGTGGGTGCAATGATGCGGAGCACGGTCATGATCGCAGCCTGTGTGGTGGCGCTGAGCACCCTGGGGCCGGCAGCGCAGGCGCGCGACAGGCCCCCGATGGAGCTGCTCGACGCCCTGGCCACGGGGCAGGTGGAGGCGGTGTTCTACGGCAACGGCGATCAGTCGGTGACCGGGCGCATCCGGCGCAGCGCCTTCGGCCCCGAGCAGATCGTCATCGAGCCGGGAACGCAGTTCTGGGCCCAGCAGGATGGCCTGCAGGGGATGACCACGCTGGGCTGGGTGCCCATCGACCTGTCGAGGCGGGCCGTGGCCTACTTCCAGGTGCCGACCGCGTGCACGAACCTGGATCTGCCCGCGCCCACGCGCTACCATCGCATGGCGCCGGTGCCCTGCCCCGATCCACGCATGGCGGCGCTCACACAGGAGATCGACCGGGCGGCGCCGTCGCGGCCGGCGGCCCAGCTTGCGGTGTGGGCGATCGCCAACGACCCGACGTGGGATGAGGTAGTAGGCTATGCCGAGGGCATGGCGAGCGCCAACAGGGATGAGGAACGCGCCAGGATCGCGGCTGCGTATCGGCTGCAGGCCGCGGAACTGCTGTGGCAGGCGGGCATCGACCCGACGCAGTACCGCATGTTCGATGGCCTGGGGCACTAAGGGATCACGCGGCGCTCACGCCTTGAGGACGTAGCGCGGCTGCAGGCGCGCGGCGATCTCGCCGAGGCGGTACTCGGCGCTGGCGAGGATCACGCGCCGGCCGCGATAGGCGTAGGTGAGGTCACGCGGGGTGCCCAGCACAATGCGCACGTTCCCCTCGGTGGCCTCGAGTTCGTAGTAGCGACGGTCGCCGAACTCGTGCACCGCGGTCAGGTGTGAGATCCCCGGCAGCATGTATCCCGCGCCGTGCGGGATGACATTGGCGGCATGAAGCTGATCGGTCACCCCGTGCTGCTGCGCGCGCTCGGTCCAGCCCAGCACCTCGATGACCGCATCGGTCAGGTTGGGCAGCGGCCGGAAGAGGTACCCCGGCGTGCTCTCGCGCAACATCACCGGCACCAGCCCGCCACCCGAAGTGTCCTGGCAGCCCAGGAGCATGGCGTTCGCGTGCACCAGGCCCTGGTGGTGCAGGTTGGCGATGACGGTGAAGTCGTCAAAGAGCCGCCGGGCGGCCATCTCCCGGCGTCGTCGCGTGAACGCCTCCGCACGCCGGAAGAACTCCCAGTACCGGACGGCGTCATCGTCGAGGAGGGTCCGGCACGGGCCCCAGGGCGTCTCGAAGACATGCATCCGCCGGCGAAGCTCGGCGCTGTAGTCCCAGTACAGGCCCATGCCCAGCGCATTCTCGCCGCGCAGCTCCTCGCCCGAGAAGTGCATGACGAAGCACCACGGCGGGAGCGCAATATCCGGCGCCAGCGTCTCCACAGCCATCAGGTCCACGAAGTGGTTGCCGGTGCCGATGTCCCAATTGATGACCACGCCATCCAGTTCCTCAGGGGCCTCGAGCATGCCGTCCAGTCGGCGAGCGACGCTCGCCAGGGGCGGCAAATCTTCCAGGCCTCCGACCAGCATTCCGCAGCAGTTGGGCTTCACGTCCAGGAACACCACGGGGCGGCTGCCGTCGCCCCAGGTGATCTTACCGCCATAGCCCACTCCCGCCTGCCAGCGCGCCTCGTTGCGGGTGATGGTCAGGTCCGGGGTCGCGACAAAGGTCGCGTCGGGCGGGTAGCCCAGTTCGGTCAGGACGTAATGCATCTTGGCGAGACCGTAGGCCATATTGCGCTCGCTCATCTCGGCGGCAACGTCGCCCAGGCCCATCGAGAAGATGTGTTCCGCAGCACGTTGCAGCGTGGGACCGGCACCGGCTCCGCCCATGGCGTGTCTCCCTGGGTCCTGATGTAACTATCGCGCCTAGTAATTCGGCGCGCAGCCCGACGACACCTCTGTGCGGTCCGGTGTCATCGGGCTCGGTGCAGCATGAACGGTGGCCGGAAGGAGTCTTCGCCCGGACGTCGTAGTACTGAACAGGGGCATGGGCGAAGGGGTGCAGACGAGACCGATGCGAACTCGCGAGGATTTGCCGATCATGCCGCTGAACACGGTGCTCTTCCCCGGAGCGCCGGCGACGGTATACATCCACGAGCAGCGTTACCGCGACATGCTCGAGGAGTGCCTGGAGCGCGACGGGTTGTTCGGCGTCGCGCTGGTGCGAGCCGGGCGCGAGGTGGGAGGCCCGGCCATCCCGCACGAGGTCGGCACCGTGGCGCGCGTGGCGGAGGTCACGCGGTTGCCTGACGGCAGCAGCGTGGTGCTGGTCCAGGGCGGTCCACGTTTCCGGATCCACACCATCCATCGTGCTGCCCCTGTGCTTCGTGCGGACGTGGTGATTCTCGAGGACGAGGACGTCATCACCCCGGCGGATGAGGGGATCATCGTCAGGGCGCGTGAACAGCTCAAGGAGCTGATGCGGCTGGTGATGACCATGATGGGCGCGCGCACCGTGGAGCCGGAGGTGCCCGAAGACCCCGTGGACCTGTCGTACGCGATCGCCGCCAACCTGCAGACCAACTTCCAGACCCAGCAGCAGATGCTGGAGGCCACGTCGCTTGCGTGCCGGCTGGAGATAGCTCTGCCACTGCTCAGTCGCGAGATCGCCCACTACCGGGTGTTGGCCGCCGCGCGCGACAAGCTTGAGCGCCTCGGGCTCGTCGATGACAGCAGCGATGTGCCGTTCTCACGCAACTGAGGTTGCGGGACCGTCCGGCCACCCCTCGGCGGCCGCTTGACACACCCGCAGGGGGCGGCGTACAATCACCGACATCATGAGGCCATTGATACAGCACCTCACGGCGGCGGCACTGGCACTTCTGGTCATCGTCCCCGCTTCTCCGGCACGCGCCCAGGCCGACCTGCAGGGCTACCTCGTGTCTCCCGGCGATGTGCTGGAGATCACGGTCTTCGGCGAGGAGCAGTTGAGTGGCGCGTACCGGGTAGGGCCGGCGGGCACGCTGGCGATGCCCCTTCTGGGCAACATCGCGGTGGGCGGGCTGCCACTGAGTGAGGCTGAGGCGGTCATCGGCACCGAGCTGCGCCGCATCATCCGCCGCCCGGTGGTGACGGTGGCGCTCAACGAGATGGCCTCGGAGCGCAAGGTCTATGTGGCGGGGGAGGTTGAGCGTCCCGGCCCGTTTGTGTTACCCTTCGGCGCCACGGTTGCGGACGCCCTCTCCAGCGCCGGCCCGCTGCCCAGCGCCGACCTGCGGAAGGTGCGGGTGACCAACTCCGCCCACGAGCCTCGGGTGCTCGATCTGTCCGGCCTCAGGTCCGACCGGCCCATTCCCGCCTTCGAGCCGGTGCGCTACGGCGACATCATCTACGTCTCGCGCCTCGAAGACCGCATCGCGGTGCTGGGCGAGGTGGCCCACCCCGGCGAGATGGTGCTGCCGGTGGGCCAGCGCGTGACGGTGCTCGACGCCATCGGCCGTCTCGGTGGGGGACTGACTGCGAGCGCAGACCGCAGCTCCGCGCTGGTCATCCGTGCCGGCGCGCCCCCGATCAGCATTGACCTGCACCGACTGCTGCAGGAGGGTGATCTGAGCGAGAACATCGAACTGAGGGCGGGCGACGTGCTGGTCGTGCGACAGGCGGGCAAGGTGTCGGTGCTCGGCGAGGTGCATGCGCCGGCCACCTTCGAGATCGGCGAGCCGGTGACCGTGCTGGAGGCGCTGGCCCGGGCGGGGAGCGTTACGCCTGAGGCCGACCTCGCGCACTCTCAGCTCATCACCCCCGAGGGCTCGATCCCTCTCGATTTGGATGCGCTGCTCATGCGCGGCGAAATGCAGTACAACGTGATGGTCAATCCCGGTGACGTGGTGCTGGTGCCACGCGCCGCCCCCGAGACGGTGCTGATCCTGGGCGCCGTGCAGTTCCCCGGCGTCATCAACATCCGCGAGGAGCAGCAGCGCGACCTCCTGCGGCTGCTTACCGCCGCCCGGCCCAGCGAGTTGGCCGACCTCAGCCGCACCTACGTCTACCGCCGGGACGGGCGTTTGGTCGTGGACATGCGCGCCGTGTTGGATGAGGGCGACATGTCGCAAAACATATCATTGCAGCCGGACGACATCGTGGTCGTCCCCGAACTCAACACCATCTACGTGTTGGGCGCCACCACCAGCGCCGGCCCGGTGCCGCTGGTGCCCGAACTCACGCTCTTCGATGTCGTCTCACGCTTCGCCAATCAGCAGTACGGCGACCTGTCTCAGGTGACCGTGGTGCGCGTGGGCGACGATGGCGAGACCGAGTTCATCAGGCGCGACTTCAACGGCATCAAACGGGGCGAGTTGCCCGAAGACCTGGCGCTGGAGGAGGGTGACGTGATATTCATTCCCTTCCAGCACCGTGGTGGCTTCGGCTGGAACGAGTTGCGCAACGCGCTGTGGATGGTAGGCGCGATCGTGGGGCTCCTGGGCCTGTAGGCGCACGACGCAGATCCGATCGGGGCGCCGGCGGCGGATCGCCGGCGTCCTCGCGTGTACGCACCCGGTCGCTCGTCATCCCATGCAGCAGTCCTTGAACTTGCGCCCGCTCCCGCACGGGCACGGGTCGTTGCGGCCGATGCCCTGCTCCTGAGCCGTGCGCCGGGCGTTGAGCTGCCGGGCCATCTCCTGCAGGCGGTCGTACGCGTGCTCGAAGAACATGCGGTAGGCCTCGCAGAAGTAGGTCGGCCGCGCCGCGTCGCCGAGCATCACGCGGTACTTGGGGCAACCGCCGTGGCACATGCGGAACCACTCGCAGCGCGCACACTCTTCCAGACCGGCGGTCTTGCGCGCGCGAAAGCGCTGGTACACCTCGAGCCGCGGGATGTGATGAAGCTCCATCTCGTGGATGTTGCCGTAGCGCCACTGCTCCTCCACGAAGAAGTCGCAGGCGAAGATGTCCCCATTGTGCTCGACCACGAAGTAAAGACCGCACTCGGGCCCGAACATGCAGGTCGGGTGCTCCAAGCCCATGACCACCGCCAGCGCGTCGTCGAACATGCGCACGTAGGCCGGACGAGGGCGCTCCGCCTGCCACAGGTCGAATACCTCGCACAGGAAGCGCCCGTAGTCGGTGGGCTTGATACTGAAGGGCATCAGGCCGGCCCCGGACGGATCGGGTTCGGCGAGCGGGATGAACTGCAGGAAGTCCACGCCCAGCGACAGCAGGTACTCATAGGTCTCAGCCGGGCGGTGTATGTTCTCAGGCTGCACCATCGCCAGGACGTTGACCTCGACCTCGTGCTCGAGCAGCGTCTCCAGCGCCGCCACCACCCGCGCGTGAGACGGTTCTCCCGCGTGAGTGACCCGGAAGGCATCGTGCACATCCGCAGGGCCATCGATGCTTACGCCGACCAGGAAGCGGTAGTCGCGCAAGAAGCGCGCCCAGCCGGGGTCGTCGAGCAGGATGGCGTTGGTCTGCAGGCTGTTGGACACCGCCTGGCCGCGGCGCCCGTAGAGCTGCTGAAACTCGACCGCACGCTTGAAGAAGTCCAGGCCCATCAGCGTCGGTTCGCCGCCCTGCCAGGCGAACGGAACCGTCTCGTCATGATAGTTCATGTACTTGCGCACGACCTCACGCAAGGTCTCCTCGGTCATGCGATGGCGTGGGGTGTCGGGCCACAGCGCGGCCTTGTCGCGGTAGAAGCAGTACCTGCAGGCCAGGTTGCAGTCGGGGCCCGCGGGCTTGATGAGCACGGTCAAGGGCCGGTCGGGCATGCGATCACTCCGTGGCTTCATGAGGGCGTGTGCGGCGGAAGGTGAAGCGGCACTGGTCCGCTCCATGGCAGATCGCCTCGGTCATCTCAAACGCGATGTCATCGCCGAACTCGCGCGCCCAGGTCATCCCCTCAGTGACGCAGATGCGATCGGCGATCTGCGGGCCCAGATGTGTGCGGTCTGACGACTGCAGCATTTCGCGCCACGGGCAGCGGGTGACCACGATCTCGGCGTGATCGGCGGCGGCGGATGAGAGCTTGTACTCATAGCCCTCGGCCGCCAATTTGAGAGCCATGCAGCGCACCAGCGCGCGCGGCCCGTCGGCCCTCTCCTCGAGCAGCTCACGGGCCTTGCGCGCCTGGATCTTCGGCATGACTCGCCAGACGCGCTCGTCCAGCTCCAGCGCGCGTTCCAGGCCCAGTTCCTCCTCGATGGTCACGAACCACAGGCCATCGGCTGCTGTGTATGAGCGGCGCAGCATCTCGATGATCAGTTCACTACCGGTCAGCACAGTCTCACCCTGTCAGTAGACGCCCTGCTCGCGGACGAGGTCGATGGCGCAGGCATAGTCCTCGAAGGCCACGGTGGGCGGCACCGAATGGTCGGAGTGCCAGATGTACCCCCCGCCCGGCATCGCGACCTCGAGCTTGCTGAGCACCTCGTGGCGGATCGCGTCGCGCTCGCCCGAGGCGAAGACGTCCATGTTCATGTTGCCGAAAAGCGTGATATGCTCGCCGTAGCGCGGCTTGAGTTCGCGCACATCGTTCCCGCACCGCGCCTCCAGCGGCTGGATGGCGTCGAAACCCGCGTCGATCAGGTGTGGGATCAGATCGCGCGCGTCGCCGCAGCAGTGCAGCAGCAGGAACATTTCGTGCTCGCGGCAGACCTCTGCGATGCGTCGGTGGTGTGGCAGCATCAGCTCGCGGTAGGCCCTGGGCGAGAAGAACATGCCGTTACGGTAGCACAGGTCGGAGAAGTACCACAGCCCATCGGGCCGCGCGCCCGCCGCGATGCTCATGTTGATCAGTTCGATCTGCATGTCGGTCTGTGTGGTCACCATCTCCTCGAACCACGCCGGCTCCGCCGCCATGGCGATGAGCGCGCGCTCCATGCCCAGCGTACGCAGAGTCCACCACACCGGCTCGGTCGGCACGATCACAACGAATTCGCCGCGCTTGTGCGCGGCATCAATGGCCTCCGCCAGGTTGGCCGGCAGGCGGTCGGGCGCGGGCTCGAGCCGCCGGCGCACGCGCTCCCAGTCCGCCCGCGTCTTGACCAGGTGGTCGAGTTCGGCGCAGGTCGCGTAGTGGTGTTTCCAGCGCTTATGCACCGAGCCGTCGCAGTCGCATTCGATGACCCACTCATCGGTCTCCGCGAGCGTCTGCGCCTCCAGGCGTAACGAGCAGTCGATGCCCAGGCGTAGGATGCGGTCCAGCCCGAAGTACTGCTCCGGGTGCACGTTGGCAGGCAGGCCCTCATCGCGCCAGCGCTCGATGGTGGGCGGCCAGTAGCAGATCTCGAGCATCGGCACCCGGTCGGGCTCACGATGCTGCAGGACTGT
>CAZTZN010000025.1:1415-35048 GCA_964617715.1 uncultured Armatimonadia bacterium | reverse complement strand
CTCGGACCCACCATCGAGACCGTGGTCGCGTATCTGAGCGCGCAGCCGTATGCCTCGGAACTGATTGTGGTCGATGACGGCTCCTCCGACCGCACCGCCGGCCTCGCCCGCGAGCTGCTCGACCCCGTCTGCATCCCGCACCAGGTGCTGGTCAACGAGCACAACCGCGGCAAGGGCTACTCGGTGAAGCGCGGCATGACGCACTCGACAGGGGAACTCGCGCTGTTCTCGGACGCCGATCTCTCCACGCCCATCGAGCACGCCGCCGACCTGATGGCGACGATCGAAGCGGGCACGGACATCGCCATCGGCTCGCGCGTGGCCCCCGGAGCCGACATCGAGGTACACCAGCCGCTGCCGCGCGAGATGGCCGGGCGCATGTTCTCGGTGGTGCAGCGTGGTATCCTCGGCTCGGGCATCAAGGATACGCAGTGCGGGTTCAAGATGTTCACACGCCAGGCGGTCGAGCTGGTCTTCCCGCACCAGCGACTGGACCGTTGGGCGTTTGACGCGGAGCTGATCTTCATCGCGCTGCGGCTGGGGCTGCGTGTCGTTGAGGTGCCGGTGCACTGGCGCAATGACGCGGAGACCAAGGTTAGGGCGCTCAGTGACGGCCTGCGGATGGTCGCGGACCTCGTCGCCATCCGACGCATGCACGCGGGCCTGCGGCCGGCGCGGCGGGAGCGCGACGCGTGAGGGATGAGCAGCGTCGTTCGGAGCGGCCGGTCGCCTGACCGGCCCCGCGTTCGACTGCGACGCGCCGGTCACAGCCAGTGCATGTACAGCGCCAGGGTCGTGAAGCCGAGGACATAGAAGTAGCCGGTGGCGTCGGTGAGCGCGGTATCGACGAGGTTGGCGCCCATCGCGGGATCAAAGCCGACCCGGCGCAGGGTGAAGGGGAGCAGGGCACCGAACGTGCACGCGGTCATGCAGTTGGCCATGACGGCGGCGGCGCCGATGATGGACAGTACCAGGGCATGCGTCCACAGGCTCTCCACGCCCCCGACCAGGACGCCGAGCACCAGCCCCATCGCCGCACCCAGGCCCGTCTGGCGTGCCACCGAGCGCCACACATCGCCTTGCGAGGCCTCACCCAGCGCCAGTCCCCGCACGAAGACCGATACCGTCTGGCCGCCGGCGTTGCCCGCGATCCCCCCCACCAGCGGGAGGAAGGCGACGACCTCGGGCACGCGCGCGATGGCGGCGGTGAAGATGTGGACCATGGTCGAGGCGAGCGCCGCCATGGGGACATTAAGCATCAGCCAGGGCAGACGCCGCTTGATTGACGCCCAGAAGGGTGAGAAGATGGCCTCATGCCCGGTCACGCCCGCCAGCGCCACGATGTCCTCGGTCGCTTCCTCGAGGATGACCTCGGCGGCGTCGTCAAGCGTCACCTGACCGAGCAGGGCCCCGTCTTCGTCGATGATCGGCAGGGCATCGAGGTCGTGCGCGACCATGTAGTGCGCCAATTCTTCCTGATCCAGGTGGGCACGCGCCCAGTGCATGTGCCGGGCGGTGAGTTCCTGCACCGGCACATCCGGTGGTGCCATCACCAGGTCGCGCAGCGAGACAAGGCCGGTCAGTCGGCCCTCGTCATTCACCACGTAGATGACATTGAGGTTCTCGACATCGCCGGCCTCCCGGCGCAGTTGGTCGAGCGCCCGCCCCGCCGTGAGGCGGTCACGTACGGCGGCCGCCTCAGTGGTCATGCGACCACCAGCGGTCGACTCATCGTACTCGAACAGATCCTCCACCGCCTCGCGCAGCTCGGCAGGGAGATCGCAGATGACCTGCTCGGCCCGGTCGCGATCCATGTCCTGGAGGACGTCGGTGGCGTCGTCCGAGGGCATGGTGGCAACGATCGCGGCCACCTCCCCGGGCGCGAGCGTCTCCAGCAGCATCTCGCGGCGCTCGTCCGGGAGTTCGGACATGATTCCGGCGGCGGCGCCGGGGCCCATGGCCTTGAGCAGCTCACCGGCATCGCCACCGGGCACCTCGGTAAGCACTCGAGCCGCGTCCGCCGGCGGAATCTCCGCCAGAACCTCGGCGAGTGCGCGCGTTGCGGATGCCGCATCATCACCGGCGAGCAACTCGCGCAGTTGAGCGTGGCGCTGATGTGCGACCAGACGACGCATCCGGGCAATGTAGCGGTCTGAGGACATACTCCGCCTCCCTGCCACCGCCGTTACGGGGCAGCACAGAGGCGGTGGGGATCAGTCAGGCAGGCGGGGGCAATTGATCTCCAACGCTCTTCGTTCCTGCCAACCATGCAGGCGGCGTTGACTTGCCGGCCGTGCGGGGGCCTCTGTGGGCGAGGCCTGCGTACGACCGTACGCTTTGTTGCTGTCGGCTTCAACCATCACGTATCCCTCTGAGAGACGACTGCTGAATCCCTGCGCAGGACAGAGGCGAGACGATTATAGCGCTCCACCTGATGCAGTCAAGCACGACCCGGCGGGGGGTTGAGTTCGCGGTCGAGATAGCGATCAGGGCCTGCCGCTGTGCCTGCGCGCGCCGCGTGAAGAGGAACCCGGGGCACAGGGCGCGAAGCTCCCGCGACCGCGGTGACCACGAGGAGGGAGTGCCATGCCCGCAAAGCGCGTGAAGCGGTACTTCGAGCCCATGCGGTACATGTGGGAGGTTTACGACGCCACCGAGCAGTCGATGGCCTTCGACGCGACCGACGAGAAGCAGTGGCGGTCGTGGCGTCGCCGGCTCAAGCGCAAGTTCGTGGAGCTGCTCGGCGGGCTCGACGAGCCGCGCTGCGAGCTGGAGCCGGCGGTCAGCAAGCGCAAGCGCATGGACGGCTACCTGCGTGAGCGCGTGGTCTTCCAGAGCCGCCCGAACCTCACCGTGGCGGCGTGGGTGCTGATCCCCGACGGCCTCGACGGCCCGGCGCCCGCGATGATCTGCCTGCAGGGCCATGGCGCGGGCAAGGACGATATCGTGGGCTTCGACGACGAAGGCAATCCACGCGCGGAGTATGGTGGCTACCAGAACGACTTCGCCATCCAGGCCGCGCGCCGCGGCTTCCTGGTGATCGCGCCGGACATGTTCTCGTTCGGAGAGCGCCGCGACCCGGCGGACATCGAGCAGGGCCGGCGGACCTCGAGCTGTCGCCTGCCCAGCATGGCCGGGATCCTGCTCGGGCACACCGTGCCCGGCATTCGCGTCTACGACGTGATGCGCTGCATCGACTACCTGGAGACGCGGCCCGAGTGCGACCCGAAGCGCATCGGCTGCATGGGCATCTCCGGCGGCGGGACCATCACCACCTTCGCCGCGGCGGTCGAGGAGCGCATCCAGGCGGCGTTGATCAGCGGCTATCTGGCCTACTGGCGCGACTCGATCATGCCCATGCGCCACTGCGAGGACAACTACGTGCCGGGGATCCTGCGGTACGCGGAGATGCCCGACATCGCGACGTTGATTGCGCCGCGACCGGTGTTTTTCGAGAACGGGACCGAGGACACGATCTTCCCGATCAAGTCGGCCCGCGCGGCCTACCGTAAGATCAAGGCGGCGTACACCATGCTGGGCGTGGGCGAGCGTTGCGGGATGCAGGTGTTCGAGGGCCCGCACGAGTTCCGCGGCGAGCAGGGCTTCCCGTTCCTGGAGAAGTGGCTGATGGCGTGAGCGAAGACGCCGCGGGCGATCGCGATCGGCGCCGGACGCCCGAGGGCTACTGCAGCTCCCACAGGCCGGTGCGCCGCGCGGGCAGGTCAACCGTGAACTCCCGGGCCCGCGCGGCTACGGTCTCGCCTGTGAGGGCATCTATGACCCGTCGTTCGCGGGGCAGGGCGATGGTCCTGGTGCCGCCGTAGAGCGTATGCACGGCCAGCAGCCGCTCGCTGGCCAACACGACGTCGTCCTGAGCGTCGTAGATGTGCACTCCGGCCGCCCGGGCAATGCCGCGCAGCAGCGCCGGAGGCAGCCCCGGCACCGCCGCCCACACCGACCTCCAGTCATCCATCTGCCTGACCGCCAGCCCCCCGCGCTTGGCGATGGTGAAGACGCCCCCTGAGTCGTCGGTGGCGACGAGATCGCCCAGGACTGTGGCCCGTGGATCATCACACCACATGAGGGGGCCGATCTCACTTCTGGTGCCGAAGCGCGTGGCTCGGGGCAGGGTGGTGGTGATGGGGTGCGCGAAGTCGGTTACGACCACGTCGGCCCCCCGCCGCAGGGAGACGTCGGCCATCGCGACGTTCATGCCGGTGATTTCGCGAACGGCGTCGATGGAAAGGCTCTCATCGGTGGCAAAACCGGTGGCGTAGATGCTGAGCACGGTCCGGTCGTCGCGCTGCACGCGGTCGGCGATGATGCGACGCTGCAAATCGGACAGGTGGAAGCAGTTGAGCAGGATGAACAGCCGGTAGCGCCCGAACGGGAAGTTCGGGTGCTCGAGGTCGGTGTCGAGGTAGACGTCGTAGGGGGCCCCGATTCGGGCCAGTCCGGTGATCGTCTGGCGAGCGATCAGGTCCTGCTGCAGCGTGTTGAACCTCTGGTACCACAGGGACTTGTTGCTGACGATTACTGCGATCTCCGCCGCCCGGCGGTCCCCGGGGTAGTTCTGCTCGGCCACCTCACGCAGACGGCTCACGGTGTCGAGCAGACGCGGATGCTCGTACCAGCCTCCCTGGTTGCCGAGGCAGTACCACCACAGACCGGTTCCGGGCCTGGTGAAGCAGCCGGCGAAGTTGCGGCACATGACCGCGATGCTCTCGTCGAGGTCGTGGCTGCGCCCGAAACTGTCGCCGATGGTTACGTACGGGCGATCGGAGCGCTCGGGATCGTAGGCGGGCTCGACCTGCGCGGCCAGCGCCGTGCGCGAGTCCTCCTCGACGATGGCGAGCTTGCCGTGCAGCGCCATGGAGTCATTGAGGAACTGGGGGATGAATACGCCGCCGGGGTAGCGCTCGCCGTAGCCGTAGGGGGCGACGAAGAAGTCGATGTTGGGGTCATCCACCAGCAGGTCGAAGGCGCCCTGCCTGCGGCGGAACACCCCCCGCTCCGGGACCGACCAGCCGGGGAAGAAGTAGTAGCCGTTCCACAGACCGACCAGCCGCCGCCCGTCCGCCTGCTTGAGCGTCGCCGCGAGCCGGGCGGCGGCCTCCGCCAGATCCTCGTGGTACCAGCGCATGAAGTCGATGATGCGCCGGGATCGGGCCGGGTCGTGAAAAAGCCCGCGGTCGGCCTCGAAGAGTGTCTCCCACTGTGGAAACTGCGCCGCATCCCGGGTGGCTTCGGCCTCGTGCCAGGCGTCGCGCAGAGCCTTGTCCGTCGGGTAGCGGCGTGACAGCCAGCGGCGGAAGGAGGCGAGCGCCGCCGGGCTGTAGTCCCAGTAGTCCAGCCACTCTCCGCCCGCGCCACACAGGAAATAGCCGATGATGCGGTCGGCGTAGGGGCTCTGATTCACCCACCGGACGAGGTCGCGCAGGGCCGCGCAGGCGAGTTCGCGCCACTTCAGCGATGAGATTGAGGCGCGATCTCCCGCCTGCATGTCCGGCGGCCACACCATCATCTCGTCGGGGTTCTGCTCGGCCCAGTCCGGGGCGGACTTGCGGCGCAGCGTCGTGGTCAGCAGAAGGATGATGCGACCGTCGGGGCCGGCGGCAGTGAGGACCTTCTCGATGGCGGGAGCCAGGTACTGCGCCCGCGACCGGTCACGCTGCTCAGGTGAGTGGGTGAGCGCCAGGCCGGTGCCCACCACGAACAACCGCACGCCTGCGCGTGCCATGCCCGCGTAGTGCTCCACACCGGTGTCGAGATACGCCCAGGGCAGGTTCTCCCGGTAGATGATCGGCGGCTCAGGCTCCCCGTCGATGAGCAGAACGGGCGAACCGCGCACGATGCCTACTTCGGCCAGGGCGCCGTCCGCCCCGGCCCGGGTCGCGGTCAAGGACAGGACGGTCGCGACGAACGCGATCAACGCCGGCTTCAGTCGCATCAGGATCACCGCCCGGCAGGGACGCGGGTTCGAGAGCGGGCAATGCCGTAAATTCCGCGTGGAGTTCGGTCTGTCCTCGTCGGGGGGCGCAGAAACGAGCAGGCGCCGCGTGTGGCGGCGCCCGCGTAGTGTCGGCGGCAGCAGACGGCTACTCCGGCAGCTTCTTGAGGCACAGGAACCAGTCGAGGCAGCGGTAGTCCTCCCCTGCGCCGGCCACGCGCTCCTCGGCATCCCTGTCGGTCTGCGGCGGCGGTACGATCACCTCGTCGCCGGGCTGCCAGTTCGCCGGGGTCGCGATGCCGTGCTCATCCGAGGTCTGCATGGCGATGAGAGTGCGCAGGATCTCGTTCATGTTGCGGCCATTGCTCAGCGGATAGTACAGGATCGCGCGCACCTTGGCCTCCGGGTCTATGATAAAGGTCGCGCGCACGGCGTGGGTGTCGCTGGCGTTGGGCTGGAGCATCCCGTACTTGTGAGCGACCTCCATGGTCAGGTCCGCGATGATCGGGAAGGTGACTTTCACGCCCTTCATGTCCTTGAACTCGATCTTCTCCTCAATGGTGCGCACCCAGGCGATGTGACTGTAGTTGGAGTCGATCGACAGCCCGATGAGTTCACAGTTGCGCGCCTTGAAGTCATCCACCATCGACGCGAAGGTCATGAACTCGGTGGTGCACACGGGAGTGAAGTCCGCGGGGTGGCTGAACAGGATGACCCACTTGCCCTGGTAGTCGTCGGGGAAGTTGATCTCTCCACGCGTGGTCTGCGCCGTGAACGCCGGCGCCGGGTCACCGATCAGCGGCAGTCCCTGCTCTTCCATGCCCATCTCCTCCTCATCCAGCACGTTGGATTCGCACGTCACCTGCGCGGCCGACGCCCCGCTACAGCAGCGGCGTGAGCAGCTCGATGCCGCGCTTGATGTCCTCGATCTGTCGGTCGCCGGAGATTTCGCGCTCGATGGTCAGCGCGCCCCGGAAGCCGAAGCTCTTGAGCTTGGGCACCAGTACCGGGAAGTTCACCAGACCCTCGCCCAGCGGCCTTTCCCTGCCCAGCGACCGGCCGTCGGTCGGGTACTCGCCGTCCTTGGCGTGCACGCCGCGCACCCACGGTCCGATGGTGTCGAGAGCATCGACCGGGTTGGCCTTGCCGTACATCAGCAGGTTGGCGGGGTCGAGGTTGATGCCCATGTTCTCGCTGCCTACGTCCTGGATGGTGCGCAGCAGTGTGATGGGCGTCTCCTGTCCGGTCTCGAACCAGAACTGCACGCCCAGCGAGTCGCAGGTGCGCATGACCTGCTTGAGGGCGGTCACGGTGCCCTGGTAGAGTGGGTCGCCGGGGAACTCGGGGATGAAGCCGCAGTGCGTGGTGATCGATTGCACGCCCATCTCCGCGGCACAGCGGGCGGCCTGCTCGAGGGTCTGCACGCGCAGGGCGCGCCAGTCCTCGGGTACCAGGCCGATGGTGATCGGGCCCTCGATGAAGTCCCAGATCGCGATGCCCGGCAGCATCGCCCACAGCGTGGTGATCTCCACGCCGTAGTCATCGGCGATGCGCTTGACTTCGAGGCCATCTTCGACCGAGAGGTTGGGTGGCCAGCCGAGCTGGCAGCTCGGCAGCCCCAGGTCCGCGACCTTGCGGATCGCGCCCTCGGGATCGCCGTGCAGGTGCAGCATCACTCCGAGTTTGAGTCTGTCATCGGACATGGGTCAACGCCTCCCGTCAGGCTGGTGATCTTCGACCGCATGGCAGCATTTCGACCCGCGAGAGCGACGCTCCTCTTCCCGAGCACGTAGAAGTGGGAATCCACACCGTTCAGCAGGCATTGCGCGGGCGTGTCACCGGTCTGTGTGGGTTGCAGAAGCAGCCATCACCGTGACTCGTTTCAACGCGCCAGGACACCTCTGAGATTCGCCGAGCCCGTGTCGGCTATGGCGCGGGATTGCGTACGCGAATGAGGCCACCCGTGGTCGGGTGGCCTCGACTCATCGGTCACTTGCGATGTGCTCAGGAGTCCTCGTCGGGTGGCGTCGCCCACACCGGCGGCTGCCAGCCGGCAGGCTTGTCCCCCCAGCGTCGCCGGGGCTCAACACGGTAGAGGGGCACGCAGATGGTGTCGGTGCGCCCGATGCGCCGGCACATGTCGTGGTTGCCCTCCATGCATACATCGAAGCGCCAGGGGCCCTTGATGGCCGAGCCGGTGTCCTCGACGATCACGACCTCGTTGACCGGCGGGCCGATCCAGATCACCGAGCCGGGGCCCCAGTAGGCGGGGTCGGCGGCGCAGATGCCACGGCGGACGCGCGAGCCCCAGCGCGTGTACCGCCCGCCGCCATCGCAGCACTGCGAGCAGTAGGCGGTGATGCGGCATTCCTCGGGTTGCTTCTGCAGCCCGTTGACCAGCATGGGCAGCTTCCAGGGAGGCTGACTGCGCCAGTCGCCCTCGAGCACGCGCTCGATCACCGGCACCAGGGGGTGGTCGTGCACCCACACGTCGGGCCACGGCAGCCAGGAGTTCGTCGCCATCAGGTCATACAGGTCGGCGTGGGCGGCCACGCCGATCGTGACTGCCACCAGCGCAATGAGCGCAGCCGCGACCGGCCGCCCCCGGCTCATCGCGCTCATGTTAATTGCCTTCATCGGACACCTCTTCGTGCGTCTGCTTTCAGGTTGCGCACCCCCAGGTCCCGATCCGGTGAATCAGGTGCCAATATCCCCAAGGTGGGCGCAGGTAAAAGGAGACGGTAGCATAAGCGAGGCGTGAACGCAAGGCTGTGAAGGCCTTCGGGTCAAACGCGCGTTCGAGGTTCCGGAGCGCATTGCGGCGCGAGGTTGCCGTCAGGAGAGACGTCGCTCCTGCGCGGCGCGGACGTCGCTCCCGGCCCGGCGCCATGCCGGGCCAACGGCAGGGGTGCGGCGACGGTCAACAGGCGGCAAGCCGGTCGGCGCCTGTGGCCTGTTCACGCGCGTGAGGCCCTGCGAGCGGCACGTGGCGGTGTCATGGGCTACCGGAAGTACGGCACCGCCGGCTCGGGGTTGGCCTCATTGTGCAGCATCTCGACCTGCTCGTCGCTGAGGTGACCGAAGGCGAACAGGCAGTAGCCGTGGATGCCCATCGAGCGTACCAGCTCGATCTGCGTGCGCACCAGCTCCGGTGGGCGCGAGCTGACGTCGCGGCCTGCGCGCTGGTAGAGCGACAGGCCGGTCACCAGCCGGTCATCATCATCGAGCGCCTCGAGGAACTGTCGCTCGTTGGAGCGCACCATCAGCGGCTGCATGGCATAGTCCATGGGGATGACCACATCCACCCAGCCCGCGCGCGCCCAGCCCGCCGGGTCCTGGCCCTGCAGGGCGCCACCGCGCAGGTTGCTGAACACGGCGGCCGAGATGATGGCGTCGGGTCTCACCGCGCGCACGCCCTCGGCGGTGCGCCGCACGATGTCGCCGATCGCCTGCCGGTGCCACGCAATCCAGTCTTCCTCGGTGGCCTCGGTGATCGGCTTGCCGAACTGCTCGGCGAACTCCGCGCGGCACTTGTCGCAGTAGCAGTTCTCCATCACGCGCACGTAGTCGTGGTGGATGCCGTCCACGTCGTAGTCACGCGCGATGCCCACCATCAGCTCCACCATGAAG
Source organism: uncultured Armatimonadia bacterium (assembly GCA_964617715.1). Lineage (GTDB taxonomy): Bacteria > Armatimonadota > Zipacnadia > Zipacnadales > UBA5352 > JALGVA01. Next base: position 25,468 of record CAZTZN010000025.1, on the reverse strand, counting down.
TCGCGGTACTCCGGCCGGTGGGCGTCGGCGGGCGAATCGGCGACCGATCCGTCCTTCTTCACCACGTCCACGTTGACGCCGAACTGCTCCTCGAACCAGGCGCGGAAGGCCGCGTCGCGGTAGGTGGTGCAGAACCAGGGATGGACCTCGAGCCCGGCGGCGTGCGCGCCGGCGATGAGCATGGCCAGCGGGTCGTCGGCGTCATCGGCCGGCCGCGGCATGATCTCGCTGCGCGCCCACAGGGAGTTGCGCACTGCGATGATGGGCACCAGGACGTTGAGGCGCGCGCGCGTCGCCCGCGCGACCAGGTTATCGATAGCCTCCTGCGTGGTGAAGTCGTCCGGGTGCACCCAGATGGCGCGGGTCTCGCGGATAACGCCGTCGGCGTTGCGCGGCAGCTCGTAGCCGTGCTCGGCCACCTGCATCTGCGCCGCATCGACCTGCCCTTCGCCCCGGCGGAAGCTGCGCGACAGCTCGACCTGCTCCTCGCCGTCGGGCGCCGCCACCGTCACCGTGCCCGCGACGGTGACCTCGGCGGGTAGATCGTCGGGGAGAGTCGCGCGCAGCCAGCCGGTGGGCTCGTTCAGCGGGTTCCACTCGGTCGCCAACTCCACCCGCCACTCGCCCGCCGAGACCGTCAGCGGCGCATTGACGACGGGGAAGACGTCGCCGTCGGCGTCGGTGACGGTAACCTGCACGCGCAGCGGCCCGCCCGCCTCCCAGGTGGATTGCAGCGCGGCGATCTGGACGGTGTACTGCGACAGGTCGGCCAGCGTGCAGGTCAGTGCACGCGCCACCTGCGGATCGTCGAAGAAGGGCGGAGGACTCGCGACATCCAGCCACTCACCGCCGCCCGCGGGCTCGACCAGGAAGTAGTAGTGGCCCCGGATGCCGACCACGCCTTTGGAGGGCAGAGGGCCATAGCGGTCGCCCAACCATGCGCGCCGATCCTCGGGGGCCGAGGTGTGAGCGCCCGGCTCGGACAGATCGATGCGCTCGCGGGTGTACAGCGCGGCCATGGTCTCGTCGGCGAAGTGATAGAGCCGCCAGTACTCAGTGCCCATGCTCGAGTTGAGGACGATCGGCGCGGGCTCGAGCACCTCGTAGTCGATCTCCAGCGGCAGCGCCAGGTCCTCGCCGCCGTCGTAGTGCAGCACCTGCGCGCCCAGACGCACTTCGGTGAAGCGCAGCGTCCCGCCCCCATCGTAGGCCGCACGCCCCTCGGCGCCACGCCCGACCACTTCGAACAGACCGGCGTCCTGAGCGCATGCGGCGGTCACGGTGAGCCATGCCAGCACAGCCATGAGCAGACGGTTCATCGTGGACACCTCCGGCGGAAGATTGTGCGCGGGACGCGCAGGGTCCTCTGTCCGCGCAGTCTGCACAGGGGTTCCCGTCGCGCCTGCGACCTCCTGCCGTCACAGGCACTCGGCGACCGCCGCGAGCGCGCGGTCGATCTCATCCTCAGTGTTGTAGAAGTGCGGCGACAGGCGCACCGAGCCCAACCGGCTGGCGGCGGCGATGTCGCACTCGGCCAGGTGCGCGACGATCTCGTCGGAGGAGACGCGCGGGTGGCGGAAGCAGATGATGCCCGAACGCTGCCCTTCGCCGAGCGGGCTGGTGATCTCGCAGCCGAGCCTGCGCGCGCCCTCCGCCACCTGCCTGGTGAGCGCCAGCACGCGCTGCTCGATCGCCCCCGGCCCCGCTTCCAGCAGCAGCCCCACCGAGGCGTCGAGCGCCGCCGCGCCCAGCAGGTTGGGCGCGCCCTCCTCGAAACGCCGCGCGTCGTCGCGGGGCGGCTGGCCGTAGCCGAGGTAGTCATCGCTCTCGGGCACGCTCATCCAGCCGCGCCAGAAGGCTTCAAGGTCGCCGAGCACGCGCGACGAGACGTAGAGCGCGCCGCAGCCCTCGACGCTCAGCAGCCACTTGTGCCCGTCGGCCGAGAGGAAGTCAATGCCCAGCGCCTCGACGTCCATCCGCAGCGCTCCCAGCCCCTGGATGCCATCGACCGCCAGGTACGCGCCCACGTCGCGGGCGAGCTGCGCCAGGCCCGCAAGGTCGGTGCGCTGGCCGGTCGCGAACTGGACCCAGCTTGCGGCAATCACGCGCGTATGCGCGTCGCAGGCGGCGGCGTAGTCATCAACGGTCGGGAAGCGCCCGCGCGCGGGCACGAAGCGCGTCTGCACGCCGCGCCGCTCCTGGTTGAGCCACGGGTAGACGTTGGCGGGGAACTCGATGTCGGCCACCACGATGCTGTCGCCCGCGCGCCACGGGATGCTCTCGGCCACGATCAGCAGCCCGGCGGTGGTGCTGCGCACGAACGCGACCTCGGGGGGCGTTGCGCCCATCAGCTTGGCCAGGCGCGCCCGCCCGCGCGCGGCGACCTCCGTCCAGCGCCGGTAGTTGACGGAGCCGAAGTCGCGGTAATCCGCCGCCTGCTCGGCGATCACCCGGGCGGTGCGGGCGGGGAGGGGGCAGATGCCCGCGTGGTTGAGGTAGACGAGTTGCTCGCGGACCGGGAACTCGGCGGCCCACTCGACGGCGTCCTTGGCGGTCATGGCGCTCATCCCTTCGCAATGTCGGCGGTGGCCGCCTGCACGCGGTTGCTCCCCCGGCCGCTGAGTATCACCAGCGTGGCGCCCACCAGGACCAGCGTGAGGCCCTGCAGGGCGGCGGCGGTGATGGGCGCGCCCAGGATGAAGTGGTCGGCGACCACCGCGACCGGCGGGGCCAGCAGCGCCAGCATGCGCGCGGCCCACATGGGCACGCGCTTCATCGCGTAGTAGTAGCTGAACAGGTTGGCGGTGATCACCGCCACCGCCAGCGCGACCAGGCCCAGGAGCCGCGGGTCGGCGAGGGCCATGCGCACGCCGTCGAGGCCGACAAACAGGGGCACCGCGATGCTGAAGACCGTGGTCTGCACGGTCGCGCTGGCGAGGATCACCATCTCGTTGGGCACCCGGCCGAATTGTGTCTTGATGATAACCGCGTTGAGCGCGATGCACAGCGCGGCGAGCACCAGTGCGCCGACGCCCAACAGGTCGATCTGCACCTGCGCCGAGCCCACGCCGACGGTGCGCAGGGCGCCGGCGACCAGCAACGCCGAGCCCAACCAGCCAAGTCTGCCCACCGCCTGGCGCAGCACCAGGTAGCTGAGAATGAATACGAACGCGGTCTCGACGCGGCTGACGATGGCGGCGGCGGTCGCGCCGCAGATGCCGACGCCGAGGTTGCGGGAGTAGAAGATGGTGGACGCCAGCAGGGCGAACACTACCAGCCAGCCGTAGGGCCGGCCACGGGGGAAGCAGTTGCCGCGGTGGCGCAGCAGGTAGACCGGCCAGATGATCAGCGACATGCCGATCATGCTCAGCCAGTTCAGGTCCGCCGGCCCCAGCACGCCCGCGTCAAGGATGAGCTTGACAATCACCCAGGTGATGCCCATCAGCAGCCCCGACAGCAGCGCCGCCGCGTAGCCGAAGGGCGTGACCCACCTGGCCTGTTGGTCCAGTCGCATCGGTTCGGTAGCTCGCGGTCGTACGTCCGTCTCGGCAGTGACTTGCGCTACGATGCACGCATCCCGCGTCGTGGGCACGGAGCGACGCAACGACCGCCGCATCGGCGCCGGGGTCGTTCATGGAGGGGGCCGCTCTGAGCGCGCGATGCGCGCGGTCTACCCGGCGTCCTCAGCGGCTTCCTCGGTGGCGTCGGTTGGCGCCAGCAGCGCCTCAACCGCCGCCGCAACCTGCTTCGCCGACGGGCCCGGACCGAACTTGTAGCGGATGAGGCCATCGGGGCCGATCACCCGCGATTGCGGGATGGCCAGACGCCCGCCCAGGTAGTCCTCGAGCATGCGGTCATCGGCGAGCGCCATCGGCAGGTCGAGGTCCGGACGGTCCTCCCGGAACTTCTCTATCACTTCGATGCTCGTGTCCAGCGACACCGCCAGGTACTCGACGCGGTCGTGGTCCCAGGCGTCATAGAGCGCCTTGAACTCGGGCATCTCCTCGATGCAGCCCGTGCAGTTGGTCGCCCAGAAGTCGAGCACCAGGATCTTGCCCTCGTAATCGGCGAGCGACACCTCGCCGCCCTCGGGGGTCTTCAGCGTGAAGTCGGGCGCGGGCTGCGGGTCGGTTTCCGCCACGGGTGCCGGCTCGGCAGCGGAGTCCTCGCCGGCCTCGACGAAGTCCTGCGGGCCATTGCTGGTCTGCGACGTCGCGTGCGGCGTCGCGCAGCCCGCCAGCAACAGTGCGGCCACCACCACGAGCCCGATCAACAGCGCCAGTGATCCACGTGCGTGCATGGTCTCATCCCCATCCGCTCCCCCTGGAGTATGTGCATCAGCCGCGGCCGGTGTGGCCGAAACCGCCGGCCCCGCGTTCGCTCTCGTCCAGCTCATCGACCGGCGCCAGCTCGGCGCGGGTGATCGGCGCAACGATCATCTGCGCGATGCGGTCGCCGCGCCGTACGACGAAGGGCTCGTCGCCCAGGTTCGCGAGGATCACCGCGACCGTCCCCCGGTAGTCGGCGTCGATGGTCCCGGGCGCGTTGAGCAGGGTGATGCCGTGGCGCAGCGCCAGCCCGGAACGTGGGCGCACCTGGGCTTCGTAGCCGTCGGGCAGTGCAATGCGGATGCCGGTGCTCACCAGCGCCCGGCCACCCGGCTCGATGGTCAGCTCACCGGCGATAGCCGCGCGCAGGTCCATCCCGGCGGCACCCTCGGTCGCGTACGAGGGCAGCTCCAGCCCCTCTCCCTCAGGCTGCACCTGCACCGGCACTCGGATAGTCTCGCCGTGCGCCATGGGTCTCACCGCACCGCATGATTGCTCAATCGCGCGGCGATTATAGCACCCGGCCCGGTGGTGGGCAAACGCCGCCGGGGGGCATGGGGACGATGGCGTCCCGGTCACGGACGGCGACAAGCTCCTCCCCCGGCCTGAGCGCGGCTCGGGCCACCTCCTCTCCGGCGGCAAACAAGGTGGTCTGCGAGAGGGGGCCTGCGCAGGGCGACAGCCGGGTGCAGCCCCGGTCGCGGGCTTTCCCCGCGGCGGCGAAGGGCTCTTGCGGTCTGGTGCCGAAGTAGCCCGGGTGCTCAGCCGACCGGCCGGGAGGCGTCCCATGATGCTCAGGATCGTCACCTTCGCCCTCGCCGTCGCGTGCCTGCTGCCCGTGCAGGGCGCGCAACTTACCACCGCCACCGACTTCGGCCCGCCCACCATCCGCCTTGAGGCGGCCGAGGTACTGCACGTCACCCGCTCGTGCACGATGCCACTGCGGGCCGGTGAGACCGTATTGACCATGCCGCTGGGCGCGCTGGGCGTGGCGCCCGCCGACGTGTGGCTCGAGGTCGAACCGGCCAACGCGGTGAGCCTCATCGCCATGGAGACGTCGCCCGACGTCCCCGGCGCGGCCCGGTGGCGGCTGCGCGCCGAGCAGGACGTGGACGCCCGGCTCACCATCACCTACCCGGTCAAGGGCCTGACCTGGGGGGTCGAGTACTCGGCGATGCTGTTGGCCGAGGGCGGCCTCGACCTCACCGGCAGCCTGCGCGTGACCAACGGCCTGGGCCGCGACCTCGAGGACGCCACGCTCATCGGTGATGGCTTCCAGGTTACGCTGAGCCTGGCCGACGGTGAGACGGTCACGCGCGAACTCAACACACTGGGCGGTCGCGTCCCGGCGGAGATGATGACGCGCCGTCTCGTCTACGACAAGGCCGTCTACGGCGACTCACCGGTGGAGCTGCTGAGCTTCCACACGCAGCGCACCGTGCGCATCACGGGCATGGACATCCCGATCATCGGCCGGCTCTTCGGCGGCTTGACCGGCCCCGTGCCCCCCGGGAGCCTGCGCCTCTACGCGCCCGCGCCGGGCGGCAGTGAGCTGGTCACCACGGGCTCGATTCCCTACACCCCCGCGGGCGAGCCGGTCGAGATCAATCTCGGGCCGGTGTCGGGGGTGCGGGTGACGCGATCACGCATCAAGGCGGTTGAAGTGAACAAACGTCTCGACGCCAGCAACAAGATCGCGGCCTTCGACCTGCAGGAGACCTGGAGGCTGGACCTGCAGAATCTGCGTGAGGAGCCGGTGGAGCTGCTGGTGCGTGAGCATCAGCCGGGGACGTGGGAGATGGAGGAGGCGTCGCTGGACTACGAGCGCGAGGACGCCGAGACCCTGGTGTTCCACGTGACGCTGCAGCCGGGTGAGAGGCACCGGCTGAACTATCGTATCCGGCACATCAACCGCCAGCCGTGAAAAAAGTCGCCAGTCATCAGTCGCCAGTCATCAGTCGCCAGTCATCAGTCGCCAGCCGACGGTCGCCAGCCGACGACGGACGAGTGATGACGGGCGGCCACTCCTATGCGAAATGATCCCAGCCGCCGTGGGGCAGATCGACCTCGCGCCCGTCCTCATCCAGGGCCACGGCCCCCGCGCCTTCCTCGATACGCCCCACGACAGTAAGGCCCAGCGCCGCCACGGTTTCGAGCGCCAGCAGCCTCGGCAGGTCCGCCTCGTCGAGCGCGATGAGCAGCTCGAAGTCCTCGCCGCCCGCCAGTGCCCAGGCGCGCGCGTCGCCCTGGATGCGTTCGGCCACCGCCGCGCAGCCCTCCGCCACCGGGACCCGCCACGCCTCGATCACCGTGCGCACGCGGCTGCGCTCGGCGATGTGCCCGGCATCCTGCACCAGGCCGTCGCTGATATCGATGGCCGCGCCGACCAGCCCGGACGCCCCGATCGCCCGAGCGGCGGCAACGCGTGGCTCGGGGTGCGCGAAGCGCCGGCGCACCGGCGCCAGGTCGGTCTGCGCGAGGGCATCCGCGCCCAGCTCAGAGAGCGCCGCCACCGCGGCCGCAGGTGCGCCCAGTGCGCCGGTGACCGCCAGCACCTGCCCGGGCCGCGCGCCCGAGCGCAGCAGCTCCTGCCCGCGCGGCACCCGCCCGAGCGCCGTGATGTCGATGAGCACGCGCTCGCCGGCGATGACATCGCCGCCGGCGAGCGTCCCGCCCGCGGCCTTGACCGCGTCGATGACGCCGCCCATGAGCGCGTCGGCGCGCTCCACCGGCCAGGCCGGCGGCAGGCCGACGGTGCAGAACACCGCCACCGGGGTAGCGCCCATGGCCGCGACATCACTGAGCGCCCCCGAGGCCGCTCGCCAGCCGACCTCGTCGGGCGCGAGCCAGTCGAGGCGGAAGTGCCGGCCCTCCAGCATGGCGTCGGTGGTAACCACCAGGTGATCCGGGCCGCCGAGGTCGAGGACCGCCGCGTCGTCGCCGATGCCCACCATCACGGCCGGGTCATCTGCGGCCATGCGCGCGATCCTGTCGATGAAGCCGAACTCGCCGATGTCGCGAAGCTGCATGCCACCCGCCTCCCGGAGCGTCCGCGCCAGAGTTCGCCGCGCCGCCGCGTCACCCCTGCGCAGAGGGGACGTGCGGGGCGGCGGCGAAGCGCACCCCGGAGAGGCAACCTGTCGTGGAGGTGCGGCGATGCTCCGATTGCTGTCGATCATCGCGGGAGTCTATCTGCTGGCGGGGGCCGTGCCGGCGCAGCCGCCGGTGCTGGATGTGCGCTCCGACCTGGTGCGCGCGGGCGTGTTCGAGCGCAACGCCGTGGGGGATGGCGAGGCCGACGACAGTCCGGCGCTGCAGGCCGCCATCGACTTCCTGGCACAGGCGGGCGGGGGGACCGTCTTCGTCCCGTCCGGCACCTACCGCATAGCCGACCTCGCGATCCCGCCCGGCGTGACCCTCAGCGGCGCGGGGCGCGGCCGCACTGTCTTCCGGGCGCTGGGCAGTGCGAAGATGCTGCTGCCCACCGGTGGCACCTTGCGCAGTTTCACCGCCTACGGGACGCCGAGTGCAGACGTTTCCGGCGACAACTGGCAGATCACCACCAGGCCCGGATCGGGCGGCACCGCCACCTGCTCGCACATCATCGCCATCTACGATGGTGTGGACGTGCGTATCGAGAACGTCGAGGCATACGAATCCCGCTACGACTGCCTCTACGTGGCCGGCTCCACCGGCCTGCGCGTGATCAACTGCCGCTTCGACCGCTCAGGGCGCAACATCGTCTCGCTGGTGGGCAATGATGAGGACTTCGTCTTCGAGGGCTGTGAGTTCGGGTCGATCTGGCGGCTCTACCACGTGGACTTGGAGCCCAACGGGGGGCGCTACGTACGCGACGGCATGTTCCTGAACTGCAGCTTCGACGGGCGCAGCGCCGGCGAGTTCGGCTCCGACACCTGGGGGCGCATGTTGATCCTGACCGGCCACGACGCGCTGGAGAGCCGCAACATCACCATCGCCGGCTGCAGCTTCCGCGAGATCTCGGTGCGCGTGCGCGGCATCTTTCCCGGCGTGCGCGTGGTCAACAACCCGGTGCTCGACGGCTACGGCCCGTTCTTCCTGAAGGTGCGCACCAACCCGGTGGGCGAGCTGCGCGATGCCACCATCATCGGCAACACCTTCCTCGACGGTGATACGCCCGCGCAGACACTGCGCAGCGGCGTGACCTTCACCGGCGAGACGATCTTCGCCGATAACACGCCCGCGGCGTTCAACGACATCGTGCTGGATGAGCCGGCGACCGTCGAGGAGGCCGCCGAGAACAAGGTGGTGGACGAGTAGCCGTACATGCGACAGGGCCCGTCGGGGAACGGGCCCTGTCAGGCAATGAGGAGTGACATGAGTCGCACGAGCGTGCGGAGCGAGTTCTCTGGTAGCAGATAGTCAATGCGTCAGAAGGCGTACTCCGGATTCTCGTCGCCGGGCACCATGCGCCCGTAGCTGCCCAGGCTCTGGTAGTTACGCCCGCCAAGGCCCTGGTTGCCGTAGCCCGAGTAGCTCTGGCCGTAGCCGCCACCGACGCGCGAACCGCCGGCGTAGCTGCCGTAGCCGCGGGCGCTGCGGTAGCCCTGCCAGGTCGAGGGCGGGATGACCCAGCCGCCGAAGATCTGCGCCGCGACATCCGCGCTCATGTACTGCAGCGGGATCACGACCATGATCTCCTCGCGCTCCTGCTCCGCGGCCTGGGCCGCGAGCGCGATACCGACGAAGACAAGCATCAGCATGGCGGTCAGCAGGTACTTCATACCAGACACCCCCATCTGAGAGAGAAGGCTCTGCGGGGGCGGAGTTGCGCCTGTCACGTGAAGGAGGGAGGGTTGGAACCTTCGCGTGGATCACACAGCCGTCGCTATCGCTTCAGGCTCTGGGTCTCCGCCCCCGCATACTATCTGACGTAGTAGGCTTCGCAAAGGTTCACGACTCTTGCGCATATTTGCCCGGCGGTGTTCGCCCACCGTCAGATCATGCGCGGTCAGCCGGCCACATGACGTAGTCGCTGTCGTGAAGCGTGCGTACCAGCGCATCGGTGTCGTGCACGCCCTGCAACACCGGATTGTCGATGCCGTGATGACGCCACAGGCCCTTGTAGGCGTCGCGCAGCGTGATGGTCCCCTGTCGCTCGAAGCACTGCGTCTGCGTGGGGATGGCCGCCAGCTCGCGCAGCGCCTGCACCAGCTCCGGCTGCGCGAACGGGAAGCTCACCGCCCGGCCCTCGGCCCGCGCCAGGATCATGACCAGCACCTCATGCGGCCGCCCGCGCCACGCGACCTCCTGGACCGCTCCTGCCGACATGCAGTAGTAGCCGAGCAGCTCTCCGTCCACCGCCTCAACCAGCCGGTACTGCGGGCCGGGGCCCCACGGGGTGCTCGACAGCACACGCCGGCGCCAGTACTGCTTCGTCCGGACGGTCGCCCCGGTCAGCGGCGCGCAGAACTCGTCATGCAGGCGCGCCAGCAGTGTGATATCCGCGTCGTCTCCCGGGTCTGCGAGGCGCTCGGCGAAGGCCAGACCGGCCTCGGTCTGCGTGGGCAGGTCGGCGCGCGGCGTCACCTCCGCGACCAGGTCGAAGGCGGTCAGGTTCTGCCAGCCGCTGCCGCCGTAGACCGCCTCGAGGCCATAGAGGAACGACCACTCCCAACTGCGCGCGCGCATCCAGTCGGTCGCCTCAGCGAGAATCTCGCGCACATGGCCCCGGCGCCGGTGGTCGGGGTGTGTGCATACGCTGCCGATGCATCCCGCCTCGACCCGCCGCCCCTGCACCCACGTGGGGCGGTAGAAGCACGTCACGCTCGCGACCAGCCGTCCGTCGAGCGACATAACGCGCGTCTGCGCGGGCTCGTAGTAGGGATCGGATTCGATGCTGCGCAGCCACCAGTCGCGATGGCTGAGCATCGAGCCGGGCTCGAGGTCGCGCTCGTGACTGTACGAGACGTAGACCAGCTCGGCGTGTTCGTTGAACTCGCTCTCCCGCAGTGCGCGAATCTCCATTTGCGTCTCCTCCCGAGGTCGGTCCGTCCTCAGTCAATCAGCATCCCGCCAGTGAGCTGTTGCTGTGATCGGTCTTGCAGCAGACCAGGGCAGGCGTCCGCGCGCGATGGTAGCGATAGCGCAGACGACGGCATTGCGCTCGAGCGCCCTTGCGGTGGCGTGGTTGGGCGCCTGGTGTCGGTGCAGGTTCGGCGCGAGTGCGGGAAACGCCTGCCCTCAGTACGCATTCGCACCGGTGAGCGGAGGGCCCGGGGAGAAGGACTGAACGACGCATGGCGAATTGCTCAGTGGTGCGTGCGCGGCACCCCGGCTCCCGTTGCCCCGCTGCGTGGGCGGGGATATAATGGTCCCGTCGCGGCGTTAGTACATGAGGAACGTGTTGCTGCATCGGCATACTCGCCGACCAGGGAGGGTCCGCCGTGCCTGAGAACATCCGCACTGAGTGCTTTGCCGAGACCCCCACCCGGGTGATTTCCGGCCGTGGAGCCCTGATCGACTCCCCCACGTGCCTCGCCGACATGGGCATATCCCGCCTCCTGATTGTCTGCGGCGCGAATGTCGCGGCGCTTCCACAACTGGCCGAGTTCGTCGCCGGTTGCCAGGACCGCGTCGAACTGGCCATCTTCGGAGGGGCCGAGCCCGATCCGACCGACCGCAACGTAGCCGATGGTGGCACCATGGGGCGGGAGTTCGGCGCGGAGGCGGTCATGGGTATCGGTGGCGGCTCGTCGATGGACTGCGCGAAGGCCATCGCCGTCGAGATCGGCGCCGAGGGCTGGATCGCTCGTCAGGACCGCCCCGGCGAGCCCACGCAGATCGACCACGAGGTGCTGCCGATCGTGTGCGTGCCCACCACCGCGGGCACCGGCTCGGAGGTGAATCCGTTCTCGGTCATCACCTTTGTCGAGACGAAGCGCAAGCTGGTGCTCAACCACGAGGCACTCTACCCGCGCTGGGCGGTGCTCGATCCGGAGATGCTCACCAGCGCGCCGAAGATGGTGCGGGTGGCCGCGGGGCTCGACGCGCTCACCCACGCGATCGAGTCGTACGTGAGCAAGCGGGCGACAGCGGACACGCGTCGCCGGGCGGCGGAGGCCATCCGCGGCATCGCGCAGTTCCTGCCGCGCGCCGCCGCCGACCCCAACGACATGGAGGCGCAGGCGGGCATGCAGCGCGCGGCCATGGTCGCCAGCCTGAGCTTCGCGCACACGCGGCTGGGGATCGTGCACGCGATGGCCCTGCCGCTCTCGGCACTGTTCGGAGTCCCTCACGGAGTCGCCAACGCGATTCTGCTGCCCCACGGCATGCGTTTCAACCTCGAAGCCGACCCCGAGGGCTTCGCCGAGATCGCGGGCCTGCTGGGCGCAGCGGTCGAGGGCCTGTCCGCCGCCGCCGCCGCCGCGCTCGCGCCATCAGCGGTCGAGGCGCTGGCCGCCGAGGTCGGCGCGCCTCGGAACATGAGCGAGGTGGGCGTCGAGGCGTCGGCCATCGAGCGCATGGCCGATGACGCGATGAAGTCGGCGCATGTGCAGGTCAACCCGCGCGCGATGAACCGCGAGGACGTGATCGCGGTCTATCAGGCGGCGATGTAGGGCGCGGAGATGCAGTATGCAGCACCTGGGGAACAGGAGACGCGACGGAGGGAGCCGTTGCGGTCGCCGATCGCGGACCACTGACCGCCGGTAGCTCTTACCTGGAGGACGCCGATGAGGACCGCGCAGATCACGCAATCGGCGCTGAGGATCATCGAGTCGATCGAGACCGTCATCGTCGGCAAGCGCGAGTCGGTCGAGCTGACCGTAGCGGGCTTTCTCTCCGGCGGGCATATTCTCATCGAGGACATTCCGGGCGTTGGCAAGACCATGCTCGCGCGCACCCTGGCGTTGTCGGTCGGGGGCTCCTTCAAGCGCATTCAGTTCACGCCGGACCTGCTGCCCGCCGACGTGACCGGCAGCTCGGTGTACAATCAGGTCGAGAACTCATTCATCTTCCGCGAGGGCCCTATCTTTGCCAACGTGGTGCTGGCGGACGAGATCAACCGCGCCACGCCCAAGTCGCAGGCGGCGCTGCTGGAGGCGATGGAGGAGTTCCAGGTGACGGCCGACGGAGTCACCTACGAGCTGCCCCGACCGTTCTTTGTCATGGCCACAGAGAACCCGATCGAGTACGAGGGCACCTACTCGCTGCCTGAGGCGCAGCTTGACCGCTTCATCATGCGCGTGACCCTGGGGTATCCGAGCGCGGCCGATGAGGTCGAGATCCTGACCCGGCAGATCAAGCGCCACCCCATCGAGATGGTGAGGCCGGTGTTCGACGAGGCCCAGGCGGCGGCGCTGCAGATGGCGGTGCGCGACGTGTTCCTCGAGGAGTCGCTCAAGCGGTACATCGTATCCATCGTGGGGCGCACGCGCGAGCATCCGGACCTGGATCTGGGGGCCAGTCCGCGCGGATCGCTGGCGTTGATGCGCTGCTCGCAGGCGATGGCGGCGATTGCCGGGCGCGACTATGTGCTGCCCGACGACATCAGGCGCGTGGCCGTGCCGGCGCTGGCGCACCGGGTGATCGTGAAGAGCGAGCAGAGCATCCATGGCCTGCGCGGGCGCCGGGTGATCGAGGAGATCCTGCACAGTATCCCCGCGCCGACGGTGTGAAGGCCAGCGCGAGGAGATGTTCGACATGGACATGCTCAAGTCGGTTCACATCGAGGGGTTCAAGTCGATCCGGGATGCGACCATCGATCTCGGCCCTCTTACCGTGCTCATCGGCGCCAACGGTTCGGGGAAGTCGAACTTCGTGTCGTTCCTGCGCATGATGCAGGCGATCGCTGAGGGGAGGCTGCGGGAGTTTGTGGGGAGGGCGGGCGGGGCCAGTGCCTTGTTGCACTACGGGTACGATGTGACCCGGACAATCGCCGGTGAAGTCGCGATCAACGCCGGAAGCCAGCAGATCCCCTACCGCTTTCACCTCAGCGATTTCGGCACAGAGGGCCTCTTCTTCTCCGACGAAGAATGTCGCGGCATCGGCGCCGCTTTTGTCGGTATGAGTAGTCACGTCCCGCCCGCACTCCAAGAGTCCACGCTCCTCTCGCCACGCTCAAGAAGCGGGGATTGCGGCGTAGTCGCCCAGAGCATAGAGCACTGGCAGACCTTCCATGTGCACAACACGGCCTTGGCGGCGCCGATTCGCCAACCGCACTACATCGAGGACAATCAGCGACTCCACCACGATGCCAGTAACCTCGCCGCCCACCTATACATGTTGCGAGAGACACGGCGGGCGTACTACGACCGGATCATCTCGGCGTTCCGGATGGCCGCACCGTTCTTTGATGACTTCGTCGTGGAGCCGCGCGAGTTGGATCCGACGCAAGTCATGCTCAACTGGCGGGAGCGCGGTCGGGACCTGCTCTTCGGGCCGCATCAGCTTTCGGACGGGAGCCTGCGCACGATTGCGCTGCTGACTTTGCTGCTCCAGCCCGAGGACCGGCTGCCGTCGCTGATGATCATCGATGAGCCGGAGCTGGGTCTGCACCCGTATGTCATCACGATGGTCGCCGACCTGCTGCACGCTGTCTCGACCCAGTGCCAGGTGATCGTCGCGACGCAGTCGGTCACGTTCGTGAATCACTTCGCTCCCGACGAGATCGTCGTCGTCGAGCGGGACGACGCAGGGGGCACGACTTTCGGCGGTCCCCTGTCTGAGGACCGCCTGTCTGAGTGGCTCGAGCACTACTCGATCGGCGAGTTGTGGGAGAAGAACGTCATCGGGGGGAGGCCGTAGCGCCGTGCGACTCAACATCACCGTCGAGGGGCAGACGGAAGAGGTCTTTGTGCGAGACACAATCGCCCCCTATCTGGGTCGGCATGGCGTGTATGCCGTGGCGAGGAGCGTGCTTACCGGCTCAGGCGTCAGCCCGTTCAACGGAACGAGCCGCTACCAGTTTCGCGGTGGTCTGCGGCGCTATCAGAGCGCCCGCGATGACATCACGCTTTGGATGAGGGAAGACCGCCGGTCCGATGTGCGCTTCACAACCATGTTCGATCTCTACGCCCTGCCGGGCGACTGGCCGGGGCTGGCCGCCGAGCGCCGCGGCTGCGATGTCTATGACCATGTCAGGCAGATCGAGACGGCGTTCGGGGACGACATCGGGGATCGCCGCTTCATCCCCTACGTGCAAGTTCACGAGTTCGAGGCTCTGCTCCTCGCCGACCCCGACGCATTCTTCGTCCGGCATCCGGCGGCCGAGGGGATCGCGGTGCTCCGGGCTGCCGTGGCAGAGGCCCATGGCAACCCGGAGATGGTAGACGACGGTCCGGATACACACCCATCGGCGCGTATTCGTTCTGCGATCAGAACCTACTCAAAGACCACCGATGGACCGCGGATCGCCGCGGAGATCGGAATCGAGCGCATGAGGAACGCGTGTCCGCACTTCGACGAGTGGGTCGCGAAGCTGGTCGCCCTGGGGGCGTAGGAACGGCGGGCCGGACAGGCGTCCGGCCCCTCCGAACGGCAACGACATGGAATTCGGGAAGAAACACGTGCTGATCTGGGGATCGATCTTCCTGCTGCTGGTGGGCCTGGTGCTCGCCATCCGGCAGCTCTACATCATGTTTGCGGTGCTGGCGCTCCTGGCCCCGGTCTCGTTCCTCCTCTCACGGGGCACCCTGAAGGCGCTGAGCGTGCGGCGGGAGGCGCCCGGGCTGATGAAGGAAGGGCAGCAGCGGCGCGTGCGCCTGACCGTCACCAACCGCGGGCTGCGCCGGCGCTACTTCTTTACCGTCGGCGATGAGCTGCCCGAGGGCCTGGAGGCCGTCGGCGAGGGTGCGGGGCGGGCTCTGATCCCCAGCCTGGGCGCCGAAGAGGAGTTCAGCATCGACTACACCCTGCGCGCCAACCGGCGCGGCGTCTACCGGATCGGGCCGGCCAGGCTCGAACACGCCGACCTGATCGGCATGTTCAACTTCCGCCGCCAGCTCGGCGAAGCCGATGAGCTGGTGGTGCACCCCACGCCCACGCGAATGCCGAATGTATGGCTTAGTGTCGCGTCGCTGCGCGCTCCACAACGCCCGCGGCGACGCTTTCGCGGTGAGGGCATCGAGCTTTACGGCACGCGCCCGTTCGTGCCCGGCGACGACCTGCGCCGCGTGGACTGGAAGTCTACCGCACGGCGCGGCCAGCTCATCGTGCGCGAGTACGAGCGTGCGGAGGCCACCGACGCGACTGTCATCATGGACCTGCAGGGCGCGGTCCACTACGGGGAGGGCGATGACGCCACCATCGAGCGCGCCGTCAAGCTGGCCGCGTCGATCACCGCGCAGATGCTGGAACGCGGCAGCTCGGTCGGCCTGATCGCCATGGGCGCATCGGAGCTGAGCGTGCCGCCGTCCGCCGACCCGCGCCAGCGCGTGCGCGTGTTCGACGCCCTGGCGCGCGTGCAGCCCGACGGTCAGGCAGACCTGGCGGAGGTCGTGGATGGCCACCGACAGTACATTGCGCCCGGGGGCATGGCCTTCGTCATCTCTCCACGGCTCGGGGCCGACGCCCTCGAGGTGGCGGCGGCGCTGGTCGATCGCGGCTACCAGGTGGGCTGGATGGTGGTCGAAGCGTATGGCGCCACCGCAGCGCGCCGCGCCGAGATGACGCCCGATCAGCTCGCGGCGCGGCTGTTGGATCGAGGCGTGGCCGCGTGGGTAGTCGAGGCCGGGCATGAGTTGGCCACCGGTCTGAGGAGGGCGCGCCGTGCGAGCTGAGGGCGGCGAGTATCTCAGGCGCATCGGGCCGCTCCTGCTGGGCGGCGCGGTGGCGTGCAGCGCCGCGGCGGCGGCCTTGAGCAACGCGGTCGATGAGCCCGCCTTCGAACTCGCGCTGCACCTGATGATCCTGGTCGGCATCGCGACCAGCGCGCTCTTCGGCGCCTTCGGACGCTCGGCCACCACGGTGGGGCTGATGGTGATCGCGGTGGCCGTCGCCGCCCTCGCCCAACGCCTGGGCCCGGTGCCCTTCGTGGACATCATGTACCCGGTGGAGGTCAGCGCCGAAGCGGATCTGACCTGGGCGACGCTGGTGGCATGGATGATGGTCGGCTTCTGCTTCATGCTGGCGCGGCGCCACAATATCCTGTTCGCGGTAGTCTCCGGCCTCGCCATCTTCGGCCTGGTGGGTACCATCAATCTCAACGCCGCGATGCTCGTCGCCTTTGCCATCTTCGTCTTCGCCGTGGTGTTCATTTGGGGCTATGAGCATCTGCTCAACGTGGCCGAGAATCTGCCCCACACGCGCGAAGGCGGGCGCGACTGGTTGCGCATCGCGCGTACCCAGGCGCTGGCCAGCACCATGCTGGTCGCGGTGCTGCTGACTATCGCCACCGCTGTGGGCAGCGCGCTCTACACGGTTGGCCCCCGTCTGTTCGTGGGGCCCGAGGGCATGGTGCGCTACGCCCGGTGGCTGCAGATCGCCCGACTGAGCTACGGTGGGGTGCTGACCAACTTCTACGTGGGTCAGGGCCCGGTGATGCTGCCGGCCACACCGGCGCTGAAGGTGCGGGCCGACAAGCCGGCGTTGTGGCGGGGCGCGGTCTTCGATTACTACTCCGGCCGCGGTTGGTCGCGCGAGGAAGGCGCGACGGCCGGGCTTGAGCGGGGTGCGGACGGCTGGTTCGTAGTGCCCGGCGCGGAGGGTGCCGTGGGCGAGCGCAACCGGCAGGTCGTCACCGTGCTGAGCAACGAGCCCCGTGCCATCTACGCCGCCGCCCGGCCCGTGAAGGTGCGCATGACCGAGACGGGAGCGCGGCGCACGCGCATGAGCTACGCGCCGAGCGTGGACTTCTATGACACCCTGCTGACCTCATTTACCCAGACGGCGGGCGTCGAGTGGGAGGTCATCTCGGTGATGCCTCCCACCGACCCGGCAACCCTGCGCGCCACCACCGGCGATTACCCGCCGGACATCGTGCACCGCTACATCACTCAGATGGAAGTGCAGGCGCAGACGGAGCTGGGGCCGATCGTGGAGGAGGTGACCGCCGGGGCGCAGACCGCGTACGACAAGGTGGCGGCGATCCGCGACTTCCTCGTCCGCACCTGTCGGTACACCACCCGCGCGCCCGCGGTGCCGCACGGCGAGGACGCCGCGGCCTACTTCGTCACCAGGGGGAGGCGCGGCGCCTGCGACCTGTTCGCCACCGCGATGGTGGTCATGTGCCGACTGGCGGGCGTGCCTGCGCGGGTCGCCACCGGCTATCAGGTGGGCGAGTACGACGAGGCCGAGCGGGCGTACATCGCTCGTCAGCGTGACGCGCATGCCTGGGCCGAGGTATACTTCCCCGAGATCGGATGGGTGCCGTTTGATGTCGCCGCGCCCGAGGCCGACGTGAGCACCGATCTCTTCGCGCTGCTGTTCGGCCGCTGGCGGCTGCGGCTGAGTCACTTCCTGGCCGCGGCGTGGCGGGTGATAGTGATCATCGTCATCGCCATCGCCCTCATCAGCGCGGTGGTGGGCCCGGGCGTGGTGCTGCGCTGGCTGCATCGTCGCGTGCGCACCGGGAGCGCGCGCGAACGCATGGGCGAGGCCTTCGAGTGGTTCCGCCGCCGGGCGGGCCGCCTCGCGGGAGTTGGCGCCGAACGGTGGCGCACGCCCGCCGAGGTGCGGGCGGCACTCGCCGAGGCCGGCCTCGCACGGTCAGGACGCATGGCTCGGCGTCTCGATAACTTCGTCAACAGTTTCTACGCCCGGCGCTACGGGCGCGCCGAGCCTACCGAGCGGGAGGTGCGAGCCACCCGGGCGATGGCGCGTGCGCTCCTCAACGATCTGCGCCGCAGCCTGCGCGCCCTGCGCGGGCGCGGCCGTGGAGGCCGAGAATGAGTCGACGCGAGTTGGAGCCCAACTGCCCGCTGACGCTGCTGTGGGGCGAGGCCGACGCGCTCAAGCGCCGGGCGGTCGAGCAGATCGTACACGGCTGGCTCGACGAGTCCGAGCGCGAGTTCGGGCTGGTGCGTGTGCATGCCGATGAGGTGGGCGTGGAGGAGATCCTGGCCGAACTGCAGTCGGGCTCACTGATGGCGCCGCGGCGGGTAGTGGTGGTGGATAGCATCAACGCGCTGCTCAACCTCCATCAGCGCAAGCTCGCGCCCCATCTCGCGCGCCTGCAGCCGGGGCTGGCGGTGGTGCTGGTGTGCGCGCGTCAGAATGACCCGCGGCGAGGCGTACCCGTGGCTGCGGAGCTGCGCAAAGCCGTGCAGGCCGGCGGACAGGTCATTGAGATAAGGCCGCCGCGTGAGCGCGAGTTGCCCGGGTGGATCGCCCGCGAGATGCAGGCGCAGGGCAAGCGCATCGACCGGGAGGCGGTGGATGCGCTGTGCGCGACGGTGGGGGCGGACGCGGACCGGCTGCTGTCGGAGATCGAGAAGCTGGCCACCTACGTGGGCGAGCGCGAGCAGGTGACCGCCGCCGACGTGGCCGAGGTCTCGGTCCGGGTCAGCGAGGCGGACATCTTCAAGATCGTGGACGCCATCGGCCTGAAGGACGCGCGCGCGGCGCTGACCATGCTCGACGGCGTGCTACTCGAGGAGCCGAGCAGTGGTGACTGCATCGCCTTCATAGGGATGGTCACCCGCCAGCTTCGGCTGATCTGGCAGGCGCGCTTCGTGCGCCAGCGCCGGGTGCGCCCCGGCGACACGGGGGGGGCCGCGCAGGAGGTGGCAAGCCGCCTGCCGGAGCATCACAACTTCATGGACGCAGTCAAGGGCAAGAAGTGGCTGGCCGAGGCGCTGACGCGGCAGGCCGCGCGTTTCAGCGATGGCCAGCTTGCCCGGGCCTTCGACCGCGCGCACCAGGCCGACGTGGCGCTCAAGGGCAAAGGCGCGCGTCTGGAGCCGCGCACCGTGGTCGAGTTGCTCATCGTTGACCTGTGCCGATGAAAGTGACACGCCGGGAGGTCATGCCGTGACCGACGCGCGCGAGCTGGCGAGCGCCGCATGGGTCATCGTGATCCTGGCGCTCTTCCTCCGAGGACTGCTGCAGGCGATCTACGGCTGAGAATGCACCCGCTCACCAGGCGGACAAAGCGGTGTCATCGTATTGGACATCATTATCTACCTCGCGGTCACTCTGACCGCCTTCATGCTGGGCGCGCAGGCGCTGCGCGTGCTGCGCCTCGCGCCCGATGAACCGGCCGAGCGCGGCCTGGCCGCGCTGGTGCTCGGGCACGTCCTGCTGGGCCTGGGCATCCTGGGGCTGGGCCTGGTCGGCTACCTGCGTTGGTGGGCGCTGGCCCACCTGCTGCTGCTGTCCGCGCTGGCCGGGCTGCGCAGCCTCGATGACTGCCTGTCGGGCATCGCCGAGCTGGCGGTGAGCGCGAGCCGCGCCCTCGGCCGTTCGCCCTATCGCCTTGCCTTCATCGCCCTGGCGGTCATCATCGTCCTGCAACTGTTCGCGGCCCTCGCCCCGCCCACGCCCAGCGATTGGGACGCCACTTCGGAGCACCTGGCCGAGGCCAAGCAGTACGCCCGCGACGGGCGCGTTCACCCGCTGTGGTACGATCATCACTCGCAGTTCCCGGCAACGTTGCAGATGTTCTACACGCTGGCGCACGTCCTGGGCGTGCCCGGCGCGGCCAAGCTGTTTCACTGGGGCTTCGGCGTCATGGCGCTGGGAGCCGTGGCGCTGGCCGGTCGCAGGCTGCTCGCGCCCGCCGCCGGAGCCTACGGCGCGCTGATCCTCGCGACCACGCCGGTCTTCGCGCGCCTGATGGGCGTCGGCTACGTTGATCTGCCGGCGATCGCCTGCGGTGTTCTGGCGGTCCATTTCTTCGCTCGCTGGCTGCGTGACGACGAGCTGCGATGCCTGTGGCTGTCGGCGCTGATGGCGGGCGCGGGCGCAAGCTTCAAGATGCAGGGTCTGGCGCTGCTGGGGGTGCTGGTGGTAGGGGTGGTGGTTGCCCGGCGCTCCCGTCTCGAAGGTCTGCGCCTCGCGGCGATCTCAGCCGCCATCGCGCTGGCGGTGTGCGCCCCGTGGTACGTCAAGACCTGGGTGCTCACCGGCAATCCGGTCTACCCGTTCGCCTACGACCTCTTCGGCGGGCGCTACTGGTCGGCCGAGAACGCGGCGCAGTACCGCTACTCACAACGCAGCTTCGGCCGCGGGGAGCTACCCCCCTACGGCCGGTTCCGCGCGATGACGCCGCTGCAGCGCACTTTCGCGGGCCCGCGGCGGCCGCTCAACATGCTGCTTGCGCCCCTGTACGTAACCATCGAGCCGACCGCGTACACCGACCCGCTCGCGCCACTGGGGGTGTTCGCGACCGACAGTATCGGTCCGATGTGGCTGGCGCTGCTGCCGTTGCTGGCGCTCTTGCGGCGGCCGCCGCCGGTGCGCTGGATGCTGTGGATACTCCTCGCGCTGGGCCTGTGGTGGGTCTGGAGCATGCAGTACGCCCGCTACCTGATGGCCACGCTGGCGCTGGTGGCCCCCGCGGCCGGGTGGGTGGTGGTCGAGGCCGAGCGGGGCAGGGAGCTGCTGCGCTGGACAGTGCGCTGGGCTCTGGCGTTGTGGACGGCCGTCGCCATTGCCCTGATGGCGCTCTACGTGGTGCCGCAGGTCCCGGCCGGGTTGGGCCTGGTCGATGCGCACACCTACCTGTCGGGCTCGCCGCTCTACGAGATGAGCGAGTTCATCAACGACACCACGCCGCCGGAGGCGAAGATCGCTCTCTACGGCGAGCCACGGGGCTACTACCTCGACCGCGACTATCTGTGGGCCGACCCGGGGCATTCGGGGCTGATCCGCTACCACGAAATCTCGGACGCCGACGATCTCGTGGCCGAGTGGCGCCGGCTGGGGGTGACGCACGTGGTGATCAATGCGCTGGCCTTCCCCGACATCCATGGCGGCGGCGACCCCCTCGCGCACCTGATCGGCGAAGCTCAGGACGAGGGGCTGCTCACACAACTGGCCCCACCGCCGGCGGCTCGCTCCTACCTGGTGTTCAGGCTCGCGCAGCCCTGACCTCACGCGAGGTCGGCCTCACGGCAGGAACGCGGCCGGCTCATCGCTCAGCGGCAGCGCGATGGTGTCGAGGAACTCCGACAGCAGGCGCGTCGCCTCGGCTTCGTCGGCGAAGGCGATGATCAGCTCGCGCTCGCCCGCCCCATCGATCCGCGCCGGGCCATCGGTGTGGCGGATGACCACGCGCGCATCGTGCGTCGCATCCGCGGCATCACTTACGATCTCCACCTGCGCCGCCTCGCGTCGGAGCAATGACGCCTGCTCCTCCACGAAGCCCCTGACGCGCCGGGCCATGCGCGCGCACTCCTCGGCGCCGCCCTCGGCGATGATGCTGAGCGGCTCGGCCTGCGCGAGGAACTGCGCGACCGGCCATTCGCGCTCCGCCGGCGCCGGCGCGGTCGTGAGGAAGACCATCTCTCGCGCAGCCAGCGGCACCGTGACGGTCGTGAGCCCGTCGGCGACCTGCGGCCGGACATCGATGCGCCCGAGGAAGTCGCGCAGGCCGGGCAGCTCCCCGCGCATGGTCAGCATCGTGGTCACCGGCTCGTCGGCGTGATTGCGCACCGTGAACAGCCGCTCGCCCTCGTCGCCGAAGCGCTCGACGGTCACACACGGGTCATCCGCGACCGCGTCGGTGACCGGCTGCCAGCCCGCGCGCGCCAGCGCCACCGCAATCGGCGCCCATGCCTGGGCCAGGCGCTCGCCCTGCACCCGCTGTCCGTTCAGCCATGGCAGCCCGCCCAGCTCCAGCATGTCGTAGACCTCATCCCGCGAGCCGATGCGCTGCGGATGGCCGGGATAGATCGGCTTGCGGCCCATGATAAGCCGGTGTGAGCGGATGTAGTAGCGCCGTGAGCCCACTATGTTGGTCAGATGCGAGTGGCCGCGGAAGCCGCTGAAGTACTGGATGAACTCGCCGGGGTTGCGGTGCACCTGCGGCGCGAACTCCTCGAGCATGTCCTGCAGCCTGGCGTAGGCGATGCCCGCGTTGGTCCAGACGCGGCCCTCGTCATCGAACGCCGACCACGGGGTCTTGCGGCCGAAGTCGAGCCAGGTGAAGGCGCCGTTGTCGAAGTAGAAGCCGTCGGGCGCGTAGCTCTCGACGATCTGTCGCACCTCGCGATGGAGGTTCTCGCCGAACGAGTCGCCCCACGCGAACATGGCTGCCAGCTTCTCGGTGCCGCCGCCCATCACGTCCCAGTGGTCGCTGAGGAACATGGAGCCGTCCACCGTGCGGATCACCGAGTCGGCGTAGGTGGTGGTTGCCAGCTCACGCTCGCACTTGGTGGGGATGACGTAGGAGATGGTGCAGCAGGCGATGTCGGAGGTGTCGTACATGGCGCGCATCTGCTCGCGCGTGAGCCGGAAGTCGCCGCGCTCGAACGCCGGCTCGTCATCGGGGTAGAAGTCGCCGGTGCGGTTGAAGGGCGCGTACAGCTCCATCGCGCCCACGCGCAGCCGGCGGCAGCGTTCGATGAACCGATCGCCCAGTTGGAAGATCGACTGCGGACCGGCCGCCGAGTAGAGCCCCCAGACATCATCGCGCCGGGGCGGCGCGAACACGTCCGGCCAGGCCTCCCAGTAGCGGGCAACCGCGCTGCGCCAGCTCCAGCGCGGATCGATGGGGTAGAGCACGAAGCGCGCCTCACGCTCGCCGCCGGGCGGCAGCGCCCAGCGCAGCACGTAGGAAAGGATATGCGAGCCGTCCGCCGCGCGCTGGAGGCGCGCGCCGTAGAATGATTCGATCTGCATGGGCTCGATGCCGAGGGCGATGCCGACACGGGAGTCGTGGACGCACACGGCCGGGAATATGCCCTGAGACTGCGTGCCGCCGGGGACCAGCGTGGTCAGCTCGTGGTCGAGCGAGTCCTCGTCAAAGCGCATCAGGCGCAGGCCGTCCCAGAAGCAGCCCGCGCGCACGGCCAGGGGCAGCTCCAGCCGCACCTCGAGCAGCCGCTGCTCGTCGGTCTCGTTGCGCAACGCCACGCCCCACGTGTACCCCCCGGAATTGCGCGCCAGCCGATGGTCGGCCAGCAGATCGCGCGCGCGCCACCGCCACGTCAGTGCCTCGCCCGAGCGGTCCAGGCCGATGACCTGGCCGTCCGCGGCCGTGATGCGCGCACGCTCGGGCCACTCGACCAGGACCACGCCGCCGGGAGCGCCCAGCAGCGGGCCGGCGGATGAGCCGAGCTGCGTCAGGGCGCCGGTCGCCGGCTCTATGCGGGGGCTGAGGGACAACTCGGGCTCAGCCGTAAGGTCCGGCGCGGGCAGGCGCGGCTCGGCCTCGCGCTCGGGACGATCGACCCTCGCGACGAACGCGCGCTGCAGGGCCAGCAGCGCCGCCGGGTCGTCGCCGACACCGATGAGCGCGAAGTCATGCAGCGGCTCACCGGGGGTGACGAAGCCGCCGGTGCGGCTCAGCTCGAAGCGCATGAACTCGATCGAGTACATGTACTGAGCGACATCCGCTGAGGGCGCGCCGAGCGCGAGCGCAAGCCCTGAGCCGATCTCCTCGAGGGCCGCCCAGGCCGGGTGCGTGGGCAGAGCCATGCGCCCGTAAGCCGCGGAGGTGCGCGCGGGCGTCGCGGTCAGCGCGCCGTCGGCACCGACCGTGTGCAGCCGATGGGTGTCGCCCGCCGCCTGCGCGGTCGCTACGAAGAAGTGGTAGCTGCGCATGGCGATGGGCTCGCGCGGCACGAAGGTCATCTCGTGCTC
>CAZTZN010000025.1:0-1315 GCA_964617715.1 uncultured Armatimonadia bacterium | reverse complement strand
GCCCACCGCAGGAAGCTGCACGGTCACGAGGCCGTTGGTGAGAATGTGCGCATCGGGATCCCAGATGCACTGTGCGGCGGCGGGCACGGCAATCAGGGCCAGCGCGATGGCGACGAGGGCGCGGCACATGGCGGGTCACCTCCGCCGGAGGGTTCCCGGCCGAGCCATCCGCACCTGCGCGGGGTACCGCCCGCCCTCGACCACGACGTATCAGATCGCCAGGCCTGTGAGCCGGCACGTCGGCCCCCGCGCAGGTCGGGCCCTGCCTTGTCGCCTCATGCCTGAGCGCGGTATAATGTGCGACGGGCACGGTCCAGGGCGCGTTGCGGCAGCATGTGACGGGAGCGACCACTGTGGACGGCATGAGACTGATCACGAAGCTGCGGTTGAGGAACCTGCTCTCCTTCGGCCCCGAGAGTGAGGAGATGGCCCTCGAGCCCCTCAACGTGCTGATAGGCCCCAACGCCTCCGGCAAGTCGAACATCATCGAGGCGATCTCGCTCCTGCAGGCCGCGCCGCAGGACCTGCAGGCTCCCATCCGGGCCGGCGGCGGGGTGAGCGAGTGGCTGTGGAAGGGGACTGAGCCGAGTCCTGAAGCGGAGATTGACGCGGTGGTCGTCAACCCACACGGTTCCGTGAACTTGCGTCACCGTCTGGCGTTCAGCATGGTTGGACAGCGGTTCGAGGTAGTCGATGAGGCAGTCGAGAACGAGGGGCCACACCCCGGACAGGACACTCCGTACTTCTACTACCGCTACCAGCGTGGCGACCCCGTTCTGAACGTACGGTCAATCGAGTCGGAAGAGGATGGAGCGGAGCGGGTTGAGCGCGGGCTCCAACGAGAGGACCTCGACCCGGGGCAATCCGTGTTGTCACAACGGAAAGACCCGGACCAGTATCCGGAGATCACCTACCTCGGTTCCCAGTTCGATCGCGTCCGCATCTACGGGGAATGGCATCTGGGCAGGGGCACAGAACCTCGCCGCCCCCAGCTCACTGACCTGTCCAGTGCGTTCCTGAACCAGAACGCGGACAATCTGGCTCTTGTAGTCAACAACCTGCAGAACCGCGCCGGTGTTGAGGAGCTGCTGAACGAGCACCTCCGCCAGTTCTACCCGCGAGCGAGGAAGCTCACGGTCAGGATTGAGGGCAACACGGTGTTGCTTCTCCTGCACGAGGCCGGGCTGCGCGAGCCGATCCCTGCGACACGGCTCTCCGACGGCACGCTCAGGTATCTGTGCCTGCTGTCGGTGCTGCTCCATCCCGAGCCACCGCCGCTGGTGTGCCTTGAGGAGCCCGAACTCGGCCTGCACCC
>CAZTZN010000024.1:0-35244 GCA_964617715.1 uncultured Armatimonadia bacterium | reverse complement strand
GCGCGCCACCTGCTCCTCGCCGCTTGGCTCGATGGTCAGGCTGCCCTCGCGCCACGAGCCGAGCGGCAGCAGCTCCACCGCCTCTGCCCGGCCGCCGCTGACCAGAGTCTGCAGCGGCTTGTCGATCCCGGCCGCCAGCCAGCGATGCTCGGCCTGCACGCGCACCTGCATGCCCAGTTGCGCGGTCACCAGCGCGTTGAGCCGCTCCCACAGCCGCGTCACGGGGCTGACCGGCGACAGCATCCCGGGGATGTCGGCCAGCCGCCGCGCCATCTCAACGAAGCCCCGGCTCGCGTCGGCAAGTCTCGTCACACGCTCATCAGCCCCCGCCGCGGCCAGCGCCTGCAGACGCGCGACGAAGGGCTCAATACGCGCACGCAGCTGCTCATCGCCCATGCGCAGCGCCGCGTCCATCTCGGTGGAATCGAAGCGCGCCCAGCCGACGAAGAACGCCTCTCCCTCGGGCAGGATCTCGAAGTCCGTGGGTTCGGCCGAAAGCGGCCGCACGATCTCACCGGTGGTCGCATTGCGGATCACCAGCAGCCCCGAAGCGGACAGGTTCAGTTCGGAGCCGCCGGGCATCACCGCCAGCAGGTGATTCTCATCGCCCGAGAGCACCATCACTCCCGGCTCGACCACCGTCGCCGAATGCGGCAACTGTCGCAGCAGCGCGAAGGGCTGCTCGTCGAGATTGCGCGGCAAACCTCGGCCTTCGGCGCGCGCGCCGGTAACCTCCGCCTGCACGCCCGAACGCGGCGCGAGCTGTCCCTGCGCATCGACGAAGTAGGCGGTCGCCACCGTGCCGCCTTCGCCCGGCCGGTTGAGCACCGGGCCATCGCTGCAGGCGAACAGCGCGCCCTCGGTGCCGCTCGCGGACGGGATCGGTCCGCTCTGCACTACCTCCAGCTCCCACGGCGTCTCCTGCAGCTCGTTGAGCCGGCCCATCGCGGTCTGCGGGTCATCGGTGAGGCAGTACACCGCCGCGCGCCACGGCTCCAATGTCAGCGTGCGCTCGCCCGCCGCCGGGCCGAGCACTTCGGGCTGCGTCGGCCAGAGCCGCACCATCTGCGCGTCCGCGCCGATGCCCAGCCTCTCCGTCCGCACCGTCAGGTCAACGCTCTGCCGCCGGCCGGTGAGGTTGCACATCACGATGCCGATGTCGCCGAAGCGCTCCCATGCCGACGCCAGCACCGCCGGGCCGGTCCAGATCTTGAGCCGATCCCGGTTCAGGTCATAGCCCACTGTGTGCTCCTCAGCGGCCAGCTCCAGCCCGCACTGCCCCACACGCGCGCCCCGAGGTCGCACCGCCATGCGCAGCATCTTCCCGCCCATCAGGAAGGGCTGGCCCGCCACCCAGTAGGCGCGCGTGTAGTCGCGGAACATCTCCGCGGTCGCGTCGCCCTCCTCGGGCATCGGAGGGGTCAGCGTCGAACTCAGCGGCTGGCTGCCCCACACGAGCTGGCGGCCGTAGATGACCGCGAACACCTCGGGCTCCATCCCCAGCCAGGCGTCGCTGCCGAAGTTGATGGTGTACGGGTGGTAGACCGCGGTGAGGATCGGCCACACCTGCTCGCCGCCGGGGGTGTAGTTGCGCGTGAGGTCCAGCGTGAGGTACCCATCCATCAGGTCGATCAGGTGCTCGCCGATCTCCTCGGTGAAGAAGCACGCGTCGGGGTCGAGCCGACGGATGTCCCTGCGCAGATCCAGCATCAGCCTGCGGTTGCCCTGGCCCCAGTAGTTGCCGCCGTGCACCGTGTGCCCGTGCGTCGGGTCGTAGCATGGCCGCGCGGCGCCCGCCGCCAGCACGTCCAGGTACACGCCGCTCATACCGTGCTCCCAGATGAGCTGCTCGCAGATCTCGCGCATCTTGGCGCGCCACTGCTCGGTGGATGGGCACATCCACGCGAAGACGTTGTTCCCGATACTCCAGGGGATGATGCCGCCGGATTCGGTTTTCACCGCGCTCTGCAGGCCGTTCTCGTGGATCCACGACTGCGTATCGGTATCCCAGATGGTCGAGAGCACGTAGGGCATGGGCTCAACGCCCAACTCGCGCGCGGCGCGCACACCGTCGAGCACATACGGATCCGGAGGCAGGTGCTCGGGATCGTTGTCGTTGAAGGCCGCGATATTGTAGCGGTACCAGTGCGAAGCCACCGGCACTCGCAGCCACCTGCGGTACGCAGCCCACTCGGGCAGGATCTTCGCCGGCTCGTGATAGAACTTGGCCCAGAAGCCGATGTCACGGAACCACGGTGGCGTCCACCGCGCCAGCTCTTCGCTGTCGGGCGCCGGCATCTCGTCCGGCCATTCATCCACGGTCCCGCGCTGCGCCCATACCTGTTCGGCAGCCCACTGCGCATACATCCCTGCCGCCTCGTGCCAGTCGCCGGTGAAGACGCCGATCACCGTATCATAGGGCATCGCGTACTCCACCCGCGCGGGCTCATCCAGTGCCGGCAGGGGCCAGGTGGTCAGGCCCGGGATGTTCTCGATCCGCCACGAGAGCTGCTCGCCCTCCCCGGTGGGGTCCCAGGCGAAGCGCTTCATGTACACCTCGCCATCCTCTGCGGCCCAGTAGAGCCCCGCGGCGTCGGAGTAGTCGGGCGACCAGCCGCTCTCGGGGTTGCGCCCCTCCTCTTCCGCCAGCGGCGGGTCACGCTCGTCATCGACACCCCAGTAGGCGAACCACTGCATGGAGGCGGGCTCGGGGTAGACCAACGCGGCGGCCCGCCCGAGCTGCATGGGCCGGCGCACCAGCCGCCCCCAGTACCAGGGGAGCGACATCTGCGCGGTGGCGAAGTCACGGATGCCGAAGACGCGCGGGAAGTCGAGCCGCCACGGCCAGGCCTGCGCGTTCCCCGAGACCTCAGCCCGCAGATATGCCTTCGCCGACCCCGCCGGCAGGCGGATGGTTGCGGTCACGGTCAGATCGCCCGGGACCTCGTCGCTGCTCACCCCGGTCCAGGTGATGGTCAGCGTGTCGCCGTCGAGCGAGTGCGTGGTCTGCTGCGCATCGGCGGCCGTCAACTCGTGGCTGACCTGGGGGCCGCGCATCTGCAGCAGCCACGGTGAGCGATCCTGCTCGACACCCTCAGGGCGGGGCCGGATGAACTCCACACCCGTCTCGCGATTCTCGATCCCTGAGATGGCGTAACCGTCATCGGGGTCGAAGCGGATCGTCATCAGCTCATTCGACAGCTCGACCGGCTGGGAAAGGGCCACCGGCCCGAGCAGCGCCATGCCCGCGCAGACGAGTGCGATAGTGTTCCGTGCGTTCATCGTGACCGTCCTCACTTGGTGGCGCCGCAGATGGCGAGCCCGAAGCCCCCCGATGGGAGTTGCGGTTCTCGCCGTGCGCCGGTGCCGTTCTCCGGTTCCCGGTTCCCGGCCTACCCCATCCGCCCGTTGCGCTCGATCGTGCCCTGCCGGTGCTTCCCGCCCTCGCCCTCCGCCGACCAGTACTGCGCCTGGCGCTCGGGCTGCATCTGATAGACCCACTCGATGTCGCGCGACATCAGGTCGGCGCAGATCCTCCGGGCCCCTTCAGGTCCGGGATCGACCAGCTCGTCCGGCGCCTGCGCCAGCAGGCGGTTGCCGCCCTCGAT
Source organism: uncultured Armatimonadia bacterium (assembly GCA_964617715.1). Lineage (GTDB taxonomy): Bacteria > Armatimonadota > Zipacnadia > Zipacnadales > UBA5352 > JALGVA01. The sequence continues at coordinate 31,636 of CAZTZN010000024.1, read as the reverse complement.
GAGGTTGTCGATCTGCGAGCGTACGATCCTCTCACCCTCAAGGCGCGAGGCCTCGCCCGGCTGCAGGGCCGACGCAAAGACGCGCTCGCCGTCCTCGTGCTCGGGGATGCGGGAGACATCCACCAGATCCGGGCGCAGCGCCCACAGTTGCGAGGTCTCGCACGGGCCCGCATGGTCGCCCCTGTAGTGCTTGTAGCCGATGCACTCCCAGTCCGCCAACGCCCAGATGGGCAGCGGCACGTATTCGTTGAAGACCGCCGCGACCGAGCGCATGTCACACTCGGTGCCGCCGTAGTGGCCGGTCATGGCGATCACTGCTCGAAAACCGCGCGCGACCGCCGCCCGCAGATGCCAGACCAGCGACTGCGCGAACAGTTCGTAGCCGAGGGCGGTGATGTAGGGCTGCGGGGCGTTCTGACGCGCCAGCCAGGGCACGCCCACGCCCTGTTCACCTATGTGCCACATGTTCAGCGGGGCTACCACTCCTCCACCCTCCTGAGCCGCGCGCACGCAGATCTCGTAGCACTTGATGCCATCGAGGCCGAGCGCGTTGTGATAGCCGTGGGGCTCGCACATCCCGTAGGGAAGATACAACAGCGGATGCTCCGCGATGGCCTGCGCCATCTCATCCGGGAACATCTCCTCCCACTTGACCTTGCGACAGCTCATGTCATCGGCCCTCCGGGACGCGTGTCATGGGGCGCGTCAAGTGCTCGTGTACTTCCGCGCCTGCGTGGCCAGACCTTCCTGCAATCGGCGCCCATGCTCGCCAGGATCGGCCTCGAACTCAACCGATGCGTATGACTTGACAGCAAAGTTAGGCCGTGCTAAGTTAGCTGCGGCAGAGCCCGGCGGACACTGCGGCGCGGAGGATCGAGCATGGCCGATGTTGTGCGGTTGTCTCAGTCGCTCGAGGACTACCTCGAGGCCATCTACGAGCTGGAGCGTACCCGGCACGCCGTGCGCGTCAAGGAGATCGCGGATTCCGCCGGTGTCAGTATGCCATCGGCGAGCGCTGCGGTGCAGTCGTTGCGCGAGCGCGAGCTGATCACGCATGAGCCCTACGGGGCGGTGGCGCTGACCGAACACGGCCGACGCACCGCAGAGTTCCTGATGCGACGTCACCTTACGCTTGCCGCGTTCCTGCGCGACATCCTCGGCCTCGATCCCGACCAGGCCGAGGCCGAAGCGTGCGGCATAGAGCACGCCCTCAGCCCCCTGACTCTCACGCGCCTGCTCGCCTTCGTGGACTTCGTGGAACGCTGCCCCCGTGGCGGCGAGCAGTGGTTGCGCCACCTCTCCGACCGGTGGGGCGACACGCCCTGCACACAGAACTGCCGGGAATGTGTTGCCGCCATCGAGGTCCCTGAGCGCAACCCGTTCTCGGCGCGGTCCGACGGTGACGACGCCATGACCCTGGACCGCGTTGCACCCGGCCATCGCTGCCGCGTGCTGCGCCTCTCAGGAGACGCCTCGATCCGCCGACGGATCATGGATATGGGCGTGACGCCGGGGGCGGAGATACTGGTCGAGCGTCTGGCGCCCCTGGGCGATCCCATCGAGATCGAAGTGCGCGGCTACCATCTGTCGCTGCGCAAGCGGGAGGCGGCGCAGATTGTCGTTGAACCGATCTGAGCGATTTGCGCTCGGGCCGCGGGTGCGGCTCGACATGTTAGGTGCGGGCGAGCGCTGCCGAGTCGTTGACGTGCGCGGGGGGCCGGGAATGGTGCGTCGCCTCACCGAGATAGGCATCGTGCCCGGAGTCGATCTGACCGTGGTGAACGACGCGCGCGGCGCCGGGCCGATGATCGTCGGTGTCGGCGCAGGCCGGCTGGGCCTCGGGAGGGGCATGGCGCGCCACGTGCTGGTCAGACCGCTCTGAGTCGACCGGCGCGCTCGAGTCGTCGAGGAGGCATGTTGTGACGCAGGCGCAGCACGTTACCGACGCAACCGACGCCGACGTGATAGTGGCGTTGGCCGGCAACCCCAACTCCGGGAAGACCACGGTGTTCAATGGCATAACCGGCGCCCGCCAGCACGTAGGCAACTACCCCGGCGTGACGGTCGAGAAGAAGGAGGGCCAGCGGCGCGTCGGCGACGCCATCATGCACGTCGTTGACCTCCCCGGCACCTACTCGCTCACCGCGTACTCCCTGGAAGAGGTCGTGGCGCGCAATTTCGTCATCAACGAGCACCCCGACGCGGTCGTAGACGTCGTGGACGCCTCGAACCTCGAGCGCAACCTCTATCTCACCACGCAGTTCATTGAGCTGGGCGTGCCCGTGGTCATTGCGCTGAACATGATGGATGCCGCCGAGGCGCGCGGACGCGACATCAACGTTGAGCTGCTCAGCGAACTTCTCGGTGTGCCCGTCGTGCCCACCGTCGCCAGCCGGGGAGAGGGCATCGACGAGCTGGTCGCGGTCACGATGGAGACCGCCCGCGCTCATCGCACGCCGGCGCGCGAGGTGGACTACGGGCGCGAACTCGAAGGGCACATCGCCGAGATCACGTACGCGCTGGCACGTGAGGAGCGCCTGAGCGGGCTGCCGGCACGGTGGCTTGCGATCAAGCTGCTCGAGGACGATGATGAGGTGCGTGACCTGGTCGCAGATCGCGTGGATGACGGTGGTGACCTGCTTCGGCGGGTCGAGCGCATTCGCGCGCACCTTGAGGCGGTGATCGGCGATGACGCCGAGTTGGCCCTGGCCGATCGCCGCTATGGCTTCATCAATGGAGCGTGCGCCGAAGCCACTACCACCTCCCGAGCGCAGCGCATTGACTGGTCGGAAGCCATCGACAACATCGTGACTCACCGCGTGCTGGGTATCCCGATCTTCCTCGTGCTCATGTGGGGCATGTTCGAGATGGTCTTCCGGCTCGGTGCCCCGCCCATGGGGTGGCTGGAGGCGCTGTTCGGCTGGCTGGGTGCGCACCTGGCCGCATCGCTGCCCGATGGCCCCCTGCAGTCGCTGCTGGTCGATGGCATTGTCGGCGGTGTCGGTGGCGTGCTGATCTTCGTCCCTCAGATCATGCTGTTGTTCCTGGCCATCTCGCTGCTGGAGGACAGCGGATACATGTCACGGGCGGCCTTCGTGGTGGATCGGGTGATGCACTATGTCGGCCTGCACGGCAAGAGCTTCATCCCGATGCTGATCGGCTTCGGCTGCACCGTGCCCGCCATCATGGCTACGCGCACCCTGGAGAGCCGACGCGACCGCCTGACCACGATGCTGGTGGCGCCGCTGATGAGTTGCGGCGCGCGCCTGCCGGTCTATGTGCTGCTCGCGGGCGCGTTTTTCCCGCCGCACCTGGCCGGGAAGGTCATCTTCGGCATCTACCTGCTGGGCGTGCTGCTGGCGGGGCTGATGGCGCGGATCTTCCGCTCGACGCTGCTCAGGGGCCCGATGGCCCCATTCGTGATGGAGCTTCCCCCCTACCGCATGCCTACCCTTACCGGCACGCTGCTGCACATGTGGGAACGGGCCTGGTCCTACGTGCGCAAGGCGGGGACGGTGATCCTGGCCGCCTCGGTGGTCATGTGGGCGCTGCTGAGCTGGCCCAGGCCGCCTGCCGACGCCCCCGCGGGCGGGCCTCCCGCCATCGCCTACACCGCCGCCGGACACATCGGCCGGGGGCTGGAGCCGGTGTTCAAGCCGCTGGGCTTCAACTGGAAAATCGGCATCAGCCTGATCGCGGGGCTCGCGGCCAAGGAGGTTGTGGTGGCGACGATGGCCACCACGTACTCGCTCGAGGAGTCGGCCGAGGGCACGACGGCCGCTCTGACCGAGGCGTTGCGTGCGGACCCGACCCTCAGCCCGCTGGTCGCGGTCGCGCTCATGGCCTTCGTGCTCATCTACGTCCCCTGCATTGCCTCGATGGCGGTGTTGTGGCGCGAATCGGGTTCGTGGAAGTGGCTGGCGGTCGCCGTGGTGTACACCACCTCACTGGCATGGTTGGTCAGCTTCATCATCTATCAGGGAGGACGTCTGCTGGGCTGGGGGTAGGAGGTCGGCGCGCGTGGTTGAGGAGATCATCGTGGGCGTGATTGTGTTCGGGGCGGCGGCGTGGCTGGCGCGCGGGCTGGTGACGCGTGCCCGCAGGGGCACCTGTGGCTGCGCGAGCGCGCTGCAATGCCCCTACGCGGGTGGCGATGGCTGTGCCCTCGGCGAATCGCACGGCTCCTGCACAGCGGGCGACTACTGCGTCTCCGGCACGGAGGCAGACGAGCAGCCATGACGCCTGTGGAGCTGCGCTTTCGGCCCATCGGTGTGCTGCACAGCCCGTTCTCCGAGCGCGCGGGCACGCCCATCCAGGGAGCATTCGCGCCCGAGGCTACGGGCACGGTCGAGGTCTTCGGGCAGTTCGCCGAGGGCCTCGATGACCTCGACGGCTTCAGCCACCTTTACCTCATCTACGCCTTCCACCACAGCGACGGCTTTCGGCTCAAGGTCACGCCCTTCCGCGACGACACGCCGCGCGGGGTGTTTGCCACCCGAGCCCCCAGCCGTCCCAACCAGATCGGCCTGAGCATCGTGCGGCTGCTGCGCCGCGAGGGCAGCATGCTCCACGTGGCTGAGGTGGACTTCCTCGACGGCACGCCGCTGCTGGACATCAAGCCCTACGTCCCACGCTTCGACCACCGCGACGGCTGCTGCAGCGGCTGGCTGGAGCACTCCCAGGACCGCACCGCCGCCGATGACCGGTTCGCGTGAGATCTTCGTTCGTACATGACCGCGAGCCCGGGCGTCGCTCCCGGGCTCGCGGTGATCGCGACCCCTTCATGGCTGGAACGGCGGTGGGGGCGGACCGCCGAAGTCCGAGACCGAGACGGTGACGCTCTGCTGCGCCTGGCCCCCGCGCCCGTCGGTGACCGTGACGGTGATCGTGACATCGCCCGCGGTGAGAGGTGCACTGAAGGTCACGCTGGCGCCGGAGCCGGCCAGACTGCCGCCGGATGCCGACCATGAGTACGAGAGACTGTCCCCATCCTGATCGGAGGCGGTGACCGTCACCGTGGTCGTAGCACCGATGAAGACGTCGGTCTCGGCGGCATTGAGCGAGCTGATGGTCGGATTGTGGTTGGCCGGCGCAGGGGGCGTGCCATCGCCCCCACCACATCCGACAATGCCGACGAGCGCCAGTAGGAACGAAAGCACAACTGCCACCGCCGTCGTACGCGTGGTCATGGTGTCACTCCTGTCGTCAGATGGTGTCCGCAGGTTAGACGGCCGACGACCGCATATGTTCCCGGATGTCTCTATGGTGTGGCGCTGCCCCGCGCCGGTTTCACTTGTCGCCTGCGCGAATGCGGGGGTAAGCTGTCGCCCGCCCGCCTCACCCGCCGGCCAGACTCGCGCGATCTCGGGGAATCGCTTACTTGACAGACCGGAGCATATGTGTATAATCATCTCGGTTAGCACTCTCGACGCGAGAGTGCTAACCGAGCCCATGAAGGGGCAAGTGGGGCTCAAACAGGCCGCTTGACCCCGAATCCAGTCTTTCACACGATCCCAGTAGTTAAGGTGGTGTCTGTCGAAATGCTTAAGCCACTTGGCGCGAGGGCGCTGCTTAAGCCCCTTGAGGCGCAGGAGAAAAGCGCCGGCGGCATTATTCTGCCGGAGGCTGCTCAGGAGCGGCCGCGGGAAGGCAGAGTTATCGCGGTGGGCCCCGGCACGCTCGACGACGAGGGCAATCCGGTCGGCATGAGCGTCAAGGAGGGCGACATCGTCATCTACGCCTCCTACGGCGGCACGGAGGTCAAGATCGACGGCGAGGACTACCTCATCGTCAACGAGGACGACATCCTGGCCGTGCACGAGAGTTAGGTCCCGGCCGCAATACGAACGGCAACCACCCCTGCAAGGAGGGAGAACTTTGGCAGCCAAGAAGCTCGCCTTTGACGAAGAAGCGCGTCGTGCTCTCGAGCGCGGCGTTGACAAGGTCGCCAACGCGGTGAAGGTCACGCTTGGCCCCAAGGGCCGCAATGTCGTACTGGAGAAGAAATGGGGCTCCCCGACCATCACCAAGGACGGTGTGACGGTCACCAAGGAGATCGAACTCGAGGACCAGTACGAGAACATGGGCGCGCAGCTTTGCAAGGAAGTCGCGTCCAAGACCAACGACGACACCGGCGACGGCACCACCACGGCGACGGTGCTGGCCCAGGCCATCGTGCGCGCGGGGCTCAAGAACGTCGCGGCCGGCGCCAACCCTATGCTCATCAAGCGCGGCATCGAGGAGGCGGTCAAGGACGTCGTGAGCTATATCCGCGACAACGCGATCGCCATCGAGGGCCGCGATGAGATCGCCCACGTGGCGGGCATCGCGGGCAATGACGCGGAGATCGGTGAGATCATCGCCGACGCGATGGAGAAGGTCGGCAAGGACGGGGTCATCACCGTCGAAGAGTCCAAGGTCGGCACCACCGAGGTCGAGGTTGTCGAGGGTATGCAGTTCGACAAGGGCTACATCTCCCCGTACTTCGCGACCGACGACGCCCAAGCCGTGCTCGAGGACGCCTACGTCCTGCTCTACGAAGAGAAGATCACGGCCGCCGCGGACATCGTTCCGATCATGGAGAAGGTCGCCTCGGCCAACCGGCCGCTGCTGGTCATCGCGGAGAACGTCGAGGCGGAGGCTCTGGCCACGCTGGTCGTGAACAATATGCGCGGCACCGTGCGCTGCTGCGCCGTCAAGGCCCCCGGCTTCGGCGACCGCCGCAAGCGCAACCTCGAGGACATCGCGATCCTCACCGGCGGCAAGTTCATCTCCGAAGACCTGGGCATCAAGCTCGACAGCGTGCAGCTCGAGGACCTCGGCCGGGCCTCCCGTGTCGTCGTCACCAAGGACGACACCACCATCATCGAGGGCGCAGGCACGCAGGCGGAGATCGACGCCCGCATCGCCGAGATCCGGCGCGAGATCTCCACGACCGACTCCGACTACGACCGCGAGAAGCTCGAGGAGCGCCTCGCCAAGCTCGCCGGAGGCGTGGCGGTCATCAAGGTCGGCGCGGCCACCGAGACCGAGTTGAAGGAGCTGCAGCACCGCTTCGAGGACGCGCTTTCGTCGGCGCGGTCGGCTATCGAGGAGGGTGTCGTGCCGGGCGGCGGGGTCATGCTCGCCCGCGCCAGCACCAGGCTCGACAAAGCCCGTGACCGCGTGCGTGGCGATGCCAAGGTGGGCGTCGAGATCGTACGCCGCGCGCTCACCGAGCCGCTGCGCCAGATCGCCGAGAACGCCGGCTACGAGGGCTCCGTGGTCCTCGACAAGGTGCTCACCGACGGCGCGCTCGGCTTCGGCTTCAACGCGCTGACCGAGGAGTATGAGGATCTGGTCGAGGCCGGCGTCATCGACCCGGCCAAGGTCGTACGCTCGACCATCGAGAACGCCGCGTCGATCGGTGCGCTGCTGCTGACCACCGAGGCGCTGGTCGCCGAAATCCCGGAGCCCGAGCCGCCGATGCCCCCGGGCGGAGGCGACATGGGCATGATGTAGGTTCGTCACCATCACCTACCCATCGGCCGAAAGCAGGCGGGCGGCTCTTGAAGAGCCGCCCGCTGCGATTCCCGGCGGTGCCCCGGCGCGGGCGCGCTCCGCGCCTCTGCCGACGGCACCATTCGGGGACGGTCGCCTCCGATCGGGCTACGCCCGATCCGGCTCATCTTCGGCCATCCCCGCCCCGACCAGGCGCAGCGCGGCCAGCAGTCGCGCGGGATCATCGCTGCCGACGACATAGTCGCGCCCCGCAAAGCGGAAGCGCACCCCACGGTTGCCACGCTGGTTCAGGCACATTGAGTCGCGCCCCCAGCGGATGCCCCAGCCCCCGTAGTCGCGCAACGGCGAGAACTCGACCACGCGGGCGTGGCCGATCTCGGCGATGGGGAAACGCCAGCGCGGCCAGCCGAAGTGCCCGAAGTCCACCCGCATCTCCGCTGAGTCCACGCGCACGGTCATCGGTGTGACCATGCCGTAGACCGCCAGCAACAGGAGCGCGGGGATGATCGCCCACCACCGGCCCTGCCCGGACGGTGTCGCAATCACGCTCACCAGAGCCCCGCCCACGCACAACGCAGTCACCACGTGGACCCACACCGCTACCTGCTGCCGCTCGACGTGCAAGGCCTCGCTCATGCCAGCTCTTCCCGCCAGCGCGCCTCGATAGCCAGCAGCTCGCGCTCGACATCGGCCTCCAGGCGGGGCGGCTCCGGCTCGGCCAGAATCTCACGCACGCGCTGGCGCGCGCGTTCTGCGGTGGTCAGCGCCCCCGTGTCCTGCCAGCGCTCCCGTCGCCCCACGAAGCCCAGCGCGGGCAGGAAGATCTCCTCACGGAAGCGCGCCAGAGTGTGAGGGTGGGCGAGGTAGTCCGGCTCCGCGCCCATCGCCGCGACTACCTCGTACGCCAGCGACTCATCATCGATGAGCACGCCGCGCGCGGCCCGCAGCGCGACACCCGCGATCTCGTCATCGATCACCATCATCTCCGGGCACAGCGCGCGTTGCGACTCGAGCTGCCCGACCCCCCAGATGATGTTGACGCCCGCCAGCGCGTGCATCAACCCCACGGTCATCTTCTCGTACGCCGCCTGCTCGTCCGCGATCATCGCCTCGGTGCTCATCCACGACGCGCTCGGCAGGCCGTGGAAGCGCGCCAGCTCCGCGCCCACCGCGCCCATCAGGCCGTTCTCGGGCGCGCCGGTGCGCGTGATGCCTTCGCGCATGTCCATCGCGTGCGCGAAGCCGAGGTTGAATACGCATGGCCGCCCGGGCTCGAGCGTCTGGATGATCACCACCCCCGAGAGCGCCTCGGCGTTGGCCAGCATGAGCGTGCCGCCGGGCGTCACCGGTGAAGTCGCGCCCGCGGTCGGCTCGGCGTTGATCATCATGGGCACGCCGAAGCCCGAGGTCTGCGCAAACATCTCCAGTCCCGGCTCGGTCCAGTGCAGCGGACTGACAATGGTGTAGCCGAAGCTCACTACCGGGTGTTCGCGCAGGCTGTGCGGAGCGGCCAGCACCTCCCCCATCTCGCAGATCGCCCGGCCGCCGCGCGGCGTGTAGATGCACGGGCGCAGGTGCTTGCGCGTGTGCCGGGCCATCAGCCGACAGGCCACGAAGTCGCGAAACTGCACCGGAATCTCGCTCAGATTCGGCCCGACCGTCGCCTGCACATGCTCGAGGGCATCCGCCACGCGCGTGAGGGCGATGAACTCCGGCTCGCGGATCGGCCGGCACTCGCGCTCCTCGACGATGCTGATCGCGTTACCCGTCCAGAACACCGTCGCCCCGTCAGGCCCGACCTCGGTGACCTCACCCCCCACCCCCGCGAGCCGCACCGTCGAGGGCGCCTGCGCCACGCACTCGGCCACCAGCTCACGCGGGAAGGCCATCATGCCCGTCGGCAGCCTGCGGCAGCCCGCCGCCAGCAGCCTGCGTGTGATCTCATCGTGGTCGATGCGTACGCCGACCTGCTCGAGCAGGTCGAGGCTGCGCGCGTTGATGCGCTCAAGCTCGTGATCTTCGAGAAACCGCATTGTCCTCCAACTCAGCTCTCGTCGAAGTGGCGGCGGCCGCCGCGGCTCGCCTTCAACGTCCCGTGGCTTCCCGGGCGATGCGGAAGAAGTTGGCGAGCAGCGCGTGCCCGTCCGGATAGCCCTCCTGGCGCTTCTCGGGATGGAACTGCGTGCCGAACAGCGGCAGCTCGCGATGCGCCATCGCCTGCACGCGGCAGTTGTTGCTGGAGGCGAGCACGCGGAACTCCTCGGGCAACATCTTGATCTCGCTGCGGTGCATCTCCCACACGTGCAGCGGGCTCCCCAGCCCGTCGAAGAGCGCGTGCTCCTCGACGATGCGCACCGGCCAGACACCCCACTCCTTGAAGGCGCCCGGGTGGTAGTCCGGCGCGAGGTCGGGCTCCTCGGGCGCCAGCGGGCGCATGGGCGCGACCTCGCCGCCGAACATCTCGGCGATGAGCTGGTGACCGCCGCAGAAGCCGATCTGCGGGATGCCCGACTCCCGGATCAGCCAGCGATAATCCTCGGCCTCCAGCACGTCGTACTCGTCATGCGGGGTGGTCCCGCCCGAGTGACAAAGCGCCCACGGCCGTACTTGCTCGACGAACGCGCGCGTGACCTGCGAGTAGTGCAACACCAGGCACAGTTCACCGCTGAGCCGTTCGAGGTCCCGCTTGATCGCGTGGCAGTCCATCTCATCGTACTTGGCGCGTATCTCGGTGACTACGTAGCAGATCATGGGGGGGTCTCCTGGGCGAACTCGACAACGTCGCTGATGTCGATGACATAGAGCTGGCGCTCGCCTTCGTGCAGCGAGTCGAAGCACACCTGGGTGCCGTCACGATTCCAGCGCGGGTGCAGGTCGCAGCGGATCTCGCCGCTGTAGCGCCTGGGCGAGAGGAAACGGCCGATGTCCGCGCGCCGGCCGGTCTGCGTGTCATAGAGGATCAGCCAGCGCTTGGACTCCCGGTCCGGATAGGTGTCGGTGAGAATGTAGCGGCGCTGCGGGTCGGGCGAGTACGAGCAGTGCCCGTCGCAGGTAAACAGATCATCGCCGACGACCTCGAACCATGGGCTCCGGTCGCGGAACAGGTAGTACTTGTCGCCGACCTGATGGTGCGTCGCCCACGCCAGGATGTGCCGCTCGTCGCGCCAGTCGAAATGCGAGATCATGTCGTCATCGGCCACCAGGTAGATGTCGGAACCGTCCGGGTCAGCCGTGAACAGACGCGTGTACCAGCGCTGGCTGCCGTGCCTGTACCATCGGTGCAGCCACAGGAAGCGACTGCCGTCGGTGCAGAACTGCATGTGATTGAACCAGTTCTCGTTCTCCATGCTGCGCCGTCGCGCGATCTGTACGATCTGGTCGATGGTCACGATCAGCCTGGTCTCGCCGCTTTGCAGGTCCACGTGCCAGATGCCATCGTCGTCGGGGTGCATTACGCCCAGTGTCGGGTCGGGCAGAGCCCGGTAGCCGTAGCCCGGTCGGCAGCGCCCGGTGCGCGCGAAGTTCAGGCTTACCGCCTGGGTCCCGTCGGGGGTGACCGCATAGACCGGACGAGGGATAGTGCGGGTCTCGCCCGAGTGCACATCGCGGATGACCGAGACGTACCGCCCGTCCTCGACCGAGTTGTAAATGATGAGCCGATTCGGGTCGGTGCCCAGCCACTGCAGCATCGTCCCCTGCTGCCAGCACCATGCGCGCGTCTCATCCAACGCATGGAACTTCCCGTCACCGGCCTCGAGATCCACCACGCCGATGCGGATGCTGTCCTCCCTCGTCGGGATGCGGTCCATGAAGTCAACTTCCATGGCCAGCATCAGCTTCCCGTCGGCGCTCCACGGGCACTTGTCGTAGTAGCCGAACCAGTGATAGCTCGGGCCCTTCGTCACGACCCTCGCGTGTGCGTCCCCGCGGGCAAGCAGCCCGCCGATCCGTGTGTCACCCATCATCGCCCAGCTCCCTCCGAATGTCGCTGCGCCGCGGGGCAGTTCCCCGCACGGGCAGATTGTCCTTGCGGGCGGGCATGGCGTCGGGCCGAATGAAACCGAAGGGCCCTGCTTGAGGTAACGCCGAGAAACACATATTAGTGACACACTCATTTGCTCGTGTACTTGACAATACCTCCAAAACGGGCCATAATTGCTACAACTGGCCACCTCACGCACTGCTCAATAGCTGAGACAGGCGGGGTATTCAGACATGAGGCAAGGCGAAGCCGACCGTCCGCGAGTGTTGTTCGTCGATGACGAGGTATCGCTGGTGGCGTTGGCTCGCTTCGCGCTCGAGCGGGCGGGCTGGGAGTTGATTGCGGCGCACAACGGCACGCAGGCGCTGGAGATATTCCAGGAGGAGCACGACAGCATCGACGTGGTGGTGCTTGATCTGATCCTCCCCGGCATCTGCGGTGACGAGCTGCTGGACCGCATGGCCGAGATCGACGATACCGTGCCGGTGGTCATCGCCAGCGGCATGGAGGCCCATCGCATCGCCGAGATCATCGGTGAGCGCACGCAGCACTTCGTGCACAAGCCCTTCAGCCTCATGTCCCTGCCCGCGTCACTTAACGCCGCCCTCAGCCGCGCTGCGGCGCTGTAGCACCAGCCGGCGCATCTCCCCCCAGCCACGACGCGACAGGCGAGGGCGTCTGTCGCCATCACCTCTTTGACGACGACCTGACGGCACTTCACGACGTGCTGCAGGCCCCGCCCTGTGCACAGACCGTTGCCGGGCGCAGGCATCGTTCCTCTCTTTGCCGTCCGGGGCAGGAAGCCCGACGCGAGCGTCGAACCTGCCTCCCGACATATGATCGCGGTGGCGCCTGCGGGCGCCCTTGCACCGGGAGGCATTACCGTGGCCAAGCTGGCAATCAACGGCGGCCCCAAAGTCATCGACCGGCAGCTCGGCAGGGACTGGCCCATCTTCGGCGACATCGAGCGCGAGAATCTGATGGAGGTGCTTGAGTCCGGCCGGTGGTGGCGCGGCAGCGGGCCATCGGACACTTCGAAGGTCACCCAGTTCGAGGAGCAGTTCGCAAAGTTCCAGGGCGCGCAGTTCGGCGTCGCCATCACCAACGGCACGCAGGCCATTGAGTGCGCGCTCAAGGCCATCGGCATCAGGCCCGGCGATGAGGTGATCGTCCCGGCCGCGACCTTCGTGGCCTCCGCCACCGCCTGCATCCTGGTCAACGCCATCCCCATCGTGGTGGACATCGACCCCGGCAACTACCAGATCTCTCCCGCGGCGGTCGAGGCCGCCATCGGCGAGCGCACCGTCGGCATTATGCCGGTGCACTACGGCGGCTACCCCGCGGACATGGCGGCCCTGCAGGAGATCGCCGACCGTCATGGGCTGTGGATCATCGAGGACTCCGCACACGCTCACGGCTCGACCTGGAACGGCCGCGGCTGCGGCTCCATCGGCGACATCGGCTGCTTCTCGCTGCAGATGGGCAAGACCCTCACCGCGGGCGAGGGCGGCATCTGTCTCACCAGTGACGAAGAACTCGCCGCCAAGCTCTACAGCTTCCACCACATCGGCCGGTTTGAGGGCCGGCCGTTCTACGAGCACCACATCGTCGCCAGCAACCTGCGCATGACCGAGTGGCAGGCCGCCGTGCTGCTGGGCGGGCTGTCACGCCTCGACGAGCAGGCCGAGACCCGCGACGCCAACGCGCGTTACTTCGAGGACGGGCTGCGCCAGATCGAAGGCGTCTCCCCCATCGAGCGCGACCCGTGGGTCACACGCTGGAACTTCTATTTCTACCACTTCAAGTTCCACTCGGAGCAGTTCGGCGGCATCAGCCGCGACCGGTTCATGGAAGCGCTGGGCGCCGAGGGGCTGTCCTGCGGCCTCGGGCACCTGCACCCGATTCAGCAGAATCCACTGTTCACCGAACGCAACTGGGGGCCAGCGTGCTTCGGCGACAACGAGCCGCCCGACTACCCGAGCATGCCGACGCCCGAGTGCCAGCGCATCTACGAGGAAGAGGGCGTCGTGCTCACACACAGGCTCTTCCTCGGCGGCACCGACGACATGGACCTGATGCTCGAGGCGATCCAGAAGCTGCGCGACAACGTAGACGAGCTGCGCTGAGCGCGCTGGGAAACGTGCCACGGGGCCGGGGCGAATGCTCCGGCCCCGAGACCGTGATGCAGGCCCGACTCCGGGAGATCGAGCATGACCGACGAGCTGCGCGTCGCCGTAGTCGGCTGCGGCGGCATCGCGCGCGACATCTACCTGCCGCTGCTCGACGTGCACGAGGGCGCGACCGTTACCGCCTGCGTAGACGTGTCCGAGACGGTGCGGGCGCGTATGCGTGTCCGCTTCCCCAACGCGGCGCATCTCGCGTCGCCCGACGAGATCGACGCCGACGCGTGTGACTGCGCGCTGGTGCTCACGCCGGTGCGCGAGGGGCTCGATGCCCACTACGAGCCGGTGCTGACGCTGATGGCGGCGGGCGTGCCCACGCTGTGCGAGAAGCCGCTGTCGGCGGATTATGCGCGTGCGCAGGAGATGGTGGCGGCGGCCGAGGCCTCAGACACGCTGCTGATGATGAGTGTCAACCGCCGCTTTGCACCGGTCTACCGCCGCGCCGCCGAGCACTTCGCCGGCCACGCGATCGAGATGTGCTCGGCTGAGAAGAGCGGCTCGGGCGGCATCTTCCGCGAGCCGGTCACCAACTCCATCCACTCGCTCGACACCATGCGCTGGCTGTGCGGCGAGGTCGCGGAGGTCTCGGGCTGGTGCGCGTCCGACGGCGAGATCGATCTGGGCGCCGCGGTGTCGATGCGCTTTGAGGGCGGGGCGCTGGGCAGCTTCGTGATGTCGCGCGCGGCCGGGCACTGGATCGAGCGCATGGTCCTGCACGGTGAGGGCCGCACGGCCATCATCGACGCCCCACACGCGGTCGAGACCATCGCCGGAGGAGAGCGGGTCACGTGGGCCCCCGACCAGGCGCGCTGGCAGATGCCGGAGCCGCAGCGCTGGGGCTTCGCGGCGCAGCTCGACCACTTCTTCGCGGGCGTGCGCGGCGACGCGCAGCCGCACGCACCCGCGCGCGACGCACTCGCCAGCCAGCGGCTGGCCGAGCAGATCAGGGGCCTGGGCGCGTAGGCATGCGGCGGTGCCCGGAGATCGAGCTTGCGGCCCGACGCGGTTCGAGACGGCAGGGCGGGTCAGGCGACCCGCCCCTCCGAAGGGCAACGATGACGACCGTCCACGCTCAGCCGAGGAGGCGTATCGATGTACGCACTACGGCCCGCAGCCGTCTACATGTTCGATGAAGTTCGGCGCGATGGGCGCGCGTTGCGCCGCATGGAGCGCATGCTCAGCGCCATCGGCTTCCCGCGCGCGGACGTTATCGAGTATTCCACCGGCGACCTCGCGTCGGTCATGGCGCACGCCTACGAGGCGTGGTCGCCGGAGGCGGTCTTCGACCCTGGGCGCGGCCCGTTCACCCGGCCGCTGGTCTTCACCATGCTCCAGCTCGACGGTGAGCGGCCTCCGATGGAGGAGCTGCTGGCCGACCTGCCTGAGGGCACGAACGCAGGTCACGTCTGCGACCTTCTCGGCTGGATCGACCCCGTCCGCAAGTACCACGAGCGCGAGGATGACTGGCAGAAGAACTACGTGTGCTGGCCAACCAACGACTTCGGGACCATGTCGGGCTGCCCGCACGGCTGTCAGTACTGCGGCACCGGCAAGTCCGGCCCGTGGATCGCCATCGGCGTGAACCTCGAGGAGTTCATGGAGAAGATCGTCCCGCGGGTGATCGCCGAAAACCCGTGGCAGAAGTGCTTCCGCATGATCGGCTGGGGCGCCGACCACATCGCCTTCGAGCCCGAGTACGGCTGCATCGACCTGTACACCCGTACGCTCGCCGCTCATGACCGCTGGGGCTACTTCCACTCAACCTCGCCGAACGTGGACTGGATGGCCGACCTCGAGCACCGGGACCGGCTGATCGGCGTGTGGAGTACCACCTGCGAAGCGGTGGCGCGCGACATCGAGCCGGGCGCAGGGGGAGCCATCGAGCGCATCGAAGCCGCCGCCAAGTGCCAGGCCATGGGCATCCCGGTGCGCTTCAAGTTCAAGCCGATGATCCCGGTCAAGAACTGGCGCGAAGAGTACGCCGACATCATCGAGCAGATGTGCCGGCTCACCACGCCGGAGTCAATTGGCTTCTGCGTGATCATGTGGAACACCATCGAGAGCCTCGCGGCGAAGATCGACCTGGAGCTGCTGGACCCGGAGTACGTGCAGGCGGCCAGGGACGCGGCCGAGCAGATGGAGGGCGTCATCACCGGGCCCTTCCCGCACGAGGTGCGTGCGGAGATCTACCGCTACCTCGTCGAGCAGGTGCGGCGCTGGGATGCCGAGGTGCCGCTCTACATCAGCACCGAGTCGCGCGAGATGTGGGCGGAGCTGGCGCCGACCCTGGGTCAGCGCCCGGAGAGCTTCTTCTGCGGATGCAGCTCGGTGGCGCTGCCCGGGCGGAAGCTGGCGGTCTCGCAGGACTGCCCGCACTCGACCTACAAGCGCATCGAGACCGCTGATGAGCCCGCTCCGGTTGAGGAGTGACCACTATGCCGCGGCAGCAGGAGCGCCCCAACATCATCGTCGTGACCACCGACCAGCAGCGCTACGACACGCTGGGCGTGACCGGCAACCGGATCTGCCGCACTCCCAACTTCGACGCCCTGGCCGAGCGCGGGACGCTGTTCACGCGCTGCTACACCCAGAACACCGTGTGCATCCCCGCGCGCGCCTGCCTGCACACCGGCCGCTACACCCATCAGCACGGTGTGCAGTACATGGAGAGCGAGATCGACACCACGCCGGTGCTGCCACCGTGGGAGACCACCTTCATGGAGCGGTTGCAGGCAGCGGGCTACTACACCGGCGCCTGCGGCAAGATCCACATGATGCAACCCAAGGGCTACGACTGGACGCAGCTCACCGGCGGCAAGGGCGGGCGCTGGCGCAGGGAGTGGGGTGAGCCGGTCGGCGCCGCGCCGCTCGGGCAGGACTACGCGCGCTGGCTGGAGGAGCGCCGGCCCGGGCGCTACCGCGAGATCTACGACCAGCGCCAGACCGCCGACTACGATGACCGCACTCTGATCAACATCCTCGACGAGGACGAATACGTGGACTGGTGGATCGCCGACATGGCGATCGAGTTCCTGCGCGCGCGGAGCACCGACCGCCCGTGGATGCTGTGGGTCGGCTTCTGCGGGCCACACGGGCCCTTCGACCCGCCACGGCGCTACGCCGAAATGTACCCTCCGGACGAAGTGCCCTTCCCCGAGACCTGGGAGATGGAGCTGTCGGGCCGCCCGGAGTTCATGAACCACCCCGCGAAGCGGGCGACACCGGAGGAGCGACGGTTGGTGCAGACGCGCGTGGCCTACTACTACGCGATGATGACGCTGATCGATGACATGGTGGGGCGCATCAACCACGAGCTGGCGCGCCTGGGCTTTGCCGATGACACGATGATCCTGGTCACCAGCGATCACGGCGAGATGTTGGGCGACTGGCGACGGTGGGGCAAGGGCGTCTTCTTCGAACCGGTCGTGCACATGCCCTGTATCGTCAGCCTCCCCGAGCGCGCCCGGGCTGATGCGCAGCCGCGTCGCCACGACGGCGTGGTCGAGAGCTTCTCAGTGGCCGCGACCGCGCTTGACTACGCGGGGATCGAGGCGCCACCGGAGATGGCCGCGCTCAGCCTGCGCTCGGTACTGGAGGGCGGCGAGCACGCGCGCGATCACGCACTCACCGAATACGTGGACAACAACCGCGGGCGGGCCGCGGCCCTACTGACCACTGAGCGCTACAAGCTCGGCTACTGGGGAACGGACAGCATGGGCGAACTCTACGATCTGCACGAGGACCCCGGCGAGCGCGTCAACCTGTGGGATGATCCGGCCCACGGGAGCATCCGCCGCGAGCTGACCGAGTTGCTCATAGACCGCATGCTGCACTCGATGGAACCCGCGTACACATCCTACCTGGGCAAGCTGCCGGAGCATGTGCGGCATCCTGCCTGGGGGAGGGATCGCTGATGCCGAAGTACTCGATGGTCGTACTGGCCCTGACATCCGCGCTGTGCCTGTCAAGCTGCCGGACGCAGGCCCAGGACGCGCCCGCCGAGCAGGAGGTGCCGCCCGTGGACGAGGTCGCGGCGGCCGACACGCCCGACCTGCGCCCGATCATGCCGCCGGAGATCTACGCGGTGCCGGGGATCGAGGCGAACGTGTACTTCGACAACATCATCCTCTCGCCGAACACCGATGCGCTGCTCTGGGACGTGGACTGCGCCGTCGGGCGCCAGCAGACGGAGCGCTGGACCGCGAACCCGACGCCCGAGCAGGTGGGTGACTGGCCGCTGACCGTGCGCGTCGTGACGCCTGAGATGCAGCCGGTGCTGGAGATGACGACCACCATGCGCGTGATCGACCCGGCGGCGGGCGCCGGCCGCGAGATTACGCTGCTGTGCGTGGGCGACAGCCTGACCGCCGCCTCGGCCTACACCGCGCGCCTGGTGGCACTGTTTGCCGAAGACGACGCGGTCAACGCGACGCTGATCGGCGAGAGCGGCCCGGGCGGGGACACGGGCAACCGGCACGAGGGCTACGGCGGCTGGACCTTCGGGCGCTTCGTGGAGAACTGGGCGGAGGGCCAGGACCGCGTTGAAGTCAACGGGCGTATGAGGCGCGGACGCAGTCCGTTCCTGTTCGAGATCGACGGCCGCCCACAGCTTGACTTCCAGCGCTACCTCGACGCCAACAACGGCGGCCGACCGCCGGACTTCATTACCATCCTGCTGGGCTGCAACGACACTTTCTCGGCCGATGAGGGCACGATCGAGGAGCGCATTGATGCCGCCTTCGGCTACGCCGATGCTCTGATCGCGGCCTTCCGCGCGGCCGCTCCGGAGACCGAGATTGGCCTCCTGCCGCTGGTGCCGCCGGCGGCCAGTCAGGATGCCTTCGGCGCGAACTACGCCACGAGTCAGACGCGCTGGCAGTACCGCCGCAACCAGCACCGCGTGGTCGAGCGCGAATACGAGACGTATGGCGGCCGGGAGGACGAGGGGCTGTTCCTGGTACCGGCGTTCGTAAATCTCGACACCGTACATGGCTTCCCGCGCACCATGACTCCGGCCAACGCCCATGCGGACGTCGAGGTCTCGCGCATGACCAACGGCGTCCATCCCGCAACCGCCGGCTACTATCAGATAGGTGACGCCATCTACGCATGGATCAAGAGTCGCCTGGCCGCTGAGTAGCCACGGGTATCGAGCGCAGCCCGAATCGCGAGCGCCCGCCTTCACAGGCGGGCGCTCGTTCAATTGCGCAGGCGACGCGATTACGGTGTGTACGGCGCCATGGGCGGGTGCAGGTCGGCCCACATACCCTTGGGCACGAACTTCACGTGTCCGTCGAGGAACAAGAAGTTGGAGCCGCCGTTGTGCGGGGGGCGGTCGTAGGGCGCCGGGTCGTTGTAGAGACCATTGTCACACATCAGGTTCTGCCGGGAAGGCTCCTTACCGATGATGTCGGTGGGGGAGCTGGGGTCGGGGCAGATCGGGTCGTAGCCCGGCGCCGCGCCGTAGGTGTTCCATTGTGTGCAAAACGCGTAACTGATGCGGCCTGCGGCGGCATCAGCAGCAGTGCCCCACCCGCCGTTGGCCTCCGCGTACGACCGGCGCACGTCATCGCCGCAGAACCAGATGCCACCGTTCTTGACGTACGGGTTGAGGCTGGCATAGAGCCGTGCCATCGCGGACCGGTGACCCGGCGAGATGTACCACCCATAGGTCCAGTTGAACTGACTCGGGGCGAACACCGGCAGCAGCTCGTCGTAGTCGGTGGCATACATCTGGAAGGCCAGGCCGATCTGCTTGAGGTTCGACATGCACGCGGCCTGACGGGCCTTGGCGCGTGCGCGGGCGAAGACGGGGAACAGGATAGCGGCCAGGATGGCAATGATGGCGATCACGACCAACAACTCAATGAGGGTGAAGCCCGCCTTGTGTCGGACTGTCATGATGCGTGCAACCTCCTTCCCGGGAATATCACAGAGGTAGCGGAACGCATGACGACTGCGCTCCCTTGGCAGCGCTGCGGCGTCACGGTGTCAGCGCGCCGTCCTTCGCCGCCAGGCGGCCAGGCCGACGATGCCGAGCAGGGTCAGGGCCAACGAGGTGGGCTCGGGAGCCGCGGTGTACACCATGCCCTCGCCCGTGTTGGAGCCGCCACCCGCGGCCCACCAGCGCTCAAACGGCCCCACGGTGCTGCGAAAATGAAAGCCGGTGCGGCTGTTGCTGAACAGATCCTCAACAGTCCACACGATCCCCTGCCGACCCTCGAGTTGGGTGCCGGCGAAGGCCCCGCCGTAGTCCGACGACGTGATGTTGCTGTCCCACACCCCGCTCCAGCCGGTGGGAGCGAAGATGTCGCCGCTGTTGATCTGAGAGGAGAAGACGCCCCAGTAGAACGGTCCCTCGGTGGAAGTCCACCCGCCGAGGTCGTAGACGTAGTCCCACTTGAGGTCGCTGGCGTTGCTGCCCGTGTAGCTGGTCATGTCAGACGTCTCGCCCTGATAGGTGATCGTCACGTCTGCGAGCACAGACGTCGCGATCATCACCAGGGCGATGGCCGTCACCGCAACGGGACCGGCATGGCGGGAAGACCCGCGCATTCCCCTCACCTCTAACCGACTGAGCACGGTAATGCATCGTTGGCACGGACTGAGGCTATCTTACTCTCCCGGCGAACGCCGGTCAAGGCCACGCGCATGTTGGCTGCGGCGTGCCCGACTTTTCGTGCCAAGTGTTGTCCGCCCACGCCGCAGGCACCTCCCCGCTCGGGACGGCGAAGCCGCATGATGCCCGGCGCCGTCACCGGCCCGCGCAGCCCGCTGACTAGGGGTAGATGCCACGCACCCGGACCGCCTCCGCGACTCGCCCGACCGCTACCGCCATAGCGGCGCTCCGCATATCCATGTTGCGCTCACAGGCGCAGGCGTAAACCTCATTGTAGGCCCTGACCATCACACTCTCGAGCCGCAGGTTCACCTCGTCCTCGGTCCAGAACAGGCGCTGCAGGCCCTGACACCACTCGAAGTACGAGACGGTCACCCCGCCGGCATTGGCAAGGATATCGGGCACCACGAAGATGTCATGGTCAATGAAGATGCGGTGGGCTTCGGGAGTGGTCGGCCCGTTCGCGCCTTCGACGATCATCTTGGCCTGGACTGAGCCCGCATTCTCGGCGGTGAATACATTCTCCAGCGCTGCGGGCACAAGGACGTCGCACTCGAGGGCGAGCAGCTCATCGTTGCCGATGGCGTCGCCGCCCGGGAAGTCCCTCACGCAGCCGGTCCGCCTGACGTGCGCGGTGAGCGCCGCGATATCCAGCCCGTTCGGGTTGGTGACTCCGCCGCTGATGTCAGATACGGCGATGATCTTCGCCCCCATCTCGGCGAACAGTTCGGCGAAGGCCCCGCCCACCTTCCCGAAGCCCTGAACCACTGCGGTGGCGCCCTGCACCGTCATACCGCGAGTACGCAGCGCCTCACGTGCGACGAAGACGATGCCGCGCCCGGTGGCCTGCGTCCGCCCCAGCGATCCGCCGACAGCGATGGGCTTGCCGGTGACCACCGCGGGCACCGAGTGACCCATCTGCATCGAGTAGGTGTCCATCAGCCAGCCCATGATGCACTCATTGGTGTTGACATCGGGCGCGGGGATGTCCTCCTCAGGCCCGATTACCTCGATCAGCTCGGCGGTGAAGCGCCGCGTCAGGCGCTCCAGCTCGTCCATGGACATGCAGGACGGGTCGCAGATGACGCCACCCTTGGCGCCCCCGTAGGGGATGTTGACCACCGCGCATTTCCATGTCATCCACATGGCCAGCGCCGTGACCTCGTCGAGGGTGACGCAGGGGTGGTAGCGAATCCCGCCCTTGCAGGGCCCACGGTCCATGTTGTGCTGCACGCGATAGCCGAGGAACACCTCGCAGTGGCCGTCGTCCATGCGGGTAGGCACCGAGACGACCAGCGCCCGCCGGGGCTTGCGTAGCTTGGCGTGGATAGCCGGATCGAGATCGATCATCGCCGCCGCGTCATCGAGCTGTTGCAGGGCGCTCTCGAGGACGTTGGTCGGGCAGATCAAGTGAGCCGCTACCACGGTACCCATCTCCTCGCTGCGGGTAATGGGATCGGGCGAAACGGAAGCGGCGCGCACCCCACTGCCAGGCGCGCGCCGCCGCATGTCATCTTGTGTGCTGCCTACGGGTAGATGCCGCGCATGGCCTGCGCCTCGGCGACGCGGCCAACAGCGACCGCCATGGCGGCTGCGCGCATGTCCACGTTGCGCTTCTGCGACTCAGCGTACACCTCGTCGAAGGCGCGCACCATGATGCGCTCGAGACGCTCGTTGACCTCTTCCTCGGTCCAGAAGTAGGCCTGAAGCCCCTGGACCCACTCGAAATACGAGACGGTCACACCGCCCGAGTTGGCCAGGATGTCCGGGATTACGAAGACCCCGTTGTCATTGAGGATCTTCTGAGCATCGGGTGTGGTCGGCCCGTTGGCGCCCTCGGCGACAATCGTGGCCTTGATGTTGGCGGCATTGCCCTCGTGGATGGCGTTCTCGAGGGCGGCGGGGATGAGCACGTCGCACTCCAGCTCCAGCAGTTCCTCATTAGTGATCTCGTCGGCGCCGGGGAAGCCGCCGACCCGGCCGGTCTCGCTCTTGTACTTGACCAGCTCGACAGCCGAGATGCCGTCGGGGTTGTAGACGCCGCCGCGCGAATCGGAGGCGGCGATCATCGTGGGGCCCAACGGCTCGAGCAGCCGCGCGGCCCATGACCCCACGTTCCCGAAGCCCTGGACGGCGAACTTCGCGCCCTCCATCGGGATCTCGAGGCGCTGCATGGCCTCGCGGATAGTGAACACACAGCCGCGACCGGTGGCGGCCTCTCGCCCGAGCGAGCCGCCCAGCGCGAGGGGCTTGCCGGTCACTACCGCGGGCACCGAGTAGCCCTTCTGCATCGAGTACGTATCCATGATCCAGGCCATGGTCTGCGCGTCGGTGTAGACGTCCGGGGCGGGGATGTCCTTTTCGGGCCCGATTACCTCCACCAGCTCGGTGGTGAAGCGCCGGGTCATGCGCTCCAGCTCCCCCATCGACATCTCCTTGGGATTGCAGATCACCCCGCCCTTGGCGCCGCCGTAGGGGATGTCAACGACCGCGCACTTCCAGGTCATCCACATCGCCAGCGCGATGACCTCTTCGATCGTCACGTCCGGGTGGTAGCGGATGCCACCCTTGCAGGGGCCGCGCTCCATGCTGTGCTGCGCGCGGTAGCCGGTGAACACCCGAGTGCTGCCGTCGTCCATCGCCGTCGGGATCGACACCATCAGCACACGCTTGGGCTTGCGCAGCTTGTGGTGAATCGCGTCGTCCAGCCCGATCAGCTTCGCGGCATCGTCGAGCTGCGTGAGTGCCGCGTGCAACGGCCCATCGAGTGCGGCATCGGTCAAGATCTCTTCCATCGCCATCTGGACGTGCCTCCTCGGTCGCGCTGCCGACCGCGCTGATGCTACTCAGCCATGGCCAGCAGGCGAAGCTGCATGTGCAGGTTTTGCAGTCCCTCGGCCGCCGTTGCCAGCGGTCGTTCACGTTCGCCGCGCACCGCCCCTACGAAGCGCTCGATCGACGCCTCGACGAAGTCCTGTGCGCAGATCTCGTCGCCGTCGCGCGAGAGCCAGGCCCGGTAGACGCCCTGGTCATCGTTGCGCCCCTCGTAGTCCACGAGTACGTCATTGATGCCGAAGCGCCGCACCAGGTCGCCCTCGGGGCGGTTGCGGCAGACAATATGCGCGTGGCATACGCCGCCCTCGTCCATCACATAGTCGAACCGCGCCTCAACGACCTTCTGCTCGACTGTGCACGAGGCGCTCGCCTCGTCCATCGCCCCCGGCCCGCAGAAGCCCATGAGCACGCTCAGCGGATGCGAACCCAGGTCGATGAAGATCTGCTCACGGTCGGTGCCCTCGGGCCCGCCGCGTGACTCCATCTGCATGAAGAAGCTCTCAGGCCGCCCGACCTCAATGCCACAGTCGGCCATGAAGCTCCGGTAAGCCTCGGCCGCCGCGACGTACTGGGTGTTGATGGCCGCCACGCGCCCGGCCTGCTCCGCCGCCGCGACCATCGCCCGACCCTGCGCCATCATTGCGTCATCCGAGAGCGATTCGTCGTATACCAGGGGCTTCTCGCACATGACGTGAGCGCCGTGATTGATGGCCGCCATGAAGTGCTCGTGGTGCAGCTCCTCAGGCGAGCAGACATTGATGATGTCCCACGGCCCGGCGGCCAGCAGCGCCTCAACCGACGGGTAGCCGATGCCCTCGAAGCCGAACAGGTCCCGGAGCCTGGCGGCCGTCGCCTCAACACTGTCGGGAGAGGTCCCGGCGAAGCCGGCGACGTCACAGCCCAGCCGGCTCAGCCACTTGGCATGGTGCTTGCCGATCCCCGATGCACCGATGACTGCGGCTCTCAGTGCGTGTGCCATGATCATCCGCCCTCCTCGGCCGCGCTCTTCGATGGCGTGTCGCCTACGCCCCCCGCCTCGTCGTCGGCCTCAGCAGCCTCGTCGGCAGAGGCCGTGCCGGGCGGGACGATCGCAATGTCTACGCTCTCGACCTTACCATGGCTGGTGATGGCGAGGGAGAACCTGTGCTCTTCGCCCGCCTCCAGCGACGGCAGCTCCGTCCGGTTCGAGCCCTTGAGGGAACCGGTGCGGCCGTGCAGTGTAATAACGATCTCACCCTCGGGCGTGCGCTCCTCGCCCCCGTTGCGCGCGCGCCCGATCACCCGCACCACGTTGTTGTCCTCATCGACGTTGTAGCGGTACTGGGTCACGCTGATCTGCTCGAGCGCGCCCTTCGGGCCCGAGCAGCCGGCACCCAGCACGGCCGCACACACCACCAGCAGCACCGCAGCCGGGCTCAACCACGAACGCGTCAGATCCTTGGCCATGGCGGTTCGCGCAGGAGTATAGCACACGCCGATTCGGCGCACAATCGGAAGTGCATTGCCGACTCCGGCGGCCCGTGACCGCCGCATCAGGCCGCCGGCAGTCATCGCATCGCCGCCCGCGTTTCGGCCAGCAGCATCCAGAACGCCGCCGATTGGATGACGCCCGAAGGTGGGAGCATGGTGATGTCGGTCGCAGGCTCATAGAAGCCGACGAGCGCGTCTCCGTAGGGCCAGCAGCCGGAGATGTTGATGTCCGCTCCCATCTTCGCGGCGTCGCGCTCGGGCGTTCCCGACACCACGGTCACGATCTGCGCGCCGGCCTGGTGCACGGTCTCGACCCACGGGCCGAAGGGCTCATAGTAGCCCACGTAGAGGACCAGATCGCCCGCCTTCACCACCTCCGCCACCCGGTCGGGCTGCAGTCCCTCGAGCAGCGTGAAGGGCAGCTCGCCCTCGGGGACCTGCGCGGGCTGCTCAGGCAGCATATGCCCCACCTGGGACAGCCAGACGATGTGCCCCTCGGCGATGGTCCGAGCCGCCAGCTCCCCCGCCTCGGCAAAGCGATCCGCCTGGGTGGCGCGCAGTGCCCGCATGGAGTTCGCCACCCGTGCGAGGTATCGGCGCGCCGCCAGCCCGGGCGGGAGCGCGCCGGGCATCTGCACATCCCAGCGCAGCCCCCGGCGCGCACGATTGCGCTCGCGGCCGTCGGGCACGTGCACGCTCAGGAAGATCGGCGGTATGCGGTCGGCGCGCCGCATCATCGCGGTCACCAGCTCACCGGTGAACGCCCACAGGCTCTGCGCGGTCGCTGGCGAGGCGGTGGGGAGATCGCTCTCGCCCGGGGGCTCGGCGTGCGCGTCGAGGAAGAGATAGCCGTCGGCAATATCCTGCCGCGCCTGCGGGGACAGCATCTGCACCAGCTCGGTCGATGGCACGACACCGACCGCCGCGTGCGGCGCGAACAGGATCACAAGGCCGCCGCGCGCGGCACAGGCCTCCAGCAGCGCCCGCGTGTCCGAATCGTCGCCCTGCAGCGCCCCCACCACTACGACGTCTCCGACGGCCACCTCGTCGGGACCCGGCAGGCGCTTCGCGATCATCAGCCCGCCGGCACGGTTGTAGCCTTCGGTCACAAAGCCCCGATTGCCCGCGAGCCACAACGACGGCCCGGGACCATCCGGATCGCGCACCAGCAGCGCCGCGGCCATGTCGGCGAAGCGCACGTAATCATCGAGGTCCGCGACCGCCGCCTGGTTCGACGCCAGCAGGCGGTCGAGGTAGGCGACCGCGGGGCTTGGCTGCGCTATCATGAGCGAACCTGCGGTCAGAGCAAGGGCCATCGTGCCTGCGAACACGAGAGACGGCTGCGAGTGTGTCATGGGCAATCACCGCGCGCAGGTTCGACGCGACCGCGCGGTGTCCTGCGTGTTCTCCGGAGGTCGGCGGCCCGTCGCGGCGAAGCCTTGCCTGCCGGAAGAGCACGCAAGGGGAAAGGGGAGCGGATGTGCATGCGCGCCACCGTCACCGCGCTCGTGATTGCCCTCGCCCTCCCCCGCCTCGCGGCGGCCCCCGTCGAGGTCGTGGAACGAGCGGTGGTCTCCGCCGCCGTCACCGCCGAGACTCCGCAGACCCTCGGCGAGGGCCTCACGCTGATCGAGCCCGACGCCGAGCCGCCGGACATTTACGTCGGCCTGCGCGCGAGTCCCGCGGAGAAGTTCGCGGCGCGGGAATTGCGCGACTACCTGGGCAGGATCACCGGAAGGGACCTGCGGGTGCGCTTCGACTACTGGCTGCGCGGCGAGCCGACAACGCCCTGGATCGCGGTGGGCCACAGCGACCTGACCGGCGACATCGACACCTCTGCTCTCGGCACCGAGCAGTTCATCATCGAGGTGACTCCGGATCATCTGAGCATCGTCGGCGCCCGGGACCGGCAGCGCGGCGTGCTTTACGGCGTCTACGAGGTGCTCGATCGCCTGGGCGTGCGCTGGTACCGGCCCGAGCCGTGGGGTGAGCATGTGCCGCGGCTGGACCGCATCGAGCTGCCGCTGGGCATGGAGATCAGTCCGCTCCCGGACTACGAGTACCGCAGCGTGATCGGCGGCGGGTTCACCAGGATGGGCGAGCACACGCTGCGGCAGACGCAGTGGGGCCACCGGTGGGCTGTGCGCAACCGGCTCAACGGCTCCGATCCCGGCGGCGATCCGCGCCATGGCGGCCGATTTACGCCCCAGTTCTACCACACCTACTACACTCTCGTCCCCGTTGAGGAGTACTTCGACGAGCACCCGGAGTACTTCTGTCTGTACGAGGGCGAGCGCCGGCGCCACCGTCCGAACGCACGGCTGCGGCCCGGCAACCCCACCGGTCTGCAGCTCTGCCTGGGCAACCCCGAGCTGCAGGAGCTGGTGGCACAGAAGATCATCGCCCAGGCCCGACGGTGCCCGGACCTGGCCGGCACCACGTTCTCGGTGACGCCCAACGATGCCTGTCCGTTCTGCGAATGCGCCGCCTGCCGGGCCATGGACGATCCCGAACATCCCGACCTGATGTCGAACCGGGTGTGCGCCTTCACCAACATCATCGCGCGTCGCCTGGCCGCGGACGTGCCCGGCGCCCGGGTGTCGCTGAACGCCTACAGCACATGGACCGACCCGCCGACGATCGTGGACCGGCTGGAGCCGAATGTGGTGATCCACATCGCACTCATCAATAACTGGGTGGACTACACGAAGACGCTGGAAGAGGCGGCGCCCAATTGGAACCACAGGGCCCTGGAGAGCTTCCGCAGGTGGCACGAGCTGGGCGCGGCGGCGGTGATGACCTACGAGTATTGGTATGGCTACGGCTGGCCGGGCCCCCTGCCGCTGACCCGCACCATCGCCGACCGCCTCGATCACTACCGCGCATATGCGGTGACCGGCGTCTACAACGACTCGACGCCCCACTGGGGGCCGCAGGGCCTGGAGCTGTACATGGGCAGCCGGCTGCTGTGGGACCCCGACCTGGACGTGGACGCCGAACTGCGGCTCTACTACCGCAACTACTACGGCCCGGCGGCGGAGCCCATGCAGGCCTACCACGAGGCCCTGATGGACGCGTTCGACGCCCACCCGTACCCGGTGTTCAGCGGCGGCCGGGGTGTGCATTTCATGTTCACGCCGACCCTCATCGAGACGCTCGGCGGGCACATGGCGCGGGCGCGGGCGGCGGTCGAGGGCCAGCCTCTCTACGAGCGGCGCCTTGCCGGGGTATACGCCGGATACGAATTCGCGCGCCGAGTGTGCGAGATCTTGCGCACCAAGAAACGCGAGGGCACGCGCGTCGGAGTCGCCGGCGTCTTTGCGGGCCGCGGCTTCTACCTGCAGAGCGACGCGGCCGAGCGCCAGTTCAACGAGCTGGTGGGGTGGGTTCGGTCCATGCGCGGCGAGGACGCGAGTTTCGACATCCCCCCCGACCCGCCGTATCTCAGCTACCTTGAGGACGATCTGCTCAAGAACGCCGCGCTCTCATTCATGGACGAGGCGCAACTGCTGGCGGACTTCGACTGACGGCGGCGACCGGGGTGATGACGATGACGCGCCTGGTGATGAGCGCCATCATCATCTGCGCAGCGACCTCCGTGGCGTGGGCGCTGCCCCCGCCGAGCTTCTACGCCTCGTACGATGAGGGCTTCGACGCCGATGCCGCCGCCGGGAGCGCGGCGGGCGAGGTGATCGGCGAGCCGGTGCTCGTGCCGGGGAAGCTCGGACAGGCGGTGCGTGTCGGCAGAGAGCTGGGCCAGATCACCTACCGGAGCGCGGGCAGCTTCGACCTGCAGCGTGGCGCCATCGAGATGTGGGTGAAGGCGGGCGACTGGGCGCCCGGGGATCCGAACTTCTGCACGCTCTTCGGCACCACCGGCTTTCATCTGTACAAGTACCAGGGCGCCAGCTTGCTGTTCTACATGATCACCGAGGGCGCCGAGCACGGCAGCGCGGCGTGGGTCAACATCGAGGACTGGGATGTTGAGCGCTGGCAGCACCTGTGCTTCGTCTGGGACGGCGGCGACATGTCCGTCTACTGGAACGGCGAGTTCGCCGCCGGCTCAACCGGAACGCTACCCCAGACCATCGCCCCGACCTTCCACATAGGCACCGGACCGGATGGCTTCGGCGGCGACGCGCAGACGCTCATTGATGAGGTGCGCATCTATCCGCGCCCGCTCACCGCGGCGGAGGTGCGCCAGGCGTGGCTGCGGCTGGCGGTGGTGGACATCGAGGCCTGGACCAGGCCAGAGATCACGGTGCCCCACCTTGAGCTGGCGCCGGTGACCGACGGCGACCTGTCCGACCCGGCGTGGGAGTGGGCGGCGGGCATAAGCGGCTTCGTCGATCACACCACCGGGCGTCCTGCGACCGACGGGCCCACGGTGATGCTGGTGGCGGCGGACGACCGACTGCACATCGCCTGGGACGCGCCGCTGCGCGACGGCCAGCCACCCGAACTCCATGCGCTCATGGGCGACTGGGAACGCCCTCTGCCGCGTCTGACCGTAGCCGCCGACGGGCAGATCGAGGCGCCCTTTGAGGGTGTGGTCGCTGCGGCGGCGATCAAGGGCGACCGGTGGGTCGGAGAGATGGCGGTGCGCCTGTTGCCCGGCGGCGAGGACGGGCCGGGCGTGCCGACGCACGCCACGCCGGACGGACACACCGAGGCCATGCTGGCGGGCAACCTCACCTTCCGCTGGCCGGACGGCGCGGTCTGCTCGTGGGCATACGCGGTTCCGGCGGACGACCTGAAGCGGCTCGGAAGGATCACGGTCGATGATCGCCATCTGGCGGCGAGGCTGCTGCCGATGCAGTGGGCGGACGATCGTGTGCGCGTCGGCGTTGAACTGCGCGGCATGGGCTCGCTGAAGGACGCCGAGCTGCGCGTCTGGACGTGGGGCCCTCATGCCGAGAACGAACTGACGTGCCGGCAGTCGGTCGGGGCTCTGACCGGCGCGCATCGGCGGCAGATCCGGCTGGAGCTGCCGCTGGGCAACGCGAACGCGGCAACGATGGTCGTGACGGTGGACGGCTCCGAACGCGATGGCATGCAGTGGGTCGGTCTCACGCAGTGCATCCCCGTGGACTTCCGTCGCTCACTCGACTGCGAGTTGACCTACCACCGCTTCGACGAGCAACTCGACATCGCCCTGCGTCCCGCGCGAGACGATGTGCTGCGCCGCGGGACGGGTGGCATCGCCACCATCATGCAGGCCGAACAGGCCCGGCCGGCGCTGCGCGTCGAGTTGGCACCGACGACAGAGGGCGTCTTCGCGGGGCAGGCGGACATCTCGGCGCTGCAGCCCGGTGACTATGTGGTGCGCGGCTCGGTGACCGATGCCGACGGGCGAGCGATCGCCGGCGTCGAGCAGCCGTGGACCTGCGAGCAGGATGGCTGGGAGTGGGTGCGCTCGCTCGGGCGGGTCGAGGGCGTGCTGCCGCCGTGGACGCCGGTCGAGGTCGAGGGCACGGTGGCCCGCTGCTGGGGGCGCGAGTATGACCTCGGCCGTGGCCTGCCCGCGAGCATCACCAGCCAGGGGGAGGAGCTGCTGGCCGGACCGGTGACGCTACAGGCGACCGTCGGCGGCGAGCGCGTGGAGCTGGCCTCGCATCCTGCGCAGCTCCACCGCGATGGCCCGGCCGGGGTGGATCTACGCGCCAGCGACGAGGCGGCGGGGGTGGCCGTCGAAAGTACCGCCCGGCTGGAGTACGATGGTCTGCTGCGCTATCAGTTGACGCTGACGGCCGATGCCACGGCGCAGGTCGGCGATCTCGTGCTGACCATCCCGCTGCGCAGTGCGCACGCCACGCTGCTCAACTTCACGCCCGTGGAGCCTGACCGGCCGATGGTCTACTAGGGAGAGGGCTCGTTCGCGCATGGCCTGCCCGAGGGCGATGGCGTGGCCTGGTCGGCGGGCTTCGTGCCCTTCGTGTGGATCGGCGACGAGGACCTGGGCATGTCGTGGATGATGGAGGACGACCGCGCCTTCGAGCCGGTTGAGGACCGGCCGGCGGTCGAGATCGTGCGCGCAGGCGAGCGCACCGATCTGCGCATCATCTTCAACCGCGCACCCCGCACGCTGACCGAGCCGCTGACGATCGACTTCGCGCTGCAGCCCACGCCGGTGCGCCCGCTGCCGGAGGACTGGCGCTCGTGGCGCTGGATCAGCGAGACCTGGAACACCTTGGGCGGCGAGGACCGTCATCCGGATCACCGCTGGCATAACATCTCGGTCTACTGGTGGACGCTGTGGGGAGACATTATCGGCTGGCCGGTGGCGCGCGATCACAACGCGGTCGCCGAGTACGCCGCCTATCTGCGGGCGAAGGACGACCTGCTGGTGCCCTACATGCAGTCGGGCTCGGTGCCCACGCGCGTGCCCGAAGGCCGCAGCTACGCCGACCGGTGGTGTATCCTGCCGCGCATCACCGCCGATCAGATGGTCAAGTGTTGCCCGCGTTCAGAGTTCGCCGATTTCGTGGTGTGGACGTGTGACCACGAGCTGCGGCACCTGGGGGGCCCGGGCGTGTACATCGACCTCGCGGGCATTCGCGGCTGCAGCAACGAGGCCCACGGTTGCGGCTACCGACGCGCGGGCGAGCTGCGCCCCACCTTCCCCATCTTCGCGGCGCGGCGCATGTACCAGCGGCTGCGCGGGGTCTTCGTGCAGCACGGCATCGAGCCGCTGATCGTGACCTCATCGCGCTGGAAGTGGCCGCACTACTTCTACGCCGACTCAGCATGTTCGGGCGAGCAGTTCTACCACGCGATCAACACCGACAAGCTGCCCTACCATGAGATCGTGTCGCTCGACCAGTGGCGCGCGGAGTTCCTGTCACCACAGTTCGGCAACGTCTCGGTCTTCCTGCCGGCGTGGCGCGACGCGCAGGTCTACGGCCGTCCCGACGAGACCCAGCAGTTGCTCGCGCTCACGCTGCAGCATGAGGTCGAGGTGTGGCCCATCTGGTGCGCACCCGGAGAAGTCGCCGCCACCTGGGCCGCCAAGGAGCGCTTCGGCATGACGCCCGAGGTGCAGTTCCA
>CAZTZN010000023.1:0-35381 GCA_964617715.1 uncultured Armatimonadia bacterium | reverse complement strand
GCACGGCCAGGCGGTGTTCCGCTTCCATCACATGTATCCGGGCATGGCGTTCAGTGCGACGCTGGAGGACACCACGGTGCCTTCCCGGCGCCCGCCCACGCGCCTGCTGTTGTGGGAGGCGAGGCGCTTCCAGGATCCGGTGGTCCAGGGCATCGCCGACCTGCTCAAACGGGACCCCACGGGCATCGCCTTCGATTTCCTGTGGCTGGACGAGAGCGTCGAGCCCGGCGACCCCTTCGCCGACGTGCCGCGGGCGCAGTACTATCCCGACGTCGAAACCGCGTTCGCGCGTACTTCGTGGGCCGATGACGCCACCTGGGTCGCGCTGGTAAGCCGGCCACTGGGCGGGCACCTGTGGGCGGAACTGGCAGCGCGCTACGGCCTGTCGGGCACCGGGCATAACCATCCCGAGCAGGGGCACTTCATGATCTTCGGCCGCGGCGAGGTGCTCGCCCACGATCCCGGTTATACCTACGAGAAGAAGACGCGCAATCACAACACCATGCTCGTCGATGGCCGGGGCCAGTACGGCGACGGGGAGATGTGGCCCGGCCCCAAGCCCGGGCGCGCCACCATCACCGGCTTCGTGACCGACGGCCCGGTCACCATCATCGCCGCCGACCCGTCCTCGGCCTACCCCGAGGAGTTGGGCCTGACGCGCTTTGACCGCATCATGGCGCTGGCGGGTGAGGACCTGGTGGTGATCTGCGACCGCCTCGCCGCCGACCAGCCGCGGACCTTCAGTTGGCTGCTGCACCACATCGGCGAGGTTGAGGCGACCGATGCCGACTGCCGCATCATCCGCGGCGGCGCGCAGCTCAGCGTCCGGCCGCTGGCGCCCGCCCGCTACACGCTGAAGACCGAGCGCTACCTGCCGCAGTACGTGCACCCGACCCGTGATCACACGCCGGACGAGGACGCCGAGATCGGTCTGGTGACGCTGGAGACCGGCCCGACCACGCAGACCAGCTTCCTGGTGCCCATGCTCATCGGCGCCGCGGGAGACGCGGTGCCGCAGGTCGAGAGCATCGGCGACGACAGCTTCGACGGCGTGCGCGTGGGTGAGACGGTGGTGGCCTTCCGCGGCGATGCCGATGAGATGACGGTGCCCCTGCCGTGGGGTGAGACCCTGCAGACCGACGCACGCGCGATCGTGGCAACCGTACGCGACGGCGAACGCCTGGTCGTCCAACTGCCCGGCGCCATGCCCGGCGCCGAAGGGTAGCGCGCCCCGGCGCACGGGAGGTCGGTCCATGCGAGACGTCCTGACCGCGATACTCCTGGCCGCCATGCCCCTGGCGGCCCTCGCCCAGCCGCCCGGAGGCGCGGTTGCCTGGGACGTGGTCTACACGCCGGACGCCCTGCCGACCGAATCCGGTTGGGGCGCAAGCCAAGGCGAGAACACCAGCGCTGAGATCATCGATGGCGCCCTGCACATCGTCGATGCCGGCGCCGCCCGCACCCAGCTCCACTGCTACTCCCGGCACTGGGGCGCGCGACCTGAGCGCGGCGCCATCGTGCGCGCCACGGTCAGGGTGGTTGACTGCACCGACCGCTCAGGAATGTGCGTGCTGGTGGCCGACGGTGTGCATGAGACCGGTCTGACCTTTTACCCCGACCGCATCGTGCTCAGCCACCTTGACCTCGAGCACGCCATGGATACCACCGATGGCTTCCACACCTACGAGATCCGCATCGCGGGCATCAACATCGAGGTGTGGGTGGATGGCGAACTCGCCATTGACGGCTGGGGCAGGTTCACGCATGAGGCCTACGAGGGCCGGCGCGTGATCACCTTCGGCTCGATCTCCAGCGCCGCCACCGCCGAGGCGTACTGGAAGGACGTGCGCTACGTGTGCCCCGTCATCCCGGTTGAGCCCATCGAAGGCGCGCGGCACGTGATCATCTACCGGCAGGAGGGCGTCTACGCGTGCTTCCCGTCGCTGATGCGCCTGGAGGACGGGCGGCTGTTCACCAGCTTCGGCACACGCGTGCGCCGCTCGCATATCGACAACACCGGCGGCGGCGCGGCGGCCATCTCGAGCGACGGAGGCTACACCTGGGAGCTGACCGACGAACGCTTCACCGATCCACGCCGCCTGCGGGAGGACGGCACGGTCATCGTCCCCTACGCGGGCGGATGGATCTACGCCCCCGAGGAGCAGCTCCCGGAGATCGAGGCCCGGGGCCGCCGGTGGATGAAGGCGCGCGCGGGCACCATCGCCTGGCTCGGTGACCCCAGGGTGCGCATCCAGCCGCCTGATGGCGAGGCGCGCATCATCGAGCTGCCGTCGCCGCTGCCCGGCGGGACCATGGGCCATCAGGCCGCCAGCTCCTTCCTGCGCGAGGGCACGCTGTGGCTCAACGCCATCTACTGCTTCCCCGGCCAGGAGGGCCTGAGCAGCGTCTGGGTCATCCGCTCGGGCGACAACGGGGAGAGTTGGGAGCTGCGGGAGGTCGCGCATCCCATCGGCGACCGCATCGGCTTCTCCGAGACCGCGCTGTGCGACACCGGGCGTGGCGAGATCATCGCCGTCATGCGCTCGGGCACAGGCGGCGAGTACAACACCTACCAGTCGTTCTCGTCCGATGGCGGACGGACCTGGAGCCCGCCAGAGGACACCGGCATCTGGGGCTACCCGTGCAACGTCATCCGGCTCGCCGACGGCCGCCTGCTGTGCACCTACGGCTACCGACGCGACGCGATGGGCATCCGCGCGGTGCTCAGCGACGACGGCGGCCACACCTGGAAGCTGAGCGAGGAGATCGTCCTGCGCGCCGATGGCTGGGGCAACGGCGCCGACAACGGCTACCCGCTGTCGGTGCAGATGGACGACGGGCACATCTTCACCATCTACTACCTCAACGACCGCGACAACGTCACGCACATTGCGGGGACACACTGGACACCGCCGCCGGCGCAGTGACGCGAGAGCGCAGAGATATTCCCCGGAGGAACGGCTGCACCAACCCGCGGGCCGCCGGTCAGAATGCGCTCTGAGGACCGCGGCGGCTCCGGGCACGGTCATGCGACACATTCACCATCTTGCCGCCCGCGCCCGCACCGTGCTATGCTGCGGGACACGCAGGCGCACTCAACCCCTCCCACGAGCGGAGCCATCCGCCCGACCATGAAGATCGTGCATTTCACCAACACCTACCCGCCCAGCCTCAACGGGGTGGCCAATGTCACGCATTTCTACCGCTGCGGGCTGGTGGAGCGCGGGCATGAGGTGCACGTGTTCGCGCCCGCGCCGCGGGGCGAAGACCCCTTCGCCGATGACCCCTTCGTGCACCGCTACCGCTCGGTAGTGCTGCCGGGCGAGGTCGATTACATGATGGCTCTACCCGTGCTGGCCACAGCGCGTGAGCACTACCGGCTGCTCACCCTCGAGGCGGACATCGTGCACAGCCAGCATCCCGCGTGGGTGGGCGCGTGGGGCCATCGCTGGGCGCGGCGGCGCAGATTGCCCTTCGTCGCCACCGCGCACACACAGTATGAACTCTACGCCGACCGCGCCTTCCTGCCCGAGAAGTGGGTGGAGCGGGTGGTCAGCCGCCACGTGGGGCGCTTCTTCAACCTGTGCGACGTGGTGACCACGCCGGTGCAGTGGATGCGCCAGCGCCTGCTCGGCAAGGGCGTGACCGTGCCCATCGAGATCGTGCACAACCCTGTTGACCTCGCCACGCTGACCGGGCCCGACCGCGAAGGCACCCGCGTGCGGCTGGGCTTCGCCGCCGACGAGACCGTCATCGGCTTCCTCGGCCGTCTGTCGCCGATCAAGAACGTGGAGTGCGTGATTGACGCCGTCGCCATCCTCGCGCAGCGCGGGCGCAACGTACGCCTGCTTGTGGTCGGCGACGGCGGTAGACGGGAGTTGCTCCAGAACCGCGCGCGGCGCAGACTGGGTGACCGCGCGGTCTTCACCGGGGGCATCCCTCACGCCGAGGTGAAACACTACGATGCGGCCATGGACGTCTTCGTGACCGCCAGCGTCAGCGAGACCATGCCCCTGGCGTACACGGAGGCGATGTACTGCGGGACGCCCGTAGTGGCGCACGCCACGCCCGGCGCCGCGGACATGATCCGCGACGGCGAGACCGGCCTGCTGGTCCCGCCCGAGCGCGGGGCCGAGGGCCTGGCCGAGGCGGTCGAGCGAGTGCTGGATGACCCCGAGCTACGCCGCAGGCTGCTCGAGGGCGGCCGGCGCTTCGCCGAGTCATGCGCCTACCCGGCCATCGCCGAGCGTCTGGAGGAGGTCTACGCCCTGGCCATCGAGCGCTCGGCGGCGCGTCGTCAGTAGCCCCTGTATTCGCGGATGCGGTCGCCGATCAGGATCTCGATGCGACGCACCGCCACCGCCGCCGAGCCGCCGCTCGGGTCCTGGCTGAACTCCATCACGTTCTCGCCGACACGGAGCTGTTCGCGGTCGAGCAGCAGTGTGAAGGTGTCCACCGTCTCGTTGCCGGTCATGGGGATCGCCATCGGCTCCCCACCGTTGATCCGCACCATCAGCTCACGCGCGTAGTCCACGTCGCTCGCGGTGATGCGCAGTGCGTAGACCTTGCCCTCCGGCAGCGCGTCCATCTGCCAGGTCGTGGTCGCCGTCTCCCCCGCGCGAATACCGAGGCTCCCCGGCACCTCCACCGCCGCGTCAATGAGGTCCGGCTGGTACTCCTCGCCCGCGGCGAAGGCCTCGGCCCACGTCGGCTCCTCGCACAGCAGGGGCGGGATCCGGCCGCCCAGGTAGAGGGTCACGTCGTCCAGCGCCAGCCCCTCCTGCTCGGGGTCGGTCACGGTCAGCGACCACACTGCGCCGTCGGCGCCCTCGGGCACGTCAAGGTCGAAGCGCCGCGGCCGGTCGAAGTCGTCGGTCTCCTCAAGCACCACCGCGCCATCTGGCCCGAAGACGCGCAGCGCGGCGCCCTCACCGGTCACGTCGGCCACGATGGTGAGCCGGAAGCGCTCTACCCCCGGGGGCACCTTGAAGTATTGCGGGGCCATCGAGCCGCAGATCGACACCGGCACATCCTGCCACGCCACCAGCGCCCACGGTCGGTCCACGATGCGCGCGGCGCACATGTTCCAGCCCGAGGAGATGCGCACCGCGTGCCTGCCACCGGTCTGCACCCGGTACTCGATGGTCTCGGCCTCCCCCAGGCGCAGCAGGCGACGCAGGGTGCGCTCGCTGGTCGAGTCAATCACCTCGACCATCAGCTCGTCGGCATAGCGGTAGCCGGCCTTGGGGATCGACTCGACCGCGATGCCGACGGTCTCCCCCGCTTCGGCCTCGAATACCAGGAAGTTGTCGTGGCGCAGGATGGTGGGGTCATCCTGCTGAGCCGCCGCCGACCCGCAGATCGCGGCCAGCGCGATGAGCGCGAGTGTCCTCATGATCTCTCCTCCGGGCCGTCATTGCCGGCGGTGCCGCACATCGAGCGCGAACGCCGTGTCGGCGGTGCGCATGAGGACTTCTCCGACCGCGTGCGCCAGCCCTTCGCCGTCGGCACGCGCGGCGCCCCCCGCATAGCGGCGATCGATCACGGCCGCGCCCCCCCGGCAAGGGCGCTACTGCTCGCCCGGGTTGCGGAAGCCGAACTGGATGGCGCGGCACACGTGCGCGGGGGCCTTGACGTCGCGCGTGCACATCTCCTCATGCTGGCCCGGGAGCGGCTGGCGCAACACCGCCTCCACACGCCGGCGCTGCAACGCCACGACCTCCGGGTGGTCGGCGATCACGTTCGTGTTCTCGTTCGGGTCCTCGCTCAGATCATACAACGCGGGCGCCTCGTCATCCTCGCCGGTCTTGACCTGGAAGTTCCAGCGATCATCGCGCACCGACACCGCCCCCCGCGCGCGTCCCTCCGCCCAGTCCGCCCACGCGATCACCACGTGGTCGCGGATCGCCTCGGGCTTGCCGGTCACCAGCGGCCAGAAGTCCAGGCCATCCATCTCCGCCGGCACGCCGAGCCGTCCGAGCAGCGTGGGCGCCAGGTCGTGCGCCTGCACGAAGCCGCCGAAGTGCTCCCCGCGCGGACCGTCGGGGTGGCGCAGGTG
Organism: uncultured Armatimonadia bacterium; assembly: GCA_964617715.1. Classification (GTDB taxonomy): domain Bacteria; phylum Armatimonadota; class Zipacnadia; order Zipacnadales; family UBA5352; genus JALGVA01. The sequence continues at coordinate 29,323 of CAZTZN010000023.1, read as the reverse complement.
CATGGCGATCTGCGTGTTGTAGCGCCGCAGATTGCTCGGGCCCTTACCGAAGTGCCCATGGTCGAGGATCTGCGTGCCGTGGTCGCTGGTGAGCACCACGATGGTGTCATCCCACAGCCTCAGCCGGTCAATGGTACCGAGGAAACGCCCGACGCACTCATCGACGAAGGTGACCTCGCCGAAGTAGAGCGCGCGCACCCGCTCGATCTCCTCCTCGGTCGCCTCCGGCCCGTGGTGCGCCCAGATGAAGTCGATGCCGTCGTAGTCGGGCATGTACATATCGGCATACTTCCGCGGTGGGTCCCAGGGCTCGTGCGGGTCGAAGCCGTCCACCCACAGGAGGAACGGCGCGTTGGTGTGGTTGTCCTCCAGCCAACGGCCCGCCGCCGAGAACACCCGTGCGGGGAGGTAGTCGTCCTCACTCTGCCGATCGCGGTTGTTCAGGAAGTACTGCAGCAGCACCAGGTGGCGCTCCCAGTCGATGGGCTCCCGGCACACGCGTCGCATCAGCGGCTCGACCATCTCGCGGGTGCCCCCGCGCCAGTGATCGTCCACCTGCCCGCGCACGAACTCCCACGAGCAGAACCCGCGGGTGAAGTTCATGGTGGGCTTGAACATGTGGTGCGTGTCGGTGACCAGCCCCGTGTACCAGCCGCGCTGCACCAGGATCTCGGCCAGGGTGTCGTGCTCGGGCGGGATCTTGTGCCAGCCCGCGGCGTGATGCCAGTGCCCGCGCCGATCGACGTTGAAGCGCCATGGGAAGCAGCGCATCCCGGTCATCAGCGACCGCCGCGCCTGCAGCGTCGGCTGGCTCTCGCCGAAGGCCCGGTCGAAGTTCGCCGACTGCGCGGCAAGCTGGTCCATGGCGGGCGTCTTCACGTGGGCGAGCCTGTCGTGATTGCCGACGATGTCGGCACGGAAGGTGTCCAGGCAGATCACGATGACGTTCATGCCCTCGCTCCCGGGACGCACGGTTGCGCTCCACCCGACACTTTGTCGCGCGCGCCCGCGCCACCTCCCGCGCGGAACGCGAAGCGGGCCCGCCCGGGTCCGGGCCGGCCCGCCGCTCGCTGATGTGGTCCGCGCGTCAGATGGGCCGCGCGATGAAGGCGTGGTACTCGCCGTTGGGTGCCAGGCCCTGGCCCACGATCACGTTGTTATTGTTGATGTCGCTGGCGCGGAAGAGCGTCCAGCCCTGCGACGAGGCATCGAGCAGGTCATTCAGGTCCCGGATGGTCCCGTCCCACAGGAAGGCGTGCGACCCGTCGCTTCCGGTCGAGTCGATGCCCACGACCACGCCGGCATTGTTGATGGCGTGTGCCTGGCCGCTCGCCCCGCCGAGGGTGCCGATGTTCGTCATCGCGCCGTTGCGGTAGATGAACAGGCGCTTGTGCCCGCCATCGACGTAGTAGCCGACGACGTCGCCATCGTCGTTGATCGCCATCGCGTTGCTGCTCGTGCCCCCGTTGGCGCCCAGGTCCGTCGCCGCCGCCAGGCTGCCCCGGAAGGCGTGGGCGGCGGACATGTCGAGGAGCCAGAACCAGCCCGCGACCTGCCCGGAGCTGTTGATGGCATTGGCGCCGCCGCCTCCGCCGGGCGTCGGCAGCTCGTGCATCGCGCCGTCGTACAGGAACGGCGTTCCCGAGTTCCCAACAATCTGGCCTGAAGAGTTGATGCCCTCTGCCTCAGCCCCGGTCTGCCCCGGCAGCACGCCGATGTCCCGCATCTGGTTGTTGAAGTAGAGGAACGCCCGGTCCATTCCTGACGCATCTTGCGCGGTGCCGACGATGCGCCCCTGTGAATTGATGTCCCTGGCCTCGCTCTCATCTCCCCCCAACGTCCCCAGGTCGATCATGTTGCCGCCCGCGTAGCGGAACGCGTGCCAATCCCCGCCGGTCGTGATGCGCGACCACCCGACCACTTGCCCGGAGTCGTTGACGGCATTCGCCGCGCTCATGTCGCCGCCCAGCGTCCCCAGATCGGTCACCCGGAACAGCCAGGTGTCCGGGACCCCACCGGCGCCGCCCCCACTGCATCCCGTCAGCATCGTCACCCCCACTACCAGCAACAGCGCCGTCGCCTTTATCCACGTCCGTCGGTCCTGCACTGCCATCCTGATCAGCCTCCCGAGGATTGCGGGCATCCGACCGGCTCGCAGCATGCAGTCGCGACGGCCCCGCCGACCGCAACACAGGAGTTCAGCGGGCGCGGCAGACACACCTCTTGCTCTGGAAGCGGCGAGGCAAAGGAACGCGGGCTGCGCGCGGAGAAGGCGTACCGACAAGCCACACCCCGGAGGGATGCGAGATGCAGTACCGCACATTGGGCCGCTGCGGCGTGAAGGTCTCTCAGCTCTGCCTGGGCACGATGATGTTCGGCGGTCCCACGCCCGAGGACGAGTCCCTGCGTATCATCGGCGTGGCGCTGGACGCGGGCATCAACTTCCTCGACACCGCCGACAAGTACAACGCCGGCGAGTCCGAACGCGTGGTAGGCCGGGCGCTGGCGGGACGGCGCGAGGAGATCGTGCTGGCGACCAAGGTGACGCTGCCCATGGGTGATGGGCCCAACATGGCGGGCTCATCGCGCAAGCATATCATCGAGGGCTGTGAGGCCAGCCTGCGCCGGCTGGGCACCGACTACCTCGACCTCTACTACCTGCACAAGCCTGACGCCGACACGCCCATCGAGGAGTCGCTGTCGGCGCTCGACCACCTGGTCGCGCAGGGCAAGGTGCTCTACGCGGGCCTCAGCAACTTCGCGGCGTGGCGCGTGGCGCACGCGCTGGGTGTGCAGGCGCTGCGCGGCTGGGACCCGCTGGTGGCGGTGCAGCCGCTCTACAACATCGCCAACCGCGACATCGAGGTCGAGCTGCTCCCCGCGTGCGCGGAGTTGGGCCTGGGCGTGGTCACCTACAGCCCGATCGCCCGCGGGGTGCTGACCGGCAAGTACGCCCGCGACGCCGAGCCGCCACCGGACTCACGCGCCGGGCGGGGCAACGAGCGGCTGATGCAGACCGAGTACCGCGAGGAGAACTTCGAGCTGGCGCGGCATGTGGTGGCGCTGGCCGAGGAGGTCGGCTGCACGGCCGCGCAGCTCGCGGTGGCGTGGGTGATGGCGAACGAACTGGTGACCTGCCCGATCATCGGCCCGCGCACCATGCAGCAGCTTGAGGACAACCTGGGCGCGCTGGACGTGACGATCACACCGGAGCTGGAGGAGCGCATTGACGTGCTGGTGCCGCCGGGCGAGCACACCGGCCGGGGCTTCCAGGACCCGAGCTTCCCGGTGATGGGGCGGAGGTCGCGGGGGTAGGCAGTTCGCCGTAGCCGTCTGCCGTAGTCGTTTTGCAGGACGGGCTTCCACACATATTCCAGAAATCGAAGATCGTCCAGGCCAGTACAGTCTGTCGCGGGCTGTTTGGAGGGGCCGCCCGAGCGAAGCGAGGGTGAGGCCCGCTTGCGGGCCGAAGGTTCCACCAGACGGCAAACGACGTCGGCCTCCGCGGTGTTCTGCCGCCTGCATTCTGGCACGCCGCCGGTTTCTGGAATATGTGTTCCAGCCCGTCTGTCGTTGAGGTCGTTCGAGAACGGCTACGGCGACGGGCAGGATGCCCGTCCTACAAACGGATGACGGCCAAAAGCAACGACTGACAGGCGGGGACGCCTGTCCTACCTACGACAACGGATGACGACAAACGACAACGGCGACGGCCGTGAAGCCGTCGCCGTTCCCCACTTCTCGGGACTGCATGTGAGAGGCTCATCCTCCCGCTGCTGGCTCGAGATCAGTATCCGTCGAAGCGGTCCGCCGCGAACCTGCTACGTAGCCGAGCCAGACGCCGATCCCTGACCATGGAATCGAGAGCAGTATCAGATCTGCCATGGTTCCGAACGCCGTGACAGGATCTGAGCCAGTCACCCATCGCCTCTCGTCGGCGGCCGAGCCCTCGACTACGTACATCGCCGCCACTTCGTCGAGCGTGAACGCCGCAATGGTCAGCCAGACGACCGCCGCGAGGACGGTTGTCACCGGGTGGGCCCATCGCCTTAGTACCAGGGCTGCGATCAGTCCGAGACAGAAGGCCGCCCATGGCGTAGTGAGGCCGACAAGTCCCACCAGCACCGGAAGTGAGCCAGCATCGATGGTGATTAGTTCATCGCACTTCGCGTGCACTGGCCCCATGAGGGCCACGCCGAACGCAGCCATGGCCACCGGCCATATCACGTTCGCCAGTCCACAGACCAGCAATCCGGAGCCTACCTGTCGCAGGATCGTCTTCCACACGGTCCGTCCCCTCCTTCAGACCTGTCACTGCGCTACAGGGCGCGAAGCGGCAAGCGGCGACGGCCGTGAAGCCGTCGCCGTTCCCGATGCCCGTTTCCCGCTTCCCGTTTGCCGACTCAGATCCCCCAGTGCTCGTCGATCGGGTCCTGGTAGGCGTGGACCCTGCCGTCGCGCACGTCGGCGACCTTCGTGGGCGCGCCGCCGGCGGTCGCCGACTCGTAGAGCGCGAAGCAAAGCGCCTTGGCCTGCAGCGCGCCGTCCGCGTTGATCTCCGGCGAGCGCCCGTCGGCCACCGCCTCGATGAAGTCCCAGCACTCGATGGTGATGCCCTCGGTGATCCCGTAGGGGAACAGTCGCGCCTTCTGCTCCTCACTCAGACCGGCCAGATACTGCTTTTCGATCTCCTCGTAGGGCGTCTGCGTGCCGTCCTTGAGCTTGAGGTCGGCGCCGAACTGGAACGGGTGCTGCCACTCCTGGCGGTCGGCGAACGAGCCCTCGGTGCCGTAGTACATACGCGTGCTCAGCTTTTCGCCCCAGGCGTAGTTCGACCAGCCCCAGTGGCCGATGACGCCGCTCTCGAAGATGAGCGTCGCGGTCCAGAAGTCCTCGATGTCGGCCGGCTGCGGCTCCATGTCGGGCAGCTCAATCATGGTCTGGTCGATGGTGCACATGGTGCAGGTGACTTCCTCGACCGGCCCGAACACATGCTGCACCATGTCGGTGAAATGCGCGCCGCCGTCGAGGATCTGCCCGCCTCCGCCCATGACCTTGAGGGAGCGCCAGGCGAATTTGTAGCTGGTGCGGTCGAAGGGCGAGCCCGAGAAGACCTCCTGCGTGAAGAACAGCGGCTCGCCGAACATCTTCTGATCGTTGATCGCCCACTCGATGGCGCGCGCGCCGATGCAGCGCCGGATTTGCTCCGCGCCCGCGATGATGAGGTCGGTGCCCTCCGCCGCCTCCATCATCCGCCGCGTGGCCTTGACCGTGATGCCCACAGGCTTCTCGACCATGATGTGCAGGCCGCCCTGCAGACACGTCACGCCCGCGGTGTGATGGAAGGCGTGCGGCAGACAGATGTCGGCGGCATCGGCCGCGCCCGCGGCCACCATCTCGTCGGCGGTCGCGAACACCTGTGGCCGCGCGCCCAGGTTCGCCTCGATCCGATCGGCGAAGGCGTTGGCACCGTCGGCGTTCACATCACACACCGCGGTGATCGCGAAGCGGTCGTAGCCCTTCGCCACCAGCTCTTCATAGCCGTTGAGGTGCGCCCCCGCGATCCCGCCGCATCCTACGATCCCCAGTCTCACTTTGTCCGCCATCGCCATCAGTCTCCTTACGCCCGTCCTGGTCAACGCCCCGGGAGTTTCTCGCCCAACTGCGCCGCACCTGCCGGGAGGAGCCGATGGCCGGGAAGGGAATACCGCGCGCAGTCCTGGGCGGGCAATAATGATCGTCGCGTCACGGAAGGTGAAGCGCATGTCGAGTTATCGCACGATGATCCTGGGCTGCGGGCCACGCGCGCACAACCATGCCGAGGTGTATCCGCAGCTTGAGCGCATGGAGCTGGTCGCGGCCGTCGAGCTGGACGAGGAGCGGCTGATGGGGTTCTGCGAGAAGTTCGGGATCGAGGGCGCCTACACCGACTATGAGACCGCGCTGGCCGAGGTGCAACCCGACATCGTCCACGTGGTGACCCAGCCGGCCAACCGCGTGTGGGAGGCCCGGTGCGCCGCCGACGCGGGGGTGAAGGCGGCGATCATCGAGAAGCCCATCGCCATCCTGCCCTCGGAGATGGTGGCGCTTACGCGCATCCACGAGGAGTCGGGCATGGAGATGATGGTCAACTGCCAGCGCCGCTACTTCCCGCAGTTCCGCGACGGCATCATTCGCGACGTCATGCTCAACGAGATCGGCGATGTCTACCTCATCCGCGCCAGCACCAAGGGCAATCTGATGAGCATGGGCCCGCACACGCTCGACCTGCTGCTCCAGCTTCTGGGGGACGTCATGCCCGAGTCCGTCTGGGCGATGGCCTGGGGGATCGATGAGACCGGCTACAAGGCGTACCATCGCGCGCCCGAGCACACCTTCGCCCAGTACTGGTTCCCGGGGGAGATCCGCGTGCTGTTCGACTCCGACACCGACGCGCTGGGCTCGCCGGGCGAGACCAGCTTCTTCATGCACCTGCACTTCGACATCCTGGGCACCAGGGGGCGCATCTACGTCACCCAGAACGCCGGCTGGTGGTATCAGGCCGAGGGCATGGCCCGGCCGATGCATGGCGAGAGCAGTTGGGATACTCAACAGTGGAACGGCCAGCGCGACTTCACCCAGGCCGTCGCCGACTGGCTGGACGGCGGCCCGCCGCACCTCAACCGTTTTGAGATCGCGCGCGCGGTGTTCGACATGTCGATGGGCGCGCTGCAGTCGGCATACGAGGGGCGCCGCATCGAGTTTCCTCACAGCTTCACCGACGAGCAGTGGTATGAGCAACGTGTGAGATTGGCGGCGGCCGACGCGGGGTAGCATGTTCGTGGTGGGGAGGGAGCGAGTGCACTCATCCATCATTGCCGGCGTCGCTCCCGGTGAGCGCCATTATCGCGGCGTCGCGGATGTGATATCATCATGGCTGCGTCATACCTGTTGGTGGTGGATGACGACCCACAGATCACGACCCTTCTGCGTGTTATCCTCAGGCGAGGGGGGTGGCAGGTGCATGCCTCGAACAGCGGGACAGAGGCGCTCGACATGGCCCGCAGGCGTCCGCCCGATGCCATGCTCGTGGACCTGTGGATGCCGGACATGACCGGCGTCGAAGTGATGCGCGCGATGGAGACCGATCCCGCGCTGGCGAGCGTGCCCGTGATCGTGGCCACCGGGGACACCGAGGCGCCCGTGGCCTGCGGCGCCTTTGCGACGGTCACCAAGCCGTTCAGGATCGATCAGCTCTATCGAACGGTGCGTGCCGCCGTCGGCGCGGGTGAGCACAGCAACTGAGGCCAACAGACGCGCGGCTACCGCATCGCACCCCGCACACGACTGTGTCTGCGGGCGGATGATGATGTACGCGCCTGGAGACCGGTGATACGGCATGACCCCGCGGGAACGCATCCGCGCCGCCATCCACCACGAAGAGACCGACTACGTACCCTACGTTATCCCCATCGACCCCGAGGTCGTCGCGCGCCTTAGTCGGTACTACACGTCTGAGGACTGGCGCCGGCGCATCCACGGCTTCTTTCAGGGCGCGGGGGTGGCGTGGGGACGCGAGGAGCAGCCCGACGGCACCTGGACGGACGCTTTCGGCGTGGTGTGGCGGGACGCGCCCGGCCCCGGCGCCTGGCACAGCGTGAGCGTGCCGCTCACCGAGCCCACGCTCGAGGGCTACGAGTTCCCCGAACTGCTGCCCGAGGATGAACTGGAGGCGATGCGCGCGACCTTCAGCGGCCCGCACGATCGTTATCGCACGGTCAATCTGGGGATGCTGTTCTTCGAGCGCGCTTGGGCGCTGCGGGGCATGGAGAATATCCTCATGGACTTCCGACTGCACCCGCGGTTCGCCCACGAGCTGTTCGAGCGGCTCATGCAGCTTCACCTCGACCTGCTCGACCGCCTCGCCGATCTGCCCATCGATGCCATCCGCTTCGGAGACGACTTCGGCGCCCAGCGCGGGCTGATCATGGGCACGCCGATCTGGCGTGAGTTCCTCAAGCCGCGCCTGGCGCGCATGTACGGCCGAGCACATGAGCTGGGCTTCGATGTGTGGATACACTCCTGCGGCGACAATTCGCCCATCATCGAGGACCTTATCGAGATCGGCGTGGACGTCTTCAACCCCTTCCAGCCCGAGGCCCAGGACGTCTACGCTATGAAGCACGACTTCGGCGAGCGTATCGCCTTCGAGGGCGGCATCGGCACTCAGGAACTCCTGCCCCACGGCACACCGGCAACGATCCGTGCCGAGATTGCGCGCCTGTGTCGCGAGGTGGGCGCAGGCGGAGGCTTCATCCTCAGCCCCACCAAGCCGATCATGCCCGATGTGCCCACCGAGAACGCGGTCGCATGTGTCGAGGCGATTCTTGAGTCGGCGGGTCACTGACATCTCTCGCGGCTTGAAGAGGTGCGGGCGGGGCGCGCGCCGAAAAACGCGCCGGAGAGCGAAGCAATCGACGGAGGTAGTCCGATGCCCGAAGTGAACGCCCCCCGCGTGGCCCTCGTGCAGTTCCCCGGCTCGAACTGCGAGTGGGAGACACGACGTGCGGCCGAGGCCGCCGGGATCTCGTGTGACGTCTTTCGCTGGAACCTCGACCCCGAGGCGCTGGCCGCCTACGACGGTTACATCGTGGGGGGCGGGTTTTCGTACCAGGACCGTGTGCGTTCGGGCGTGGTGGCCACCAAGGAACCGATCGTGGCGCGCATGATGGCCGAGGTGCTGGAGCACGGCAAGCCGGCACTGGGCATCTGCAACGGTGCCCAGGTGCTGGTGGAGGCGGGGCTGATCCCCGGCGTGCACCCGGGCGACGTGGAGATGGCGCTGGCGCCCAACCGCCCCGACCCGGAGCACCGCATCGCCGCGTTCTGCTGCCGCTGGGTGTTTCTGAAGCTCGCGTGTGCGCCTGAGCGCTGCGCAATGACCGCCCACATGGAGCCGGGCGAGGTCATCCCCATCCCGATCGCCCACGGCGAAGGCCGCTTCACCACGCGCATACCCGGCCTGGTCGATCGCCTGTGCGACAACGACCAGATTGTCTTCCAGTACTGTGACGCCGAAGGCAACGTGGAGGACCGCCCCGACATCAACCCCAACGGAGCGATCGCCAACATCGCGGGTATCTGCAACCCCGACGGGAAGGTGCTGGCGATGATGCCACACCCCGAGCGGGCCAGCTTCCTGCGCCAGGTGCCTACGGACCTGGGCGGGCCGTGGTCGCAGCGCCGCCGGGATGCCTGGGGTGACGCCGAGGCGCTGGAGGCACCGGGGCCGGGGCGTGTGATCTTCGAGTCGATGCGTGCGGCGCTGCTTGCCAGGCAGCCCGTGTAACAGGTGCAGGCAGCCGCTGCGTCTGCGCCTCTGCGCTCTCTGTACCGCCGCGATGGCCCGTCGCGGCCAGCTTGACAGTGCATATGCGTTGGGCTATACTCGGCGTGATTTCGACCACGCTTGCCGGTAAGGTGGAATTACTGTGGCAGTGGTCTACTGCAATCGGTGCGGCTGCGAAAACCCGTCCACACGTGGTGCCTGCCTGCGCTGCTTCAACTTCATCCAGGCGCCCGAGGGGACTCTCTCGTGTCCCTCCTGCGGCGCCAACAACGCCCCAGATGCGCTCTACTGCGCCTCCTGCGGGGAGCCGATCGCCGACGTCGCGCCGGCCGTGGCATGCTCGCTTGAGACAGCCATCAACCTGGTGCTCGGCGGCGAGTCGGACATCGGCCCGGCCGAGGAAGAGTACGACGAGGACGAGATAGCCCCGCCGGAAGTCCCGGAGCTTGACTTCGAAGAGGCCGCAGAGCCGGAGCCGGTGGCCAAGTCGATAGAGGAGATAGCGCCACCACCACCCGCAGTCGAGGCCGAAGAGGTCACCCCACCCCCGCCGCCACCCGCGGTGGAGGCTGAGGAGGTCACCCCACCCCCACCACCGCCCGCCGCCGAGGAGATCGAGGCCGAGGAGGTTCTGTTCGAGCCCGCTGCGGAGGAGCCGGAGTTCGCCCCGCCCCCACCTCCGCCCGCGCCCGAGGAGATCTCAGCCGAAGGCCTGCTCGAGGAGTCCGAGGCTGAAGTGAGCTTCGAGCCCGCGGCCGGTCCCGGCTTCGAACCGCCCGCAGACGAAGCCCAGGCGGAGCCGGAGTTGGGCGAGATCCAGATCGGGGGGCCCAAGGAAGAGCCTGCCGAGGAGAAGGGCGACGAGGACGAGGGGGATGAAGATGACCTCGGCGGGTGGGTCATCGACTTCGGAGACAGCGACGACAAGTAGCCGGAGAGCGGCCTGACGTTGTCATACGCACAAATTGCCGACAACCTGCGCCGTGTGCATGATGAGATTGCGGCGGCGGCCGAGCGGGCGGGGCGCGACCCCGCCGAGGTAACGCTGGTCGTGGTCACAAAGACGCGGAGCCTCGACGAGGTGCGCGCTGCGGCCGCGGCGGGAGCCATGGACCTGGGCGAGAACTACGTCCAGGAGATGGAGGCCAAGGCCGAAGCGCTGGCGGATACGGAGGTCCGCTGGCACGCCATCGGCCACCTGCAGACCAACAAGGTGCGCAGGATCACGTCTTTCGTGAGCCTGGTGCACTCGGTAGACAGCGCGCGGGTGGCGCGGGAGCTGGACAGGCGGGCGGCGGCCGCCGGGCGACAAGTGCCCTTCCTGCTGCAGGTGAACGTAAGCGGGGAGGAGAGCAAGTTCGGCGTCGGCCCTGCCGAGGCGGAGGCGTTGGCGCGCGAGGTATGCGAGCTGGACAGCGCGTGCCTCGTGGGCCTGATGACCATGCCGCCGTACGTGGAGGATCCGGAGGCGAACCGACCTCATTTCCGGCGGCTGCGCGAGTTGCGCGACCGACTGGCTGAGGGCGGCATCCCCAGGGAGGACTTGCGACACCTGTCGATGGGCATGAGCGGCGACTTTGCGGTGGCGGTTGAGGAGGGGGCGACCCTGGTGCGCGTGGGCACCGCCATCTTCGGGCCGCGCGCGTGAATACAAGCGGATGGCTCCGCCGCCGGGCGGGTGGAGCGACGGCATCGCACAGCAGCAGACGCAGCAGTCTTCGCAGCAATACTGGAGGGATGCATGATGTCGAACCGCCTTGTGGCAGCCGCCCTGGAGTTCTTCGGATTCAGAGACGGCCTGAACGGGGAGGGGCTGGACTTCGAGGACGGTATTGAGGGCTTTGCCCCGGTGGATGATGACCCCTCGGGCGTTTACCCTCTGCGCAGTGATCGCAACGAGTTCAGCGGCATGGCGATCATTCGTGCGCGACCGCAGACCATCGAGGAAGCACCGCAGGTTGCCGAGCAGATCAAGAGCCAACTGCCCGTGATCGTCAACCTCGAGGAGGTGCCCGAGGCCGAGGCGCGGCGTATCGTGGACTTCCTCGGCGGGGTGGTCTACGGGCTCAACGGCGCGATGAAGAAGGTGGCGCGCTCGGTCTTCATCTGCTCGCCGTTCGACATCCCCGTCGAGCAGCTCTCCATCTCCGCGGGTCGCACGCGGGGCCCGCACGAGGACGATGAGAGCGCCGATGTGCGCAGCAAGCCCTTCTGATGGCCTCAGCGGACGGGCGGGTGACTGAGATGAACGACGGCGCCATGCGCTACCGGCTCGGGGTCATCGGCACCGGCGTGATGGGCAGAGCGCTGCTCAACGCCGCCCTGAGAGCGGGCGTGCTCGACCCCGCGCAGGTGATCGCGTCCGATGTGAGCGAGTCCTGCCGACAGGACGCCGAGGCGCTCGGCTGCACGGCCACCGATGACAACCGTCAGGTGGTGGAGGGCGCCGAGCGCATCCTGGTGGCGGTCAAGCCCCAGGTCATCGATGCGGTGCTGGGCGACCTGCGCGAGAGCTTCCGCGACGGGCAGCTCGTGATCTCCATCGCCGCAGGCGTGACCCTCGCGAGGTTGCGCGCGGCGGTGGGGCCTGCGCCGTCGTTGGTGCGCGTGATGCCGAATCTGTGCTGCACGGTGGGCGAGGCCGCCTCGGCCTGGTCACCGGACGCGCGCGTCGGCGATGCGGACAGGCGGTTCGTGCGCGATCTGCTGGGCGCCGCAGGGGAGGTCGTCGAGGTCGAAGAGAAGCTGATGGACGCCGTCACCGGCCTGTCGGGCAGCGGGCCGGCCTTCGTCGCCATCTTCATCGAGGCGCTGGCCGACGGCGGCGTGAAGGCGGGCCTGCCGCGCGCGCAGGCGCTGAGGCTGGCGGCGCAGACGGCCCTGGGGGCGGCACGCTGGGTGCTGGACAATGATGCGTCGCCGGCGGAGCTGAAGGACCTCGTTTCATCGCCCGGGGGCACCACCATCGCCGGCGTCGCCGCGCTCGAGGAGCGCGCCTTCCGGGGCGCGGTCATCGAGGCCGTGGTGGCGGCGGCGGAGCGCGCTCGAGAACTGGGAGACTGACCGGCGGCGGTCGGTCAAGGTGCAGTGTGTCACAGCGAGACCTGATCCTGGCCGTCCAGCTCATCGGCTACGCCCTCTACGTGCTGCTGCTGATCCGGGTGATCTTCAGTTGGCTGCGGCGGCGCCCCCTGCACCCGATCCTGCTGCGGATCGAGCGGCTGTCGTTCGCGGTCACCGAGCCGCTGCTGCGGCCGATCCGACGGCTGCTTTTCCGCTTCCAGGCAGGCTCACCCATCGACTTCTCGCCGCTGGTGCTCTACCTGCTTATCGAGCTGGCGCAGCGGCTGTTGATCCGCGCCATTCTGGCCATGTGACGCGCCGGCCACGCGGCCGGCGCCACAGGAGATTCCCTGCGTGTCGTATCATCCCGCGTTCGGTGACATCCGGCAGCAACTTCCTCGCGTGGCGGTCGTCGCCGCCCTGCTCGTCGCCGCCGTGACCCTCATCAGCCTCGACACCCGCCGCGCCGCCCTGCCCTCGGAGCGGTGGTACCGCCTGTCGCGCCAGCAGATCATGGAGGCCAGCCTCGCCTGGCAGCTCGGTGAGGCGATTGACCGCGTTGCCGCCGGCGTGCCGCGGGTCGCCGAGGACACGGGCCTGCAATTGCGCGAGCGCGCGGTGGCCATCTGGGAGCGCCGCACGCTCTCGCGGCGGCCCAACCACGCGGCGGCCTGGCGGCTGGGAGTCGTCTACGGCCACCGCGGCTACGACGAGCACGCCGCCGACATGTTCACCCTCGCGGCCAGCCTCGACGAGTCTGACGCCGACTGGTACCACGCACTCTCCGAAGTGTACTCCAAGCCGAACATCTCCGCCGCCGAACTGCGTGCCAAGGCGCTGGTCATTGCCCAACGCGAAGGGCCGCTGGTGGACGTGGCGTTGGCGGACTGCTACGGCCGCCTCGACGACAAGGCGGCGTTGGAGGCTCTCGAAGCGCGCCGACACAGTCGAGCCATGCGTTTCTTCGGCGGTTTCGTGGCACTGTCGCTGCTGGGCCTCGTGCTGCTTGTGAGCGGAGTGACGACCATCCTGGTGCTCATCCTGCGCCGGGGCCTGGCGGTACCACGCCCGGTGGCGCGCGCCCCCTTCATCGTGCCGTGGACGCTGCTCGACGTCGCCGAGGCGATCGCGGTGTTACTGTTCGCGATGGTGCTGGGCGGCGTGATCGCGCCCACTGCGGTCGGACGTGCACTCGGCGACCGCGCTTCCTCAGACCTGCGCCCGCTGCTGCTGGCGCTGCAATACCTCCTGGTGGCGGGCATCACCATCGCCGTGGTCTACCACCGCGTGCGCCAGCGCAGCTCACACCCGCTGCGCACCCTGGGGCTGCGCGCGCGCGGCATGTGGCGGCTCATCGGCGTGGGCATCGCGGGCTACTCGGTGTTCCTCACCGTGATGGTCGCCGTCGCCGCCGCCATCGGCGCGATCTTCGGGGGCGGCATCCGACTGGCGCAAACCACTGAGGAGGTACTGGGCAGCGCGCGATCTCCGGGCGAGATCGCCGTCTACTTCGTGCTGGTATCCGTGCTTGCGCCCATCGCCGAAGAGATCATCTTCCGTGGTTATGTCTACGCCGGCCTGCGTCGCTTCCTGCCGGCACGCTCCGCCATCATCCTCGGCGCCGTGCTCTTCGCCGGCGTTCACCTCAACTCCGACGCATTTCTCATCATCGCGCTGATCGGCGCGCTGCTGTGCCTCCTCTACGAACGCACCCGCTCGCTGCTGCCGGGCATGATCGCCCACGGCCTGCACAACGGCCTGGTGCTGGCGGTCATGCTGCTGCAGTCGATGTGAGGGACGGTCATGGCGGGGCCGGGCGTGAAGATCAGGCTCAAGGTTATCCCCAACGCACCGTGCAACCGTGTGGTCGGCTGGCGGGGCGATGCGCTTACCATCAAGCTTACCGCGCCGCCGCTGGAGGGCCGGGCCAACCGCGAGTTGTGCGGCTTCCTCGCCGAAGTGCTGGCGGTGTCCCCCGCCGATGTGACTCTCCTGCAGGGCGAGACCGCGCGCCACAAGCTGGTGCACATCGCGGGCATCACCGCCGCCGAAGCACGCGCGCGCCTCAAGTCGCGCCTGGGCTGACCTCCTCCGTGCCGCGCGCGCTACCGCTGCATCGTGCGGATGATGCGCGGGGTGACCCGGATGACCGAGCTGCGATCACTGTGGCGCTCGCCGACGGAGAACGGGAAGCTGCGGCTCAGCTCGTCGGCACGCCGGTCGAGGCCGCCGATGACCAGCGACTGCCCGTCGGGGACGCGCACGGTGGTCTCCACGAGTGTGCGCTGGATGACGTCACCGGCGCCGACCTGCGCGGCGGAGCCCACGACCTCCGAGAGCATCGGGCGCAGCACCATGGTCACGCTGTCATCGTTGTGCACGGTCGGCAGTACCCAGAAGGTAATGCCGGCAAAGACCGCCTCGGTCCAGTACTCGACGGTGCGCCGCCCCCACGGGTCGTAGTACACCTGGCTGCGAATCTGCGGCCGCACCTCCCCCACCGAGATGACCATCGGCTGTCCGCTCATCCCGGTCACGTTGGTGGCGGTGAGGCTGCGCCCGCCGGTGCGACCGCTCTCGTAGCCCAGCAGGCCGCGCAGGTTGCCGAGCGTAAAGCCCAGCGCGGGCGCCGGCGTGTCTCCGGCGGAGAGGCCCGCGTCCCAGCCCCACGCCCGCAGCGACGGGTCGATCCGCCGCGACTGCGAGGCGCTCACCGCATCCATCGCCAGCTCCACGTTGACCATCGGCGTCGGCACATCCAGCAGCGCGATGACTTCGCGCAGTTCATCGATGGCGGCGCGCTCGCCGCGCACAATCAGCGCGTTGCGGTTGGGCGCGGCCATCGGCGGCTCCAGCCCCTCGGGCAGCAGACCGGAGAGGTCGCCGACGCCGCTCGCGACCGAGCCGCCACGGCTGACCACGATCGGCTCCACCGCCCCGGTGCGCCCGCGGGTCTGCTCGGCGGCGTAGCGCATGGCATCGACCGCGAAATCGGTGGCCTCGGCCTTGAGGGTGTCGGCCACTGAGGTGCCCCCGCCCGACAGCGCCGCCGCGAAGTCGGGCGCACTCAGATGCAGGAGATCGATGATCTCGAGCGTCTCGGCGTGACCGGTGGCTCCGGCGACGATCAGCGCGGCGATCAGGACGGCTCTCATGGCACGACCCCCATGATGGCAAGTGCCGGGCGCGACAGGGATGGCACGCGCGCCGGCGAAACATGCACTAACGATTCGCTGCATCCGTCTGCGGAGGTTACCGATCCATGCGCCATACGCTGCTCATCGGTCTGCTCACGCTCGTGATTCGTCCGGTGTCCGCCGAGAACCTCGTCGCCAACCCGGGTTTCGAGGCAGGCGAGGACACGCCCACGGGCTGGTCGTTCAATCACCGCGGCACCGACGGCGAGATCACATGGGACGATGGTCGCGCTGCATCAGGCGAGCGCTCGGTCCGCCTCGCGAACGTCAAGGGGCAGACCGGGAACGTGGTGCAGACCATCCGCATCGACCCGCCGCTGCCGCCGGGCAGCCGCGTGGACTACGCCGCGATGTCGGCCACGCAGGAGGCGAGCACAGCGCCCACCATCATCATGTACCTCCAGCCCCCGGGTGGCGCCCGTCAGACGGTGGTGGCGCGCGGCGCCGGCGGCACCCATGACTTCACGGAGGTGACGGGCACCGACGTCACCGACCGGCCGGTGGCGAGCATCGTCATCTACCTGTGTCACTACGGCACCGGAACCGCGTGGTGGGATGACGCCCGCGTCTCCGTCGAGCCCGCCGAGCCTGTCGTGGTCCTCGACCGCCCGGCGGCCACGGCCCAGCTGCCCGCGCTGACCACCGCCGATGGCCTGTCGCTCACCCTCACTGACGCGGGCGGCGTCTCCGCGGTTCGCGCGGGCGGTGCCGATCTGACCGCGCCCGGAATGCGCGCGGGGCTGTGGGTGCGGCCGTGGCGCGGCGACCTGACACCGGTCGCCGGGGAGGTGGCCGCCGGCGCCGACGGTGTCCGGCAGCAGTGGCGGAGCGTGGACCTCGGCCTTGAAGTGAACGCCACCTGGGCGGTCGAGGGCGACGCCATCTCCTGTCGCGGCGAGATCATCGACCTGACCGGCGAGGAGCGCGGCGTCGATCTCATCGCTGCACTGCCCGTGGGTGCCGCGGGAGAGGGCTGGCTCTGGGGCGAGAGCGTCGTGGAGGCGCTGCCGCTGTGGGAGGCGGCCGATGAGGGCGCGCAGCCGGTGGCCTCGCATCGGGGCTTCGACAACCTGACCTTCACCGCGCTCACCCGTCCGGACGACGCCGGGCTCTCGCTGGCGGTGCCCGCGGACAGCCCGTGCATCTGCGGCTTCGAGTGGACCTCCGAGTTCGGCCTGGCCGTGCGCTTCCAACTGGGCCTGTCGCCCGACGCTTCTGGCGAGCTGCGCAGCCGCGCGCCCTTTGCCTTCGTCATCTACCGCATCGATCCCGCCTGGGGACTGCGCGACGCGGCGCGGCGTTACCAGGAGATGAACGCCTGGGCGTTCGAGAAACGCGTCGAGCGTGAGGGCCTGTGGATGTTCGGCCAGCCGCGCATTGACCTGCCCGACCCCGAACTCTACGCCTTCCACGAGGGTGGGCCGGCGGGCTGGGAGTACGATGACGAGCACGGCATATACACCTGCCCCTACGTCATCCCCGGACAGCGCGAGATCAAGCACCTCGACCGCCTGCCCGCCGACGCCGCCGAGGCGCTGGAGATTTTCCACGGCTGGCGGCCGGGAGAAGACGCCCGCGCCCGCGGCTGGGGCAACGCAAGCATGAAGGCAATCATCGAGAGCTGCATGCTCCACGACGCCGAGGGGCGGCCGGTGGTCGAGATCCGCGACACGCAGTGGGGGGGCAAGTCCATCACCTTCCCGCTCAACGCCAACCCGTGGCTCTACGAGAGCGACGATGCGCTCACGGTCGCGAAGGCCGTGCTGGATGGTGTGCGAGCCCTGCATGACGAGATCCCCGCCCTCGACGGCACCTACGTCGACTCGCTGGGCCACTGGGGCAACTTCGTCAGCTTCCGGCGGGAGCACTTCGCCGCCGAACGCGTCCCGTTGACCTGTGACGCCGCGACCGGGCGACCGGTCATTGACAATCGCTTCACGCTGCTGGAGTTCCTGTGGGAGCTGCGCGACTTCCTGCACGAGCGCGGCAAGCTGCTGTTCGCCAACGGCGTGCACCCGAACCGGCGCTTCCACTTCTTCGCGCTCGACATCCTCGGCGTGGAAGGGCGCTCGGGCCTGGAGCACAAGCGCACCATGGCCGGCGCCAAGCCCTTCCTGCTGCTGATCTACAACATCGAGGACGACCCCGAGCAGATGGAGTACTGGTTCAATCTGTGCGCGCACTGGGGCATCTACCCGTCCTTCGGGAACATGTCGGTGTTCGACACGCCCGATAAGTACGCGCCGGTGGCGGCACTCAACCGCCGCTACGTGCCCGCGATGCAGATCGTCACGCGCGCGGGCTGGCGACCGGTCACGAACGCGGTCAGCGACCGCTTCATGATCGAGCGTTGGGGCCCCGGCGAGGAGGGCGAGGTGTGCCTGACGGTCTACAACCCGGCGCAGGACCCCATCGAAGGGGAGGTCACGGTCGATGCGGCGGCCCTGGGCCTGGCGGGGGCAACGCTGACGGCCGAGGACCTGCTCGACGGCGACACGCTCAGTGCGCCCATCGCCAACGGCGTCGCGACGCTGCGCCTGCCCATCGACGCTCAGCGCGTGCGCATCCTGCGGCTCTCGACCCGATGACCGGCTGCGACCTGCGCTGTGTGCCCTTGCCGCACGCCGGTAGCTGACAGCCCAAAGGAGACCACCATGCCCGACACCATTCGCTGCGCCGTCATCGGCTACGGCCCCATGCACAACTTCGGGTGGGCGCACTGCGCCTGGATCAATCACACGCCCGAGCTGGAGCTGGTCGGCGTGTGCGACATCGACCCCGAGCGCACCACCGCCGCGCAGGCGGACTGGCCCGGCATCGAGACCTGGAACTCGACCGCCGAGCTGCACGCGCGCGACGACATCGATCTGGTCTCCATCGTCACTCCGCACTTCACCCACTGCCCGCTGGCCATCGAGGCTCTTGAGGCGGGCAGGCACGTGGTGGTCGAGAAGGCCATGTGCCTGAATACCGCCGAGGCCACGCGTATGATCGAGGCCGCCGAGGCTGCGGGGAAGACCCTGGCCGTGCACCACAACCGCCGCCACGATGGCGACTTCCGCCGCATCAAGCAGCTCGTGCGCGACGGCGAGATCGGCGAGGTCTTTCAAATCGACCTGCAGGCGGGCGCCTACCGCAACCCCGAGCACGGCTGGTACACGCAGAAGGCCAAGGGCGGCGGCGCGTTTTACTTCTGGGGCCCCCACGCCGTGGACTGGGTGCTGGACCTCGTCGGGGAGAAGATGACCGGCGTCACCGGATTCTTCTACAAGAAGGTCTGGGACCACGTGGACATCGAGGACCATGTGCGCGCGCTGATCCGCTTTGAGAGCGGCGCGGTCGCCGATGTGACCTGGTCGCACATCAATGCCGCGCCGGGGACGCTGTGGCGGGTGCTCGGCACCCGGGGCGCCATCATCGGCGCCGGCGGCGCGACCAGAGGGTACGAACACGCGATCTCGACGCCGCCTCAGGGCTCGGTCAAGCTCATCCGCATTTCCGAGCGCGGTCACAGGCGCGAGGAGATGGAGGTCCCGAACCTGGATAATGACTGGGACACGTACTGGCGGGACCTGGCCGACCACCTGCTGCGCGGCGCGCCGGTGCCTGTCTCCGGACACGACGGCCGGCGCACCATCGCGGTCTTCGAGACCGCCGAGAGGTCGTCGCAGTCCGGGCGCACCGAGCCCGTGCCCTACGAGGACACCTGAGCGGCGGCGCCGCTTTCGGCCGCCGCTCATCACGCCGGTTGAATGAGGTGGGAGCATGTCGCGGCGGACTGTCGCAGTCAGTTGGTTCATGCTCGTTCTCACCATCGTCTCCCCCTGCCCCCGGCCCGCCGCCGCTCAGGAGGGCGCGTATCTCGAACTCTACGTGAACCGATTCGAGGAGCGCGGGCGCATCCTGGTCCAGATGCGCGACATTTTCGAGTGGCTGGGCTGGGTGGTCCGGTGGGACGCGCGCGAGCGGCGTGTAACCGCGGAGACTCCAGGGCAATCTCAGGGGGCGGGCTACACCATGAGTTTGTGGGTGGACAATCACCGGGCGGTAGTGAACGGGGTGGTCTACGCCCTCGATGTCCCCCCGCGCTTGGTCGCCGGCAATACTCTGGTCCCCCTGCGCTTCGTGGCTGAGGTCACCGGCTGCCGGGTCGAATACCTGGGCAACGCGGTGCGGATCACCGACGGCAACGACGTGCTGATGATCTGGCTGATCTGAGGGCCGGAGGAAATTCTTGCCTATTTCCTGTCTGCGGCGAGGATATGTTGACAGTCGGGTCGAAGTGTCTGGTGTCAGGCGCTGACGGCATCCTGTCACGCGGAGGTGTCGGACATGCCCACCGCCAAGGACCTGATGACGACTGAGGTTGTGACCATCGACGGAAGTGCCACGGTGAGGGAAGCGATCGACCTCATGAAGTCCGAGGGCGTGCGCTGCCTGATCGTCGATCGACGCGGGCCAGAGGACGCCTACGGGATCGTGACCCAGCGCGACATCGTCTACGAGGTCGCCGCCTGGAGCCGCGATCCGGAGGAGGTGCGGGTCCACGAGATCATGACCAAGCCGCTGGTGGTGATCAACAAGGACCTGGACATCCGCCACGTGGCGCGGCTGATGGCCAACGTGGGACTCTCCCGCGCGCCCGTCATCTTCGACGAGAAGATTCAGGGCATCGTCTCCGTCACCGACATCATCAACGCCATCTAGGCAGCCCGATCGCAGCATCGCCCCCAGCCCGTTCGCAGCACTGAGACCTCGCCGAGCCGACCCGGCCGCCGGAGGGCGCCGGGGGTTCGGCATGTACCGCCGCCAGCCGGGCGCAGGTATCCCGCGAGGAGAGCCGGCACCCGGCGTGGAACTCGCGTTCGCGCATCGCTCGCGCACCCGAACGCATGTGGAGGGCCCCGTCATGCTCATGTTGCTCATCGCCGTCGCCATCTGCGCGTCCGCCGCCCTCGCCCAGGAGCAGGTCGGGCAGCGCCCGTACGAGCTGGACTGGGCCGGGCGCACGCAGGACCATCACCCTCCTCTGATTGACTTCGAGGACCTGACCGGGTGGACGGTCGAGACCGGGGGCTCCGAGGCGAGCTTCGAGCGCTCGCAGGAGCAGCTCATCTGGGGCGACTACGTCGGCAAGCTGACCTACCGTGCGACGGGCGACAGCCCGACAGTGCGTGTGCTGCCGCCGGCGCCGATCGACATCCCTGCGCCCTTCGACGCCGTCACGCTGTGGGTCTACGGCAACAACTGGTCGTTCAGCCCGAACCCGACCACTCCGCCGGTGAACATCAACCTGCTGCTTGAGGACGCGGCCGGCGAACCGATGACGCTGAGCCTGACGCGCGTGTACTGGAAGGAGTGGTTCATGCCCCACCTGCGCCTGACGGCCGGGCAGCTCGAGCGCCTGCGCGACGGGGCGAAGTTCCTCGGCTTCGAGATCACCGGCGGCCACAACACCAGCGACCGCGTGATCTACCTGGACAACCTGGTGTTCTTCACCGAGGAGTTCCCCCCGCTGCAGTTCCAGCCGCGGCCGATGCGCGGGATTGACATGTTCCCCGGCCAGGACGTCGCCCTGAACACCGGTCCGGGGCGGCTGCCCTTCCCCACGCGCGAGCAGACCATCCTGCCGCCGAACCTGACCGACACCTTCACCACCGACCTGGCGCAGGATGGCGAAGCCTGGGTATTCACCTATGCGGGCGACGACGGCACGCTCGTCTACCGCATCGAGCCCGAGAGCGGCACATGGAGCGACATCACAGCACAGTGGCAGGGCCGCGGCGAGGCCTTCGGGCCCTGCGCCGAGGGCGGCGTGCGGCTGGTGACCGCCGATGGCCCGGCGCCGCCCGAGAACGCCGAGCTGCTCGGCGTCGAGCGCGAGGGTGACGCCGTGACCATGCGCTGGCGCGTCGCCGCGGGCGCGACCGAGGCCGAGGTGGCCTACAGCTACCGCCTGTGGGGCAAATCCCTGGTAATCGACACCATCTGCCCGGGTGGCGTGGTGGGCGAGGTGCGTTACGGCTTTGCGGAGGGCCTGGAGAACCCACGGCTGGTGACCAACCCGTACTACGTCTACCGCAACACCCGGCCGGCGGTGGTGGTAGCCGGGCCCGAAGATGCGCCGCTGTTCGTGGCCGGCAACACCGACTGGTACCGCACCAACGGCTCGGAGCTGTGGGGCATCAACGAAATCCGTGACGGGCGCGCCACCTACCAGGGAGGCGTGCGCTACCGCCCGAAGACCGACGGCATGCGCAACGACTGTTACGAGCGCTTCTTCCTCACGGTCTCGCCGCGTTATGAGGAGGTTCTGCCCACCATTGACAATCCGCGCTCCCCGTGGTTCGAGGTCACCGGGACGCGATTGTGGCGCGCACACGGCGCGGGCAACCGCGAGAGCGACGCCGCGTTCTGGCGCAAGGTCCACCGCTACGGCATGACCGAGGTCGTGGTCACCGACCACGAGACCATGTGGCGCGACGGCGGCGAGAGCTTCACCTTCCGCACCAGGACCGCGCCGGGCAAGGGCGGCGATCAGGGCGCCTACGACTACGCGCGCATCATGCAGGATGAGCTGGGGTTCGTCTACGGGCCCTACAACAACTTCACCGACTACGCCGCGGTCAACGGCTATTTCACCATCGACAACGTCATCCGCACGCCCGACAACCAGCTCCAGCGGGCCTGGCCGCGCTGCTACGCGCCCAAGCCCTCCCGCGCCGTGGAGTTCTGCGCCCTGCTGGCGCCGCAGATCGAGGAGAAGTTCCACTTCTCCACCGCCTACTGCGACGTGCACACGGCGGTGGCGCCCTGGGATCGCGAGGACTACGACGCGCGCGTGCCCGGCGCCGGGACCATGGCCGGCACCTTCTACGCCTACGGCGAGATCATGCTGCTGCAGAAGGCCGCGTGGGGCGGCCCGGTCTACTCCGAGGGCGGCATGCACTGGATGTACGCAGGCCTCACCGACGGCAACTACGGTCAGGACCAGCGCTACAAGCCGGCCGAGAACCCGTGGCTGGTGGACTTCGATCTGCGCCGCATGCACGAGCGCTGCACCAGCTTCGGCATGGGCAACATCGGCATGTTCTACGGCCGCAATGCCAGCCTGGGCAGCACGCGCGAGGAGATCGACGCCTCCATTGACCGCTTCCTCGCCGCCACCGTCGCCTTCGGGCATACCGGCTTTCTGGTCATGGAGGGCGGCTATCACAACGCGCTGCGCAGCTACTACATGCTCCAGCAGCTTCACTCGCGCTATGCCCTCGCCAGCGCGCAGGAGATCCGCTACGTCAATGCCGCCGGAGAGCTACTCGACACCTCCGCGGCCATCGCCACCGGCGCCTTCCGCCGCTCGCAGGTCGTCACGCTCTACGATGACGGGACCGTAACCGCCGCCAACGGCTCGCGCACCGAGCGCATGCGCTGCGAGGCCTTCGGCCACTCCATCGACCTGCCGCCCAACGGCTACGCGGGCTGGACCACCGACGGCGTTGAGGTGCTCTCGGCCGACCCGAACGGCCACCGCAGCGACTACGCGGCCACGCCCGCCTATCTCTACGTGGACGGCCGTGGGCGGCCTGTGCGCTTCGCGCGGGCGGCATCAACCGGGCAGGGCGTCTGCCGCATCCTGGGCGACGGGCGCTGGGAGGTCATCCCCTACCAGGGAGCCGAGTGCGGCTTCGCCATCGACGCCGGCACCGCGGTGGCGCTGGACTTCGACGGCGCCGAGATCGGCCCGGCGCAGGTGCGTCACGCGCGCGGCCTGACCTGGGTCATGCCGGTCGAGGGCGCCTTCAGCTACCTGCTCGCGCAGGGCGAGCCGGCCGGCAATGACCTGGCCTGCGACCGCGACACGGTGGTGGCGGGCGAGACGGTGATTGTGCGGGGCGCACAGGAGCACGAGGTGACCATCCCCGCGGACGCGAGTCCCGGCGACCGCGTGTGGGAGCAGCTCGAGGGGCGCTGGATCGACTTCACCGTGGTGCCGCTGACACGCTCCGAGGTCGCGCTGAAGGGCGATGTGCTCTCGCTGGCGTTAACGAGCAACCTGGCGCGCGCGGCGCAGTTCACGATTGCGCTCGGCGACGAGGCTCAGCAGGTGACGCTTGAGCCGGACGTGCCCGCGACGGTCGAGTTCGACCTGGGCGAACCGCAGGAGGAGTCGGCCGATGTGCTGGTCATCGACATCGAGGCCGAGGGCCTGTCTCAGCGGGTCGAGCGTGGTATGCAGGTCATCCGCGACCTCGCCGAGATCGTGCCCATGCCGGACCACTGGCGGGGCGGGATGTGCCTGCGCGGCGGCGAGGAGACCGGTGACTTCGCCGACACCCGCGCGGATATCCGCGCGGGCGAGCGGCGCTGCGGCGGCGAGCAGAAGCGGGGTCTGGTCGCGCACCCGCCCTATGTCGGGGCCACCGGTTACGTATTCGCGACCTGGGAT
This sequence comes from uncultured Armatimonadia bacterium, assembly GCA_964617715.1. Classification (GTDB taxonomy): domain Bacteria; phylum Armatimonadota; class Zipacnadia; order Zipacnadales; family UBA5352; genus JALGVA01. The sequence continues at coordinate 5,289 of CAZTZN010000023.1, read as the reverse complement.
CCGGTGACGCTGCCCGCGCAGCCGCCGGCGGCCTTCCGCGCGCTGGCAGGTAAGGGTGACGGCAGTGACCTGGGCGATGGCATCCTCTACAAGCTGGCGGTGATCGACGAGGCCGGCACGGAGACCATCATCGCCGAGCGGGTGGTGCCCGATCACCAGTGGCTGCCGATCGAGGGCGACCTGTCGCCCTGGGCCGGGCAGACCATCCGGCCCAAGCTGATCGTGGACCCGGGTACCGACGACAACACCACGGGCGACTGGGCGTGCGCTACCGACATTCGGATCGAAACTCTCGAGCCGATGCTGGTGCGGGTGCTCGAGGGCACAGGCGAGGCCTTCCGGCGCGAGCCGCCGCCCTTCCCGGTCGCGGGACTGACGGTGGAGGACCTGCGCGCCGCGCGGCGCGGCTGGCTGCGCTACGATGGCATGGGCCTGTCGGGCACCGGCGAGCCGTACGGGACCTTCGCGGTGCTCAACGGGGTCGAGCTGGGCAACATGGCCCCTGCGGGCGGCAATGAGACCGAGGGCGTGTGGGCGGAGGGCGTGGGCGTCCAGCTGACGCCCGAGGCCATTGCGACGCTGGACTTCCGCAACCGCTTCGAGCTGCGCAACCCCGGCCGCGACTACTTCAAGGTACGCCGGTTCTGGCTGGAGCTTGAGCTGGCGGACGGTCGCACCGCCTCGTCGCAGATCTCGGCGGCCACCTTCACCCAGCCACCGGGCTGGCTCCACGCCGAGGGCATCGGCGTCCCCTTCGGCGAGAACATCACCGTAGACATCTGGTTCGATCTGAGGTGATCATGCAGGTGAGCGCGATGACGGGAGACCGGCTGCGCGCGGGCGCGGCACAGGTGGAGATCACGCCGCCGGCGGGGACGCACCTGGCGGGCGCGGTTGGCTACTACCGGCCGGCGCGGGTGGCGCTCGATCCGCTCTACGCCAGGGCCGTCGCCTTCGAGGCGGGCGGCAGGCGGCTGTGCCTGCTGGCGCTGGATGTCACTATCATCACCGAGGAGTGGACCGAGCGCATCCGCGAGCAGGCCGCGACGGAGTTCGAACTCGACCCCGACGCGCTCATGGTGCACGCGACGCAGACGCACTCCGCCCCGCCCATCGGCCACTTCATGCTCGATCCGGACTTCCCCGAGCTTCCCGCTCAGTTCGAGTGGGTGCGCGGCGGCGATGCGGCGTACAGCGAGTGGGCCGCCGGGCGCGCGGTTGAGGCGGTGGGCGAGGCGCTGGGCGGCCTGCGGCCGGTGCAGATCGCGGCGGCCTCGGGCTCGGACGGGCGGTGGGCGGCCAACCGGCGCGCGGTCACAGTAGACGGTGGCATCACCATGACCACCGGCGTGTGGGCGCAGCCGCAGGGGACGCAGACCATCCGCTACATCGAGGGGCCGATCGACCCCGAGGTGGGGCTGCTGGTGGTGCGCGAGCCCTCGATGAAGGTGCCGGCGATGCTGCTGCATCACACCTGCCACCCGGTGTGCGTCTTCCCGCGGCCGCTGGTCTCGGCGGACTGGCCGGGGGAGTGGGCGGCGCGCGTGCAGGACACCTTCGGCACCGAGTGTGTGCCGCTGGTGATCAACGGCGCGTGCGGCAACATCAATCCCGCGGACCGCTCGGACCACCGACCCATGGGCGCGGGGCTGGCCGAAACCACGCGCATGCTGCTCGAGCGCCTTGAGTTCACCGACGATGTGACGCTCGACCGGCGACTGGCGCGCCTGCCCATCCCCCTGCGCGAGCCGACTGACGAGGAGCTGTCGTGGGCGCGTGGAGTGCTCGAAGCCGACCCGGAGCCGCCCTGGGACCCCGACCGCCCGGGCCAGCTCACCCGCGAGTGGATCACCGCCGCGAGCGTCTGGAGCGTGCACCTGCAGCGGCAGCGCAACGCGGACCTCGTTTACGAGATTCAGGTGCTGCGGATCGGCGACACGGCGATCGTGGGCCTGCCGGGCGAGCCGTTCGTCGAGCTGGGGCTGGCGATTAAGCTCGCGTCGCCCTTCGCGCAGACCTTCATCGCGCACTGCACCTCGCACTATGTGGGGTACATCCCCTTCGCCGAGGCGCTGGCGCGCGGCGGCCATGAGGCCGAGACACGCTACTGGGCGAAGCTGGCTCCCGCGGCCTTCGACATGATCAGAGAGCAGGCGGTCGCGCTGCTCGGGGAGATGGCAGAGGGGCAGGCGGCGGACGACCAGGGCCGGTAGGCGTGGGCATGCCGCCCCTGCGCACGGCAACGGAACAGACGCGAGCCTGCCCGGGCAGGGGAGGGACGCCGCTACTGCAGCAGCCAGACCATCACGTTGATCCCCAGCGCCCACGCGGTCGTCGGCTCCGCGTCGGTCTCGGCGGTCCAGCCCGAGCCCTTGGCGCCGGGGGTGATGTTGGCGACCGACCGGGTGAAGATGTTGGGCCGCTCCTGCTCAAGCAGGCCGGCGATCTGCCCCGCCTCGCGCGCCTGCTCGTAGATCTCGCGCGCCTCCGTGCGCTTCTTGATCAACCCGCGGATGGTGCGGTCGCCGATCTTCATGGTCATGTCATTGACCGCGGCGTTCTCGGGCAGCGGGAAGACGTAGACGGCCTCGATGGTGTCCTCGTAGGGGTTCGCGAAGGTCTGAGTCACGGTGACGTGCGCGACCATCCCGGCGATCGCGGCACGGACATCGGTGTGCCGGAGAGGGAACTCCAGCGGCTCTTCTCCCGGCTCGACGATTACCCGCAGGCTCCCGAGGGAGGACATTCGGACAGGGGATCGCGGTCCCGCGATGACGACGTACGTTGCTGCGGCGAAGCCCGCCCGCTGTGCGTATCCGGGCAACGCCTTACCCGGTCCGGCTTCGCGGATCAGTCCCGCTCCACGAACACCGGGCTCGACCAGGCGTGCGCCCCGTCATCCTGGGTCACGCGCACCCAGTACGCGCTGGTGCCCGCCGGCGGATCATCGAACCACGTGAAGGTCACCGAGGACGGCGGCTCCCCCACAGGCAGGCGCTGCACTACCACCCGCTGCTCGATCGCCCCCGCCTCGACCACGAACGGCTCGCGGTCGAGGGCGGCCAGGTCGCACTCGAACTCTGCCGGGCCTGAGCGGAAGCGCAGCCGGGCACACTCGACGTCGCCAAGCCGCAGCGTCACCCCATCCTCGTCGCCGGTGGTGATCGACTCCCACGCAACTGAGGAGCCGCTCACTTCAGTCAGCCCCTCCTGGGGGCCGTCGAAGGCGTAGCCGATGGCCTCTTCGATGGTCGCGCCGGCGACGTCGATGCGGCCGTCCCAGGTGGTGGCGCGGTCGCGACCGAGGATGCGCGCGCCACTCCAGATGACACGCACCAGGTCCTCCGACAGCGGCGCGTCGGCCAGCGGATCGTGCACGTGCACCATCTCGTTGTCGCGCAGCACCTCGACGGAGCGGATGCCGGCGGTGCCCGCGACGTGGCAGGTGAGCGTCACCGGCCCGTCGGCGCTCAGCTCCGAGCCCATCGGGTGGCCGTCGAGCTGCACGCGCAGCACGATGCGCTGCCCGGTGGTGGCGTAGCAACTGCGCGCGCGCAGGGCCGCGAAGATCGCCTCGGACGTCAGCTCCTCGGCGATGATCCCGGTCAGGCCGCCGTAGGCGCCGAACTGCGACGCGCCGGGGTAGCTGCCGCCCGGACGCCCCTTGTGTCCGTCGCTGCCCGCAACCACGCCCACACGGTGGCCCATCGCCAGACTCTCGGTCAACATCCACTCAAACTGTCCCCACGCGGAGTAGATCTCGACCAGCGGCACGACGTCGGGATCGTGGCGGGAGAGGTCCGCGCGCCGCCCGCCCACATGCGGGACGGCGATGCCCCCGCGCGCGCGCAACTCCTCGTAGAGGCGCTCGATGGGGTAGCGGTCACTGTCCACGGTGGACTTGTCGGGGATCAGCGCGTGGCAGGAGCGGAAGATTGGCCGGTCGGGTGCCGGCCAGTAGATATTGTGGTCGCCGCCGCCGGCGGTGTTGCCCGACCACTCGTAGCCGAGCAGCACCACGAAGCGCCCCGGTTGCGTGTACTCGCGCGCCAGGCGCTGCAGCTCAGCCCAGTTCTCCTCGGTGACCTGGAAGTCGTTGCCCTGGTGGCCGACCACGTCGAGCGCGGCATCGTCGCGGGCGAAGCGGTGGTAGTCCTCGGCGGTGTTGCTGCCCACGGTCTCCTCGGACTGCCCGTGCAGATCCGCCCAGAACACGCGCGTGGTCAGCATCTCCAGTGGCGTCACCAGCGGATTGCTCACCGCGCGCGCGCCGATGGCGTCATCGCTGACCACCACCCGGTGTTCGCCCACCTGTGTGGCGTGCGCGCAGAAGCGGTGGACACCGCGCTCGGCGGGGACGAAGGTGTAGCTCTCGGGAAGGCCGACGAAGCCGGGCGCATCGAGGCGCACCGTGCCCGTGTAGCCGCGGGCGGGGTTGCCCCAGGCGTCCTCGGCCTTGACTACCACCTCGACCGGCTCGTCAACGTTGGCGCGCGAGGGCACGATGCACACCAGCCGCCGGGCCGGGCCCGAGACCACCTCGATCTCGGGCGGGTCGGGCAGGAGGATAAACTCACCCGTCGCGAACGGGTTGACCTGCACGCGCCACTCGAAGGTCTCCTCGCAGAAGGTCTGGGCGCGTGACCCGGGTGAGCCGCCGGTGGTGTCCCCGAAGGTCACGGTAATCGTCTCGCCCGCGAGCAGGCCATCGTCGAACACGTCGATAACCGTGGACTTGCGCCACGGGCGCACACCCGCCTTGGTGTCGAAGCGTCCGCGCAGCGCCGCACGTCCGTCCGTCTCGAGCGTGCAGTAATCGGGCGCGCCCGGGTCGTCGAACTGCGGCCCGCCCCAGTCGGTGGCGAAGCGCCAGGAGATCATGAGTGTGCCGCCGTCGTCGAAGCCGTACTCGCCGACGTGGTAGACCACCCGCCAGGTCCCCCAGCTCCCCGCGACCACTGGCTCGGCAGGTATCAGCTCCGCCCAGCCGAAGGCGCGTCTCATTTCTTCCCTGGTCATCGGCCCCTGTGGGGTCGGTCGCAGCACAGGCATAGTTGAAGGCTCCGTGGCGTTGAAGTCGCGGACTGCCGGGCTATTCGGGGCGAGGGCGGGACGAACCTGCACATTTCGTGGCCCGAGCCCGAAGGGGCATCACTATTCCGCAGAGGGGCGCAAACGGCCTCGGAGCACGCAAGCGCAGACCTCGCCGCCGTTGTCGTTCGGCCGTTGCCGTTGTGCCCCCGGCGCCCTCGCCGGGAGGGGGCGGCCCGCAGGGCCGCTCTCGAACGC